>CALZOZ010000079.1 GCA_945828095.1 uncultured Clostridia bacterium
TGGTGACCCATCGGGGAATCGAACCCCGATCAACGCCTTCGGAGAGCGCTACTCTATCCGTTGAGCTAATGGGCCATATTCAGTAAGCCTGCGGCCGCAAGGTCGCAGGCATTTCTTTTTATTCGGTACAGCCAACTTTCTTATTTTTCGTCTTCTATGTCGGTAAAGCCTTTGCCGTATCCCCACACTGTGTTGACCTGCATTACTGATACGAAGGCCTTTGGGTCAACCTCCGCCAGCTTACGCTTAATCAGAATACTTTCTCGCGGTGAGCAAAGCACGGCAAGCTGTTTTCTGTGTGCCCCGGTATATTCTCCTACCATATCGTAGCTGGAAACGCCGCGGCTGATTTCCTCCATAATATAGCGACTTATCTCGTCGCTTTTGGAGGTGATAATCTGCAGCTGCACGATTTTAGTCTCAAAGCCGTACATTATGAGATCCACCATTTTAGATGCAATGAACTGGGTAACCAACGCATATAAGGCAATGTTTCTGCCGTAGATAAAGGCAGCGATTACGATTATAATGCAGTCCAGGAAGAGCAGGATTTTACTGATGTCAACCTGCGGCAGCCATTTTTTCTTGATTAACTTAGCTATTGACTCGGTGCCGCAGAAGCTGTAGCCTCTCCAGAAAACCAGTCCGTTGCACACGCCGCTGAACACTCCGCAGAAAATAGCGGCAAGAATCAAATCTTTTTCTTCCAATAGCTGAAAGTCAAAGAGCTCAAACACGAAGAGCACGGCCGGGTACAATATAGTGACCACTAGAATTTTCTTTGCTTCCTTAAACCCTAAAGTTAATATTACCACAATCCAGATGATTATGGCAAGGGCATAATACATCACAGAGAAATTAATTTCCACAAAGCTCTGCAAAATCCTGACTATGCCCGTCAGTCCTCCGCAAGTCAGCCCGTTGGGTATCATTACAGCCGTAGTAGAAAAAGCGCCTGCCATGCAGGCGATAATGAGGAATATTATATCTACAGCTGTGTTTGTGATTTTTTTATTCTCTGCTTTGCTCAAAAATCTTTCCTCCGTCAATTATAACATAACTGATATTTCCCAGAATATCCACTGTTCTGACAGCAATTCTCCGCCGGGCTGCACCCTTTGCGGGAATTTCAAGCGTCATCTCAGTGCGAAGACCCTTTTTATCACGATAAAAGGAAGCACCGGGTTCAGGCCTGAAGACCTTTCCGTCATAATCAAGATCTACGCTCCAGAAATCAATAGGCGCCAGAGGATTTTCCTCTGCTGCTCTGACAATCGTTTCCGGTTCCTTCAATTTATATGATTTCAGTTCAATGGTAAAGTTTATTTTATCATTAAAAAGCGTCGGTGAGTAATATGCATCTGCTTCAAGCTCTGCAGCCTGACCATAGAATCCTTCCCTGCGAATGACCTGCATATTTTCTCCCTGCCTGCTGAGTCTTTTCATAGCCGCAGCAACAGCTAAAGGACCGTCATCACAGCAGATCCATCGTCTTCCCAGCTTTCCTGCTGCTGAACCGAGGGTTCCCGAACCACAGAAGAAATCTGCGCAGATATCTCCCTCTCTGCTTCCTGCAGCCACAATTCTTTCAAGCAGGGCCTCCGGCTTTTGTGTGGCATAGCCGGTTCTCTCCGCTGAAGTTCTTCCTACCATGTCGATGCTCCACACATCCTTCATGTTCACCATAGTATACCAGCCGAGTTCGTCCTGAAATTCCTCCACTCCTTTAAATCGGTAAGGCTTAAATCCACGATTATAGGATTTTTCCTTAGGGAGTTTAAGGTAGTATTTGTCCGTTTTGGAATATACTAATATTGTGTCATGCTTTCTGGCAAAATGCTTCTTGCTGCTGCCTCCGGATTTATATATCCAGATAATTTCATTGACAAAGTTCTTTTCACCGAAAATCTCGTCCATGAGTACCTTAACATAATGAACCCCGTGCCAGTCTAGATGAACCCAAATGGTTCCGTCATCTGCCAGAAGGTCATGCATAAGGAAAAGCCGGGTTCCCAGCATTTTAAGGTACTCGGCCATGCCTTCCTTCCAGACATCCTCGTAGGCTTTATGTTTTACAGCGGTTTCACCATCAGGGCTCTGAAGCTTTATTACAGCATCATAGTTGGCCTTGCTGAAGAACGGCGGGTCTATGTAAATCTGCTGGATTCTGCCACGCAGACTTTCCACGCCTTCACCTCCATCCAGAAGATGTTTCATGAAGCCGGCATTATCTCCTAAAGCTATCAGGTTCTTCGAGGTACCCAGTTCCTCTTCCAATATAAAGGAACTGCCTTCGGTACATTCATATTCTTTTTTTGCTTCCTCTATTACTTCTGGAAGTTTGGCGATAAGTCCCATTAGTCGACTGTATACCACCTTTCGGTCTCACGGTTTGCGTTAATCCTTTCAATTTCAGGGTTACGCTTTACTTTTTTGGTTGTTGTCTGAATCATTGGTTCATCATCAAGGATGAAGTGATTTACATGCTTATACTGAGGCATTTTATTGTTTATGTCTCTCAAATCTTTCTTTACCGTTTCAGCAAGCTGTTCCTCAGTAATTCCTTCCTGCCTGAGGTAATCTGCGTTATATACAATCTTAAGCCAGAGAACCAGCTCATTGTGCTTTTCACGAGTGAAAACCATACAGTCATCCACATACGGCAGATTTACCACAATACTTTCTATTTCTTCAGGGAAAATGTTCTTTCCGTTTTTCATTACGATTACATTTTTCTTACGTCCGGAAATCCACAGATGTCCCTCTGAGTCAAAGCATCCCAGGTCGCCGGTATAGAACCAGCCGTCCCTGATAACTTCAGCTGTCTCTTCAGGCTGATCGAGATAGCCCCACATTACATTAGGAGCCTTGGCTACAATCTCGCCTATGCCCTTTTCATCCGGGTTTGCAATTCTGATTGTAACGCTAGGCATTGGCTTTCCAACTGAACCAGGACATATATCCTGTGGTCTTTCTGCGCAAAGCACCGGTGAAGTCTCAGTAAGACCGTATCCCTGAATTGTGACGATACCAAAGTCGTTGAGTCCCTTGCCTGCCTCAGGCATAAGAGGTGCTGCTCCGCAGATAATCAGTCTCAGCTTGCCGCCAAGGTTGTCGATGACCTGTTTAAAAATCTTACGTCTTACATGTATGCCTACCTTATCAAGTGTGCCTGCCACCTTGTTACCGAAAGCAATTTTGCTCTCAAGTCCGGATTTCTTGACCTGCTGCATAATCTTTTTATACATATTTTCTACAAGCAGAGGTACACCGACAAATACGGTCACGCCGTATTCCGCCAGATTCTTTGTTATATATTTCAGTCCGTCGCAGAACACACTGCAGGCTCCTGCTGCCATGAAAACTATTACACCGCCAAGGCCGAAGCTGTGATGAAGCGGCAGAAAAGCCATATTTACATCATCAGGGTAAAAGTCCTCATATTCATGCATATCTCTGGTGTTGCTCAAAATATTATTATGTGTAAGAACCACAGCCTTGGAACTGCTGGTAGTTCCTGACGTAAACAGAATCACAGCAGGGCTGTTTTCCGAAATCTCTATGTTAATATAATCGGTATTTCCGGATTTTATTTTTAATTCGCCGGAAATTTTCATCTGGTCGATTACATTAGATTCCCCAGTCATCTTGAAGAGGGTAACCTGCTCCTTCTCAGATCCCTCCACTGCGATTTCCGCAGCCTTATGCACCATTTCGCTGTGTTTTTCGTCATAAAAAAGTGCCGAAATTCCGCTTCTCGTAATGCATGTAGCCAGTTCTTCAGGTGTAAAGCCCTTGTCAAAAGGAACTGCAACGCCTCCCCCGCACACCACGGATAGGAAAACATTAAACCATGGATAGCTGTTTTCTCCAATAATTCCTACTCTCTTATCTGACAATTCCAGCGAGTGAAGCTCCGTTCCCAGATTGCGTAAATCATTGGTTAGCTGCAGAAAAGAAACAGACTCGATTTTTCCTCTGTTTTTTACTTTAAACGCGCTGTTTGCCGGAAATTTCTCCGTTGAAAGTGCGAGCATTTCTTTAATCGTTCTGCCCGGGTTCTGGAATTTATATTTTTTCTTCATACTTGGTCTCCTTCTTGACCGGCCGTGCCGATCAGGTGATTAGTACCCCTTCCCCTGGTTTTGTGGTTTTAATAACCTTGTTATTTAGTATTATATAACAGGTAGCCCGCTAAGTCAACTTTACCCACCTTTTTTAATGCCTTTATAACCAGCTCTCTATTCTCTTTTTTATTATAATGAATAAGCGCTCTTTGCATTCGCTTTTCTTCCATATTCTTTGCTATATACACCGGTTTCATTGTGAGAGGATCAAGCTCTGTGTAGTACATACACGTGGAAAGCGTCCCCGGAGTGGGATAAAAATCCTGAACCTGGTCAGGAACAAATCCGTATTCTTTCAGGAAAACAGCCAGTTCCACCGCATCCTCAAGGGTGCTCCCCGGATGGCTGGAAATAAGATATGGTATCAGGTACTGCTTCTTTCCCAGACGCTTGTTAGTCTGCTTATATTTTTTATCAAAGTCCAGGAATACCTTTTTTGAAGGCTTTCGCATATAGTAAAGCACTCTGTCGGAAATGTGTTCCGGTGCCACTTTCAATGTTCCGCTGATGTGATAGCGGCAAAGTTCATCTATGAATTCATCACAATGAGGGTCAGCCATGAGATAGTCATAGCGTATTCCGGATCTTATGAAAACCTTCTTAACTCCGTCTACAGCTCTCACTGCCCTGAGTAAATCCAGGTAATCGCTGTGGTCCACTGTCATATTCGGGCACACTGCCGGATACAGGCAGTCTTTATGTGTGCACACTCCGCTTTTCAGCTGTTTTTTACATGCGGGGCCGCGGAAGTTTGCCGTAGGTCCTCCGATGTCGTGGATATAGCCTTTAAAGTCTTTTTTCTCCGTCAGCTTCTTTACTTCGGACACGATGGCCTCCTTGCTGCGGCTTCTCACCTGCCTTCCCTGATGGTACGTCAGGGCACAGAAGCTGCAGCCTCCAAAGCATCCGCGGGAGCTTACCACACTGAATTTTATCTCTTTAAAGGCGGGTATTCCGCCCATCTCGTCGTACATCGGATGCCACTCGTTTTCAAATGGGAGATTGTAAATATCGTCCAGTTCTTCCCTTTCCAGAGGCGGCTGCGGCGGATTCTGAACCACATAAACTGTATCAGTGTACTTTTCTGCCAGAGTCACCGCCGATATACTATCATTGTTTTTGAACTGCGTAGCAAAGCTTTGCGCATAAGCTCTTTTGTCATTGGAAATTTCGTCAAAAGACGGAAGTATCCTGAGGTTTCCCTCGCCTGCACTTTCAGCTATGGAAAGGTCTTTTGCACGGTAGCAGGTGCCCCTAACCCAGGTTATGTCTCTTGCAGCAATTCCCGAGTCCAAAGCCTCTGCAATTTCCACAATGGCTCTTTCGCCCATACCGTATATCAGAAGGTCTGCCTTTGAATCTAGCAAAATAGAACGCCTTACCTTATCGCTCCAGTAGTCATAGTGACCTAAGCGGCGAAGGCTTGCCTCGATGCCGCCGATAATTACCGGCACATCCTTATAGGCCTCTTTGGCTCTGTTGGCATATACTATTACCGCCCTGTCCGGTCTGTTTCCTGCTTTTCCGCCGGGTGCATACTCGTCTGTTTTACGCCTATGCTTAAATACGGAGTAGTTGTTCACCATGGAATCCACCACCCCGCTGTTTATGAGAAAGCCCAGCCGAGGCTTTCCAAAACGCTGAAAATCCTCAGCCGACTTATAGTCCGGCTGAGGAAGTACAGCTACCTTATATCCATATCTTTCAAGAAGTCTGCCTATAATGGCAGTGCCAAAGGAATGGTGGTCAACATAGGCATCCCCTGTCACCAGGACAAAGTCCACCTGCTCCCAACCTCTTTCCTTCATTTCTTCCATAGTTACAGGTAAAAACATAAAATTCTCCTTGGAATTTTCATACTATTATCTTTGGCCTTATCTTTGTCCCTTGTCGTAAGGAATACCCTCTGCCTTAGGAGCTCTTGACTTCTTTGAAGTAAGTGCAAGCACGATAAGGGAAATAATATACGGCATCATGTTATATACGCCGCTTGGCAGGTTAAGTGCCACCATGAAGTCAAATCCGGTATATACGTTTGATAACGCGCGGAACAAACCGAAGAGCAAAGCTGCAAGAGCTATTCTCTGAGGTTTCCACTGTCCGAAAATCATTACTGCCAGTGCCAGGAATCCGAAGCCGGCAACACCGTATTCAAACTTCCACTCACTTACGCCGGCAGTAATATACACAATTCCGCCCAGGCCGCCCAAAGCACCTGAAATCAGCACTCCGGCCCAGCGCATCTTATATACGTTGATACCAACGGAGTCTGCTGCCTGAGGATGTTCACCGCAGGCCATCATTCTAAGACCGAATTTTGTCTTATAAAGAGTAATATAAGCAAAAGCCAGAGCTATCAATGTTACAACCATAAACCAGTTCAGTTCAAAATCACCTACATGGAACAGGAAGGCCTTTTTAGGCTGAATATATTTAACTACAGATGATACGTTATTCGGGTTTGCTGCAGTGTTGATTGCCTTGACAATTACAGTTGCTGCCGCTGTTCCCAGAATATTAATTGCCGTACCTACTATTGTCTGATCTCCTTTGAAGTTTATGCAGGCCACCGCCAGAAGTGACGAGTAAACTACGCCGAACAACATAGAAATCAATATAACGGAAAGTACAATCACTAAGGCAGAGGCTCCCGGAAAGCTCTGAGCTATAGTACTCATAGTCAGCGCTCCTCCCAGTGCTCCTATAACCATTATGCCTTCAAGACCCAGGTTGATAACACCCGAATGTTCTGAGAAGCATCCTCCGAGCGCCACCAGGATAAGTACTGAAGCATACAGCAGTGTATATTCAATCAATAATGTCATTATGCTTCGCCCCCTTCCTTATTGTTTTCCGCATCGTCTGAAATACTCTTTGCAGCAAGCGCTTCTTTCTCTTCTTTTCTTGCAATACGTATGTTCATCATGTATCTCAGGAAAAGAACGAAGCCGCAAAGATAAATTATGATAGCCGAAATAAGATCAGAGATCTGAGCGCAGTACATTGTCTTGTCAAGATAAGCTCCACCCATAGTAATATGCTGAATGAAGAATGACGAGAAAATACTGCCTATAGGATTCAAACCTCCGAGGAAGGCTGCGGAGATACCGTTAAATCCCATGGTTGGAACCGATGACGCACTGCAGTTCCACTGCTCATAACCAGTCAGATAGAACATGGCAGCACCCAGTCCAGCCAATGCTCCGCCTATAATCAGTGTTAGAATAATGTTTCTTTTCTCAGCCATACCGCAGTATTTAGCAGCATTCTTATTATTACCTGTAGCCTTCAGTTCGTAGCCTAGCTTGGTCTTTTCAAGCAGAACCCAGATAGCCACAGCAATTATAATTGCAAGAGGTACAGCCAGAGTCACATACTGATTGTTATTAAAAAGCTTGTCCAGCCCCAAGGTAGGGATTATGGCACTCTTGTTTGCACCTGATACCGAGATAGTATACGGGCTTGTGCTCTCCTTCACTCCCGTAAGCAGAATATTTACCCCGTAAAGGGAAATCCAGTTGAGCATGATTCCGCTGATAACTTCATTCACATTGCAGTATGCCTTAAGTACTCCGCTGAGAAGTCCCAGTATGCCTCCTGCCAATGTTCCCAGAATCATGCATATCCACCATGGCATTCCCCAGGCCAGTGCTGCATAAAGAGCAATTCCGGCTCCTAAACCATACTGACCGGCTGCCCCGATGTTAAACAGTCCGACTTTATAGCAGAAAAGTATGGAAAGTGAACACATCAGCAGAGGTGCAGTCTTTACCAGAGTGCTTCCGAAATACTTAATGGCCACCTTGGAATTGTCGTAGTTCATGAAATTCTTTATCAGGTCTGTGATTCCTTCCCAGGCTCCGCCCGGATTGATAAACAGCAGCACAATGAATCCGATTATCAGACCGCCCAGAATGCAGAGCAGGGACGACAGGATAGCCTGGAAAGCATTGTTCTTGAGTAATGTACGCATTTTCAAGTTCATCTTATCTTTCCTCCCTCTTTGCACCGGCCATATAGAGGCCTAATTCTTCAACGGTTGTCTTCTTTGGATCCAGCTCTCCCACGATTTCGCCTTCAAACATAACGAGAATTCTGTCTGATACACTCATTACCTCTTCAAGCTCAAGTGAAACCAGAAGCACTGCTCTGCCTTCATCACGCTGTTTTACCAGCTGTTTATGGATATACTCTATGGCTCCTACATCAAGGCCTCTGGTCGGCTGTACGGCCACCAGGAGCTGAGGATCCTTGTCGATTTCACGAGCGACAATAGCCTTCTGCTGGTTGCCGCCTGACATACTTCTTGCAGTGGTTATCGGACCCTGACCTGAACGTATGTCGTACTGTTCAATAAGTCTTTCCGCATAGGCTCTGATGTTCTTCCTGTTCATAAAGCCGGCTTTGGATACGAATTCCGGTTCGAAGTATCTCTGCAAAATCATATTGTCTTCCAGAGTATAATCCAGAACCAGTCCGTGTTTATGTCTGTCTTCAGGAATATGACTCATATTCTCGTTTCGTTTTCTTATGCTGATATTGGTTATATCCTGACCGCACAGAGTTATTTTTCCTTCTGTAACCGGCTCAAGGCCTGTGAGTCCATAGACAAACTCTGTCTGGCCGTTTCCGTCAATACCGGCAATGCAGACGATTTCTCCTGCTCTCACATTAAGAGAAACCTTGTTAACCGCGTTCTTCTTGTGGAGCTTGCTTGCCACAGTCATGTCCTTGACATCGAGAATAACCTCGCCCGGCTTAGCCTCCTCTTTCTGCACGACAAACTCAACATTTCTGCCTACCATCATTTTGGAAAGCTCGCTCTTTGTCGTGTCCTTTACATTAACAGTGCCCACATACTTGCCCTTTCTCAGGACAGTACATCTATCGGCGACTTCCATGATTTCATTTAGCTTATGAGATATAAAAAGAATGGACTTTCCTTCTGCCGCAAGATTTTTCATTATCTGCATCAGCTCAGATATTTCCTGTGGTGTGAGAACTGCCGTAGGCTCATCAAAGATAAGTATTTCATTATCTCTGTAAAGCATTTTCAGAATTTCCGTTCTCTGCTGCATGCCTACGCTTATATCTTCGATAACAGCATCAGTATCTACATAAAGTCCATATTTTTTTGATAATTCCTCTACTTTTTTCTTTGCTTCTGCTTTCATCAGGAATCCGTGTTTGTTCGGTTCTATTCCCAGTATAATATTATCAAGCACAGTAAAGCATTCCACCAGCTTAAAATGCTGGTGAACCATGCCGATGCCCAGGTCGTTGGCATCGTTAGGGTCGTTGATCTCCACCTTTTTGCCATTTTTGCGGATTTCGCCGCCTTCCGGCTGATAAAGCCCGAAAAGAACGGACATTAAAGTGGATTTACCTGCACCATTTTCTCCAAGCAGTGCGTGGATCTCGCCTTTTTTTAACTGAAGGGTGATATCATCATTGGCAATAATGCCCGGGAATTTTTTTGTGATATGCAGCATTTCTATTGCGTATTGCTGTTCCAAAGGCTTACCTCCCTCTTTTTCTTATAAATTCAAACTTCTTTTATTCAATCTATCTTAACGATATTATCTTTATCGTTACTTTCAAAATTAAAAATATAGGGATGCCTACTGACACCCCTATAAAAAACCTAAAATTAACCTACAATCTGTCCCTGTGTGTTTACTTTAGTATTTGTAGTTGCAGGCATCTCTGCAATGTTGTTGTCAACTGTGATTTCGCCGGCATTAAGCTTTGCTACCATAGCCTTATAGTCATCTTCTGTGAATGCACCGTCCTTGAACTGAGTTGAAGGAGCAATCTGTACATAGTTTTCTTCAGGATTGTCTGAAA
>CALZOZ010000080.1 GCA_945828095.1 uncultured Clostridia bacterium
CTTCATCAGGAAAGTTATATCGGGCATACATCCTGCTACTGCGTAACTGTTGATAACGGCAACCGCATCACCCAGTTTGCGGCCGTAGCCCTGGTATGCGATACTGGAATCCACAAATCTGTCGCAAATTACAATTTTACCTTCTGATAAGGCCGGCTTGATAACCTGAGAAACATGCTGTGCTCTGGCCGCTGCGTAGAGCATGGCCTCTGTCATGTAATCCATTTCACTGCAATTGTTATCAAGAATTATTGCTCTGATTCTTTCTCCAATGGCCGTTCCTCCCGGCTCCCTGGTAAAAACAATGTCCAGATTCTTGTCCTTAAAAAATTGCTTGATATTTTCAATCTGTGTAGATTTTCCTGAACCGTCCGGTCCTTCGATGGAAATGAAAATGCCTTTTTTCATGTTTTGCTCCCGCTTTTACCGCTATTATTTCTTTATGACTTCATCGGCCAGCTTGCCGAACAACCAGCCTGCCAGTCCTACCAGCGGCACGCAGACCAGAACAGTAAACAAAATTTTAATAAAAGTCATGGTGTGTGCCTCCCTGAACTCATAGATAATGATATTGTACCACAAATATTACGAAAAAAAAACACCTTTATTGTGCCGCCGCAGGCCGCATGGTTCAGATAATGCTTTGGCTGCGGAGGACCTGGTTGCGGCAGGCTCGGTATACTGGATGTGGTTTTTATACATTTTTTTCTCACGAACCGCCGCAAGCCGCATAAAAAAAGTCGAAATAGGAAAATTCTCTGCAGGTGACCTCCCGCGGTTGTGGAGTTATATGCCTTAGAACACCACGCAGCTCCCAAAAATGGCAAAAACTGCGGTCTATTTTTACAAAAAACCACAGTTTTTATACATTATACCATTAGCTTCAAAAAAGCATTTTCTTATTTTAAGTTTAATTTCAACGTTTTCGGGCTGTGGTGAGAAAAAAATGCATAAAAAGCATTGCACAACCGACAAACAGAGCGGCACTGCAGCACTTCTTATTACAAAAATCTGCAGCCGTTAGAACACCTTGATGTATTCCTCTCTTTCTGCGCCCACAGAAACATACTGAATAGGGCAGCCTACCTGTTCCTCAATGTACTTAATGTATTTTACAGCCGCTTTAGGCATTTCGTCCATGGAACGGCAGCCGGAGATGTCGCAGTTCCAGCCTTCCATATATTCATAAACAGGTGTGGCCTTGCGCAGCTCTTCACCTGATGGAAAGTCGGTAATACGCTTTCCGTCAACCTCGTAAGCGGTGCATACAGGAATTCTGTCAAGATATGAAAGCACATCCAGCTTGGTCAGTGCCAGAGCTGTGCAGCCCTGAATCATAGTGCCGTACCTGGAAGCAACCACATCAAAGCCGCCTACTCTTCTAGGTCTGCCCGTTGCAGCGCCGTACTCGCCTCCGGCTTCACGCAGCTTGTCGCCTTCCTCTCCGAAGAGTTCGCAGGTAAAAGGCCCCTCTCCCACGCAGCTGGAATATGCCTTGATGATACCGATGCTGTCGGTAAGTTTCAGGTTCGGCACTCCGGCCCCGATGGGTGCATAAGCAGCGATGGTTGACGAAGACGATGTGTAAGGATAGATACCAAAATCTATATCACGAAGTGCACCAAGCTGGGCCTCAAAAAGAATCTTCTTCCCTTCCTTTTCACATTTATTCAGCAAGGTAGTCGTATCGCAAACGTAGTCAGCAAAAGGCATTGCATACTTTTCTATCCACTGATACATTTCCTCCGCGCTGATAGGTTCATGGCCATATCCACCGCTTACAGTGAGATTTTTCCATTCTACTATATCAGCTATTTTTTCCCTAAGAATCTCAGGATGTCTTAAATCTCCCATTCTTAAGGTCTTTTTCATATACTTATCCGCGTAGACCGGTGCAATTCCTCTTCTAGTTGAACCGAATTTTTTGCCTGCAAGTCTGTCCTCTTCCAGACAGTCAAGGAGCCTGTGATAAGGCATGCAGATGGTGGCGCGGTCACTTATGCGGAGGTGGCGCG
Organism: uncultured Clostridia bacterium; assembly: GCA_945828095.1. Lineage (GTDB taxonomy): Bacteria > Bacillota > Clostridia > Peptostreptococcales > Anaerovoracaceae > SUG1106. The sequence continues at coordinate 2,016 of CALZOZ010000080.1, forward strand.
GCTCGATGATGATGCCGCCCTCGCGAAGTTTTGCGGCTTCATTGTACAAATGCTCCACATCTATTACCATCCCCGGCCCCATCACATTGATAACCTCATCTCTGAGGATGCCGGAAGGCAGGAGATTCAGTATGAACTTTCCTCTTTCGTTTACTACAGTGTGGCCTGCGTTGTTTCCGCCCTGGTAGCGGCATACCACATCATAATCTTGCGACAGAAGGTCCACCATGCGGCCCTTTCCTTCGTCTCCCCAGTTTATTCCTACTACAGCTGTAAGCATAACAATACCTCCAAATTATACATATACCTGGGCCTCTGCACCCAGAAACTCTGCATTTGCAGCCAGCACCGGCTTTATCACGTCGTTGACAAAGCTTTCTGTCTGCTCAGGAGCCAGCCCGATAAAGTTTTTGACATCGAGAATTTCATCAAGCTCCTCTTTGGTCAGGTTAAAACGGCTGTCTGCCAGAATGCGTTTAAGCAGATCGTTTTCTCCGCCTTCAAGCTTGATTTTCTTAGTAACCGCCACGGAAAGCTGGCGTATAGCCTCGTGAAGCTCCTGTCTGTCGCCGCCTTTCTTAGTGCAGTACATTATTATGTTTTCCGTAGCCATAAACGGCAATTCCTCGTCCAGATGTTTTTTGATGACAAAAGGATAAACCGTACCGCCGGAAATTACATTCATATAAAGTGTGAGAATTCCATCCACCGCCAGGAAAGCCTCCGGTACGCTGATTCTCTTGTTGGCAGAATCGTCCAGAGTCCTTTCCAGCCACTGTGAAGCCGCCGTTATGGCCGGATTCAAAGCATCGGTAATGACATAGCGGGCCAGTGAACAGATTCTCTCGCTTCTCATAGGATTTCTCTTATATGCCATTGCCGAAGAACCGATCTGACCGCTTTCAAATGGTTCATCGAACTCCTTCATGTGTGAAAGTAATCTTATGTCCATTGCAAACTTGCTGGCGCTCTGAGCTATGGATGACAGAACGGAAAGCACGTAATAGTCGACCTTGCGGCTGTAGGTCTGTCCGGACACCTTGACACACTCGGCGAAGCCCATCTTGGAAGCTATCAGCTCTTCAAGGAGCACAACCTTGCTGCCGTCGCCGTCAAAGAGGGACAAAAAGCTTGCGCCGGTTCCTGTGGTTCCTTTGCAGCCAAGCAGCTTCAGCGAGCCAAGCACAAAATCCAGATGCTCCAGGTCCATTACAAGGTCCTGTGCCCATAAGCAAGCTCTCTTTCCTACAGTGGTAGGCTGAGCGGCCTGAAAGTGAGTAAATGCAAGGGTTGCAACGTCCTTATTTTTCTCAGCAAAATCACCTATAGCAGAAATTGTGCTCACCAGCAGCTTCTTTACGCGAAGGAGAGCATCCCGCATCAGTATTATATCCGTATTGTCGCCTACATAACACGAAGTTGCCCCAAGATGGATTTTAGGCTTCGCTTCAGGGCATACATCTCCGTAGGTATGCACATGTGCCATGACATCATGTCTGAATCTGGACTCGTATTCAGCAGCCTTTTCGTAGTCGATGTCGTAGATGTGCTTCTTCATTTCCTCAATCTGCTCATCAGTTATGTCAAGCCCCAGCTCTTTCTCGCTTTCCGCAAGGGCTATCCAAAGCTTTCTCCATGTGGAAAACTTGTGGTCCGCAGAAAAGATTTTTTTCATTTCCTCGCCTGCATAGCGGGTGCAAAGAGGATTTTCGTAAACATTTTTCATAGGCTTGACCTCCATTTTTGCAGCAAACTGCAGTTTTTCTTTCAAAAAAAAATAACGAAATGATTATATCCCCCGCTTTTTTCTTTGTCAACAATTTTTTTAAAAACATCTTGACAACCCAACCTGCACTGATTATAATTACTCACATATTAAAAATTGCACAACATGCGTCGGCGCGGTCCACGCCGCAGCTGATGATTCATTAAGAGCACGAGTTTAGAATTTCGTAAGCGACTTTTTTTTTTCACTTCAAAAGAGTGTAAATAAAAAAGGCGCTTTTTTGTTTTTCATGGCATATTCGGTTAAACTAGCGGATAAAAGGGAGGTAAACATTATGACAAAATACATCTTTATCACCGGTGGAGTAGTGTCCGGTCTGGGAAAAGGCATTTGCGCCGCCTCGTTGGGCAGATTGCTGAAACAACGTGGCCTTAGAGTTCTGCTCCAGAAATTTGATCCTTACCTCAATGTAGACCCCGGCACCATGAGCCCCTACCAGCATGGCGAAGTTTTTGTCACCGAAGACGGGGCGGAAACCGATTTGGATTTGGGTCACTACGAGCGTTTTGTAGATGAAAATCTGACAGGCAGCTGCAGCATCAGCTCCGGTAAAATTTACTGGAATGTACTTTCCAGAGAACGCCGCGGCGACTATCTTGGAGCAACAGTTCAGATAATCCCTCACATTACTGAAGAAATCAAAGCTCGCATCTATGCTTTGGCCGAGGAAAAAACCGCCGCCGGAGAACCTGAGCCTGATGTTGTCATCAGTGAAATAGGCGGAACGGTAGGCGATATTGAAAGTCAGGCTTTTCTTGAAAGCATCCGTCAGGTTGCTAACGAGAAGGGACGCGAAAATGTCCTTTTCATCCATGTGCCCCTTATAGTAAAAATTCCGGGTGACGGCGAGCTTAAGACAAAGCCGGTGCAGCATTCAGTCAAGGAGCTCCTTTCCATAGGCATTCAGCCGGATATCCTTGTCTGCCGCTCAGACGAACCAATCACCGATGAAATCCGCCGCAAAATATCACTCTTCTGCAACGTGGAGCCGGAGTGCGTAATTCAGAATTTAACGGCACCATCCCTCTATCAGGTCCCTCTGTATCTGGAAAAAGAAGGCCTTGACAGCATTGTCTGCAGAAAACTTGGTCTCAACACTCCTCCTGCAGACCTTTCAGAATGGCGCCAGCTTGCGGAAAAAGAGTCGGCAGCCCGGGGCTGTGTTACAATCGCACTGGTAGGAAAATATGTCGCCCTCCACGATGCTTATCTGAGTGTTGTGGAAGCACTTAACCATGCCGGCACGGAAAACGGCGTAAAAGTAAAAATAAAATGGGTTAATTCTGAGCTTCTCACAGATGACAATACTGCAGATTTTCTGGCAGACTGCCACGGAATCATTGTTCCCGGCGGATTTGGCGACCGTGGTATTGAAGGTATGATTTGTGCTGTCCGCTATGCTCGTGAAAACAAGATTCCTTACTTTGGAATCTGCCTGGGTATGCAGATGGCTGTTGTTGAGTTTGCCCGTCATCAAGCAGGACTTGCTGGTGCTCATTCCACTGAATTTGCCCCTGAAACTCCTTTCCCTGTAATCGACATTATGGAGGAACAGAAAGCTGTCACTGCCAAAGGAGGTACCATGAGGCTTGGCAAATACCCTTGTCATCTGGCTGAAGACAGTCTTGCCCGCAAACTCTACGGCTCTGAATATATAGAAGAACGCCATCGCCACCGCTTTGAAATGAACAGCAGCTTCCGTCCGCAGCTTGAGTCCGCAGGCCTCTCTGTCACGGGGCTTTCTCCTGACGGCCTCCTGCCTGAAATTGTGGAAATAAAAGACCATCCGTGGTTCGTGGGAGTTCAGTTCCATCCGGAATTCAAGAGCCGTCCAAACAGACCTCACCCTCTGTTTGCCGGCTTCATCGCTGCTTCAAAGGAGGTGGCCTCCCATGAGTAATCTTCATGAGGAATGCGGTGTATTCGGAATATATTCACCTGAGCCTGCCGACCTTGCTTCATCAGTGTATTACGGGCTTTATTCTCTGCAGCACCGTGGTCAGGAAAGCTGCGGCATAGTAGTCAACGATGACGGAGTATTCTATTCCCATAAGGATCTGGGTCTGGTCAGTGAAATCTTTACAAAGGATGTCATGGCTCACTACCCTTCAGGGCATATTGCCGTAGGCCATGTGCGCTACGGTACTACCGGCGGCAACAGCCGCAGAAACTGTCAGCCAATAGAGGTCAACCACTCCAGAGGCAAAATGGCTCTGGCTCACAACGGCAACTTGAGCAATGCATACGAACTCCGCTACGGACTGGAAATGTCCGGTGCGATTTTCCACACTACCAGCGATACAGAAACCATAGCATATATCATTACGGGTCAGCGGCTCACATCACCTTCAATAGAGGAAGCTGTCAGCCGTGCCATGAACAAGCTGGAGGGCGCATATTCTCTAGTTCTCATGTCCTCAACAAAGCTGATTGCCGCAAGAGATCCCATGGGTTTCAGACCTCTATGCTTCGGTAAAACCTCAGATGGCTCCTATGTTGTAGCTTCCGAAAGCTGTGCACTGGAAGCTGTCGGGGCTGAATTCATTCGTGATGTGGCTCCCGGAGAAATCATCGTCTTTAACAAGGACGGTATGAAGTCCTTTACAGAACACTGCGGCAAATCGCCCCATGCCATGTGCATTTTTGAATACATATATTTTGCCAGACCTGATTCCGTCATCGACGGCTATTCGGTTCACGCCAGCCGCCGCAAAGCGGGAAAAATCCTTGCACAGACATGCCCTGCAGATGCTGATGTTGTTATAGGAGTTCCTGACTCAGGCTTAGACGCCGCATTAGGTTTCGCTGAAGAATCCGGAATACCTTACGGCATAGGCTTCATCAAAAACAAATATATCGGAAGAACCTTCATTTCTCCCGGCCAGAGTCTGAGAACTGACCAGGTGAAGATAAAGCTCAACACCATCAAAGATACGGTTTATGGAAAACGAGTAGTTATGATAGATGACTCAATAGTACGCGGCAATACATGCGGACGCATAGTGAAGCTGCTGCGCGATGCAGGTGCAGCTGAAGTACATGTCCGCAGCTCTGCACCGCCTTTCCTGAATCCATGCTACTACGGGACCGACATTGACTCCCGTGAAAACCTCATTGCATGCCACCATACGGTAGATGAAATTGCTTCCATAATAGGAGCAGACAGTCTGGGTTATCTGCCACTGGAGGCTCTTTCCCGACTTGCTATGGAAACGGGATACTGCAGCGCATGTTTCAGTGGTGATTATCCTACTGACGTTCCTGAAAACACAACAAAAGACAGATTTGAACAGAAATTACATATATAAATGGAGGAACCAAATGAAAAAGACAGTTCAATTATACGAAGGAAAAGCAAAAAAAGTTTTTGAAACAGACACAGACAGCATCGTAATCGTATCCTACAAAGATGATGCAACTGCTCTGGATGGTCTCAAGAAAGGTACCATAACCGGCAAAGGTGCAATCAACAACCGTATGTCAAACTTTCTTATGCAGCTTCTGGAAAAAGAGGGCATTCCCACTCACTTTGTGGAAGAACTCAGTGACAGAGAAACTGCTGTGAAGAAGGTTTCAATTGTACCTCTGGAAGTCATAGTTCGCAATGTTGCTGCCGGCCACTTTGCACAGCGTTACGGTGTTGAAGAAGGTATCGTTTTCGATGAACCTACCATCGAGTTTTCATACAAAAACGACGACCTTCACGATCCGCTTCTCAACTCATATCACGCAGTTGCTTTAAAACTGGCCGATAAATCAGAAATCCAGCACATCAAGTCTATGGCCTTCCGCATTAACGATATTCTCAAAGAATTCTTTAAATCAAAAAACGTCAAACTGGTGGACTTCAAGATGGAATTCGGCAGACTGCCTGACGGAAGTATCGTCCTGGCAGACGAAATATCTCCTGACACCTGTCGTTTCTGGGACCTCGAAACAAACGAAAAGCTTGATAAGGACAGATTCCGCCGTGACATGGGTGGAGTAGAAGGAGCCTATGAGGAAATGTACCGCAGAGTTTTTGGTTAAACATATACCCCAAAAAACATGGCTTCTGCCTGCAGCCGCTTAAACAGCAGCCCGGCAGAAGCCTTTTACTTTTCTTTTAACTACCTAAATATTGGTGGCCATAATCCGTACCGGTTATACAGCTACTATAATCCCTGCACAAAATCCATAGGTACGTAGATATATCCACCATAAACATACGGTGCCTTTGACAACTCAGCAGTCTTCTTTACACCCTTTTCTGTTACGGTATAAGCTGCCTTGCCCTTTGTCAGCTTGTATGTCTTGTCTGCGCTCTTTAAAGTATATACCTTGTCTCCGGACTTGGTAGTAGTCTTTGTAACGGTATATCCATAGTATTTTGCAGCCTGAGTAAGCTTGGTATCAGCAACAAATGTGTGCTTTCTTGCATTGTTTGCTCTGTCGTTTACATTATCGATTGCAGTTAACAGAAGATTGTTGTAAAGGTTTTCAGTGTTTTCATACTGTACCTTTGCAGCCTTGTTTGCTAGAGCTGTAACATATGCTCTGCCGGCCTTTTTGCTTGTCTTGTACTGCTTAGCAATCTTGGAAACTTCATTCTGCATATCTTTAAGCATAATTTTTTCCTGAAGAAGGTTAAAATCTTTTACACCCTGTGACAGGAATGCTCTATCCATTTCAGCGATTCCGCAGATTCTCTTGCATGCATAGTACATGCTCTTTTCATTATATTCATTTAAGTCAACCTTGTATCCTGCAAATGTATCTGTTATTCCGCTGAAAGCAGGCACAAATACAGCATGCTCAGCATTACCCATTGAAAGCCACTGCAGGTTGCAGGTTTCAGCAGGAAGGTTTGTATAAGTCTGAATGATGTGAACGTCTGACTGACGAGTAACACCGATAGGTCTTCTTCCTTCATTTTCAGCCTTCATCATATCATACTCTGTTCCCTCGTATCTGTCGCCGTAAAGTTTCATTAGATCGATAACGGAAACCTTGCTGTCAGGTGAGTAGAATAATTCAAAGAATTCCTTATCGCTGTATTCTCCAACTGTTGACGGTGCCAGAACCTGATGTCCTCTCCATGTTCTCATATTGGAGTATTCGCTTCTTTCCGGTGTGTCGATGGATTTAACAAGGTTATATCTTCCCTGTTCATCCTTAACAGCTCCGCCGGCCTTATCGATTGTCTCAAAAAGATTCTTTGAGAAGAAGAAATTCTCAGTATCCTTAGGGTCAACCCAGTCAATCATAATCTGATTTCCGAATACTGCTACCTTATCTGTAGGCATCTTCATTGCTGCATATGTATGTCCGCCGTAGATTTCGAATATCCAAGCTTCCTTCTGATCAGCAAAGAAAAGTGTATTCCATTCTTCTGAACCGTATTTGTCAACCAGTTCTCCCAGCTTTTCTACAGCGCCTCTGGCTGTCTTGCATTGACATGCGATAAGACCTGGAAGAATAGCCTCACGAAGACCTGTACCGGTTTCGTTTACCGGGTCAAGTGCTTCATATTCCGGCTTTACTCCAGTGGAAACAGTTCCTACTACAGCAAGGCCGTATTCGTTTGTGCAGCTTGCAGGATACTGTCCGTCACCTGCATCAGATGAGTCACAAACATATGTATATTTATATGTTGTCTTTGGAAGAGGTACCTTAAAACCATTCTGATCTTCGCCTTCATCTACATAGTAGCGGCCTGACTTTGTAACTCTTTCCTGTACCTTAAACATCTTGTTGTAAGAACCGCTTCCCTGGTCCTCACTTCTTGCTATAACTGTAGTGCCTTCTGCACTTACATCCTTGCCCACATACATACCTGTGCAGGCAAAAGCACCTGATGTCGTAACAATCATAGTCAAAATCACTGTCATTACGATTAATTTTAACTTTCTCATTTCTTTCTCCTTTCATACACCTATTAGTATTGCTGCCATCAGTATTGAAAGTAATAGCCTCCGGCAGTGCCATTATAGCATATAAAGGAAAAGATTGCTACAATTATAGCAATCTATTTATGTTTTTTATTTAGTTCACTGTAAGCGTTTGATTCAGCAAAAAGAAAAAGCACCGATATGGTGCTTTTTCCAATAAAAAAACCGGCAACGTCCTACTTTCCCAGGCAGCTTCCCACCAAGTATCATCGG
>CALZOZ010000081.1 GCA_945828095.1 uncultured Clostridia bacterium
AAGGAGGAAGACTACCGATGACTGACGATATTATTCGCAGCATGAAGGAACAGATGGTCCCGTCGGATGACGTGGTTTCAGACCTTCTTGCAAAAATCGCAGCCTGCGAAGCTTCCCCGGAAACAATGGATAATGTGGACTCCTTCGAGGCCTTCCGCAACGATGAAATCGCGGATACAGGTTCCAAGGGGACTGCATCGCAAGCAAAAAAATTTACAACTAAATCAATATGGTTCTATGGCACTGCCGCAGCTGCCAGCGTAATCGTACTTCTGTCCGTCTTTTCCGTTTTCGGCGGCTCTGATCCGTCTGATATCAGAAATGTGGTTGACGGTCTTATCGATAACCCTAATGTTATCGTAACTCCGGGCACTGATTCTGACAATGATCCTTCAGGTAATCCGGATGACAGCGATGCTGTTTCTGGTGAAAATGAAGACAAGGAAAACGAAGACAGCAACGACAGCGAAAAAGGCGGCTTCTGGTCTAACCTTTTCGGCAAGGATGACAAGGATTCCGACACGAATAAGGATAACGACAACAAGCAGGGCAACGGCAATGAAAATACTAAACAGCCTTCAGACAATGATGATCCGAACAACGGAAATTCCAATGTTGTTACTCCGCCTGCTCCACCGGATAATTCCAACACAGTAACCCCTCCTGAAGAGGACGATTCAAAGGTTACACCGGGAGCTCCGGGAGAGGCTGATATAAGCTGGGACAGAGAGATACTGGCCGACAATTCGGTTTCCAGCATTACTATCTCAGGTACCAACTACGTGGTTGAATCCGTAACCGCATCACCGTCGGTTACCAGCACAGAGGTCAAGACGATTTCTCTTGAAATCCCTGCCACCTCTACTACAAATCACACTACCGTTAAAGCCAAGGTGAAGAAAGTCAAGAATGTATCTGAAGACCTGATGGTAGCAGTAGATGCAAACGGGTTCAAGGACACACTTCTCTACACCAACAAGGATTATACCCCTTCATCTTTGGGGCAGTTCATAGGCGACGCAGGACTTTTGACAGGCACAACCTTTGCCAAATCTGTATACTGCAAGGGCGAAAAAATCGGCTATTCCTCATACCAGAGATTTAATGTCGACGGTTTGGGTTCGCTGGTTTCCAAGTACATTTTCAGCTGTGAGAATGCAGGCCTTTCTGACTACAGTGCCTACAGAAACGGCAACGTGCACGTACTCTTCAAGTCGGGCAAGAACCCTACATGTTCTGTAATCGACTTCGGTGTCAGCGACAACGGCTACCTGTACGTGAAGATGGCCTCAGGAAATTCCTTTACGTTCCATATTGGTGAAAAGAATGCCAACGGCTTTATCAACAGTGTTACCGGTGCGTAAGCTTTAAACAGAAACTTAAAATCCCGTCATGAATTCCCTTTTTAACAGGAAATCAGACGGGATTTTTGTATTGCTATTTTGTTATCTGCTGCAGCACTCTGTTTGCCACAGGTCCTGCCACATACGCCCCGTATCCGCCGTTTTCCACGCAGACTACGAATGCATAATCTCCGGAAAAGCCGCAGAACCAGCTGTGAGGTGCTTTTCCGCTGCCCACCTCGGCAGTCCCCGACTTGGCGTGAAGCTCAAGACCGGGATAATTGGAATCTCCGTAGTTGGACTTCACATTGTTTCTCATCATGTCCTTTATCTGCTTTGCGGTTTCAGATGAAAGCAGCGAAACCGTACCTGCCCTTGCACTGCTGTCTGAGCCTGGCAGTAAGCTTTTGCCCGTACTCTTAATCAGACACGGCTTTGCGGCCTTTCCATCGCCCGCAATAGCTCCCATATATACCATCATGGAAAGAGGGTTCACCTCGTCCTCAAACTGACCAATGCCCGCCCATCCGATATTGATATTATAGGTATCAAAGTTGAAACTTCCCGGAGCGGTTTTAATGCCATCCACATCGTAGCTTGATGTCAGACCAAGCTTTTCTGTATATTCTGCCATTATATCTCCGCCCAGTTCTACCGCCAGAGAAGCATATGCGCAGTTGCAGGAGTTAGACAGTGCACCGTATATGTCCATGGTTCCGTGAGCCTTTGGACAGGTTATTTTCTCACCGTCTATCAAAGTGCTGCCTGTGCACGTAAATGTTCTTGTATTTATGTCGTCTATGTTTTCGAGAGCCGCCGCCGTAGTCACAAGCTTAAATGTGGAACCTGGGGTAAACTTTGAAGACAGCGCCTTGTTGATATAAGTTCCTGTCGGCACTGAATCCTTATTGACCTCCTGAGCCGGGTCAAGCGTCGGCATGCTGACAAGACAGACGATTTCTCCCGTCTTCCAGTTATATACACTGACAAAACCGTTCCTTCCTGCCAGTGCCCTGTAGGCCTCCACATTTGCGTCCGCATCTATGGTCAGATTAACCTTTCTTGATGAACCTGTCAGAATAGGATTCGTACCTGTCACGAAATTATATCCTACCATTTTGCCCCTGAAGGCATTGTTAGCTGCTGTAACTATGTTAAAGCCTTTGTCTCCCGTAACATGGAGCGTCGCCCTTCTTATTTCGGGGTCATCGTTATATTTAGAGCCTTCCTTGCTGTTTTTAACAAGTACAGTGCCGTCTCTGTCATAAACAGCGCCTACTGCAAGCTGACCGTTGGTATATATGTGTTTGTTGGCGTAAAACGATGCCCATTGACTACCGTTGGTTTCCAGACGGAAAATAAAATACACAAGTCCAAGTATCAGTGCCGCAGCCAGAGTCAGACAAAGAATTGCTCTTCCTTCAAGCTTTTTCATCCTCTTGCCCCTCCTTTCACAGCCAGACTGGCCTGCTCTCTTGTGTCCGCCGCCTTAAGAAAGGCCAGCAGCGCCCATGAAACCATCATGCTGGTGCCGCCGTTGGACACAAAAGGAAAGGTTACGCCGGTAAAAGGCAGAATATCCACACAGCCGAAAACATTGAGGATGGTCTGAAATACAAACATGCTCATGGCTCCGCAGGCAGCAATGGTATAATAGGTAGATCTGCCCGCCATAATGGAACCTACAGCAAATACTGCCAGAGTTACTATGGAAAGCACCGCCAGTACAGCAATTATGAGTCCCCACTCTTCTATGAGCATTCCGAATACCATGTCTGTGTCAGCTGCCGGAACCTGATTAAGCCACCCCTCTGCAGGGCCGGAGCCTATGAGACCTCCGCTGGCCGCCGCACTCATGGTTCTTGTCTGCTGAAAACCTGCCGCATCCATTATCTCCGGATCCCAGGCATGTCCCCAAGTGGCAAAACGCTGCGCTATATAAGGTTTAAAGCGCAGTATCATAAAGCCTCCCGCAGCAGCCACTCCTACAATAAGTATGAGCTTTGAAAAATCCCCGCTTCGCAGGAAAGAAATAATCAAAAACGTTACAAAAAATATTATAGCCGTACCGAAGTCTCCCATGAGTCCCAGGCATCCGAAGCAGAATGCCGAAAACCCCATGAAAATCCAAAGGTTTTTCTTCTGGAAAAGTTCATCTAGCGTAGCAGCTCCTACCCAGATAAAAGCCACCTTTACAAGCTCCGAAGGCTGGAAGCTGAAGCCGCCGATCTGCAGCCAGTTTTTTGCGCCGAAGCCTATGGTGCCGAATACGAGATTGACTATGAGAAGCACTGCCGCGCCGCCCATCAGCAGCCATCTCAGGCTCTTGGAGCGCTCCAGATTTCTCAAGAAGATGCACATCACAAACATGATGACCACTCCAAGGGTTACGGCCATGAATTGCTTGTACATTTTTTCCGGATCCGAGCTTGCAACCACAGCCAGGCTGAGAGTGGACAGGAAAAAGGCTATGGTCTCCATCTCAAAGCCGGTTCTGCCCATGCTTCTGAGCACTCCCGTATAAATCCACATTACAGCACAAAGGCCTCCGATAGATACTATTATTTCATCAAGATAATCCGGTCCCAGGGTCATCCACAGCTGCATAATGGTCAGCACCTGGAAAAGTGTCAGCGCCGCCAGTGTAGGTCCCGCTGACATGACCCGTGTATCGGACTTTCTCATTGCTGTGTTATTGTTCTTTTCCTCCAGACTGATAGGAAGCAGTGTAAACTCGGTAAGGCCCGCACGAAGGGTATCGCCGTATTCGAGTTTGATAGGAGGCCCCATTTCCTTTTCTTTGCTTATCTTCAGATCCTCCAGATAGGTTCCGTTCTTTGAACCTAAATCACGATATGTCCACTGCCCGCTGCTGCTGCGCATGAGAATCCCATGATTTCTGGAAAGTGTGCTGTCACCTGCCTGTATATCGCAGCTTTTGGCTCTGCCTATAACATTTTCCCAATGGGTTATAGGCACACTGATTTCTTCGGCCGGTTGCACATAACCGTTCCCATCCGAAGCATAGGTAACCATATGCATATATGCCCAGACCTCAGCCGGATTCTTGGCTCTGATGAGAGACATTATACATCTTATCAGGATGTACACTCCCAGCGCCACAAAAACCCAGCTTGCCAGGCTGTTAAGTATCTGTGCCAAATTTAAATCCATTTTTATTTCTCCCTTTCGTACTCAGACTCTGCCCATATAAAAAAGGGCAGGTCCTTCCTGCCCTTATTATATACGATATGAGGAAAGGTTGCAAGAAACCTACCTTTCTCGTACCATTTTTATTATCTGCTTAGGGGAAAGCAGCTGTCCCCTGTACAAAGCCATGGCCTTGTAAATCCTTCCTGCCGCTGCCACCAGCAGAATGGTCATTGCCGCCGTAAGAGCTATGGAGCCCAGACCGTATCCCAGCGGTATGAGTCCCAGCAGAATTTTTGAAGGTGTCACCATTACTGCCGTAAACGGTATCCAGTCAAGCAGAGTCTTGAGCAATCCCGCATCTGCGCCAAATCCCTCGATGCCGCCTCCGTAGAGAGCCGCAAAAAAGCTTATAATCAGCACCAGTGTGAACACAACATTGGTTGATGAAAGGTCTTCCTGCTTACCGGCAAGAGAGCCTCCGATGGCCGCCAATGAACAGTAAAGAACTACTCCCAGCAGAGCCATTGCAAGTGCCGCAATCAGCGTTCCTGCAGAAAACATGCCGTCTGTAATAGCTGCTGCCAGCTCCAGAACCTCAGCCAGCGGATTACCCGCATCCGGGTTGATAAGCTGTGCCAGTCCGCCTCCTGCTGCAAAGCCAATGAGAAGTGCCAGTACCCAGCTTACAAGCTGCACCATTGCTGAAAGGGAAATAGCCAGAAGCTTTCCCATTATCATGGCCGAAGGCTTTACCGCAGTCAGAAAGACTTCCATCAGCTTAGAGTTCTTTTCCATCACCACGCTGCCTGCCACGCTCTGCCCGTATATGAGCACGAAGAAATACAGCACCATTATGTTGAGGAAAGTAAGAATCATGGCCACAACTTCTTTCATGTTGTCAATATCGCTTTCCCCGTCTTCTGCCTCCGCAGCACCGCTGTCGGCTTCTCCGCCATCTGTCATATTGCCTTCTTCCCTCGATGCGCCGTTTATCCTCGACTTTACACTTTCCATGTACTGGTCCAGAAGAGGAACCAGGCTTTCCGCAGCCATTTCGGAAATGCCTCCCTCCGGCACAAGAAGATTGAGCTCAAAATCTTTTCCCACCTGATCTGCTGTCAGAATCATCACGTCTCTTTTGCCCGATGACAGTTCTGCCGCTTTTTCCATATCGCTGCCCAAGTCTATTACCTGAAGGTCCAGCCCTCTTTCCTGCCTGAGATAATCTCCGAAGCCTGCCAGCTCGTCAAGTCCGTCCTGACTGCGGTCAACCACATAAAGGAACTGCAGCTTTTCAAACTCTTTCTCTAGATCTATTTCTTCCCCTGACTCAAGCTCCATTGTCGTCTCCATTCCCGAATTAATTCCCGGTTCAGGTTCCGGTTCACCGCCTCCGATGAGCTCACGGCCTGCCATAACCCCTATAGGTATCATCAAGCAAAGCATTGCAATTATAAGGGTCGAGGCTATATATCCCTTTGATTTCACATGATGCAGGAAAGTAAATGAAAATATCTTTCCGAAACCCCTGAATTCCTTCTTCATCTATTTTTCCCCCTTTCCTGCCATGGCCAGAATCTCTCTTAACTTTATCCTGCGTCCTGTGTACATGATGAGTCGATCATATACTTTGCCGGATACTTTGTAGAGCAGAACCACCAGTGTCAGCTGAATTGCCCATGAGCCAAGCATAAGACCCCAGCCTATATCACCCATAACAAAGTATACCGGTGCACTGAAGGATGATACAAAAGGACACAATGTCATGGCAATGGTAAGGGCTTTGCCGCCTATAGGCATGGTAATCGTTGAAATCAGGTATCCTGCAAGTATTACCATGGTCCCCGTCATATTGGCCGATTCCAGATCCTCCATGGTTGAGCAGCCTGCCCCCGACAGCGCAGATATCTGCGAAAACAGCAGAAACGCCAACACCATGGAAACCAGTATTATCAGGGTCAGCTCAGGTCCTATGGTGAGCAGCCCCCTGGAAATTCCCAGTCCTGCCAGCACGTCCCCTATAAATGATACGTCGGTAAAAAGACCTGTTACCACATAGGAAAGAGCAAAAGCCGCAGCTGCTGCAATGATCATCCCAAGCATGAAAACCATTACTGCCAGAAGCTTTCCGAAAATCATGGCCTCTGATTTAATGCTGACCAGAAGTGTCTCAACCAGCTTGGACGACTTTTCTTCAACGATTGCCCGGACTATATACGTGGCCGAAAACACGCATATCATCATTATAAGTATGGAATATCCGTACTGGACTGCATACCTGGTGTCGAAATCGTCGGGACCGTTTTCCAGATAGCTTTCCAGAGTGTCCGCATAGGTGTATATCTCCGCCGGGCCTCCCACGTCGGCTGCTCCGCCGTCGCCCAAAAAGATGGATGCCACGGGCACTGCCAGAATCAGCACGGCAAATAGAATTCCAAAGACTATCCGGTTGGATTTATTCTTAAACAGCTGGGTCAGAGTAAACTTGAAAACCTTACTCATGATAATCACCCACTTTTTCCACGAAGATTTCGTGCAGGCTCGGCTCCCTCAGGTCGAAGGTCACAACCTGAACTCCTGCGCCTATAAGACTTGCCAGAAGACGGTTGGCCTGTTCCTCGCCTTCCACCTTCAGCTGATATTCGTTTTCTTTCCTGGTGACGATGCGCGTCCCCGACTGGGCGATGTAAGGCTCTGAGTCCTGTTCCGTCTTAAGAAGCAGGTTTACCCTGCCGTAGCTCTTTTTTATCTCGCCAAGGTGTCCCTGAAGCACGGTCCTGGAACGGTCAAGAATGGTGATGTCAGTGCAGAATTCCTCTACCGTTGCCATCTGATGGCTGGACATGATGAGGTATTTGCCTGCGGCGATTTCCTCTCTGATTATGCCCTTGAAAAGGTCTGTGTTCACCGGGTCCAGTCCCGACAAAGGCTCGTCGAGTATCAGAAGTTCCGGATCTGATATGAGGGCGATCATAAACTGTATTTTCTGCTGGTTGCCCTTGGAGAGCTGGTCTGCCAGCTTAGGTTTAGCCTTCGCCTTCTTTGACTTCTTTTCCGGAAAAAGATATTCCTCCGCCCCCAGTCTCTCTGCCCAATATTTGATTCTCTTCTTTGCTTCCTCCTTTGATACTCCGCGAAGCTGTGCGAAGTACATGAGCTGATCCATGAGTGAATACTTGGGGTAGAGACCTCTTTCCTCAGCCAGATAGCCTACGTTGCAGTTTTCCGTTGTAAGAGGCCGCCCGTTCCAGAGAACCTCACCGCCGTCCTTTGCAAGCATTCCAAGCATCATTCTTATGGAAGTCGTCTTGCCGGCGCCATTAGTTCCCAGGAGCGCGTAAACTCCGGGTCCCTTCATCTCGAAGCTCAGGTTATCCACTACAACCTTATCTCCGTATTTCTTATATAAATTCTTTACCTCTAAACCCATTTACCTGTTTCCTCCTCTTTCAAGTTTCATTGCCTCTCTGCAGTAGGACACCGTCTGAACAAGCCAGATTACAGTCACCGCAATGCTTGGCAGCGGTCCCGTTTTAAATGCAATACTAAGTGTCGCCGTAACAATCCACAGAATCACACAGGTCAAAGCTGTTGTCTTATATGCCATATATGCCGATTTATATATTATAATCTTTTCAAGTTCGTCGCAGCTTTCCTCCCACTTGTCGCGGAATTTGGCATCGTAAACGCTGCCTCTCTTGGATGGATTCATTTCCTTTTCCAGATCCACCATAAGCTGCTGCTGTTTGAGCTGAGCCAGATTGCCTACTACAAAAACTCCTGTAGCCACCATTGTTATAGCGAAGCTGTGGACTGCTATATTTTCCAGATCAGCCATCATGATTCCGAAGAAAAGCATCTGAACAATCATAATTACGCTCAGTATGAACATCCCTTGAGATAATTTGTCCTCAATCTCTTCGATTATCTGTTCATCGGGCTCCCCTGCTGTGTCGGCCGCTTCTGCTCCATCAGCTGCGTCGGCTTCTGCCAGCGCCTCTTCGTATATTGCTCTGGCCTTTCTATATATAGCCCAGCAGGCGATAAAGCTTGATACGCCTAGAATTATGACAGCCCAGGGGCTCATCATGTTCACTATGAACAACGCTTCCCCAGCAATGCTTCCCGAAAAATCGCTATATCCTATAAACGAACTGACGCCGCCTGTTATACCTCCGATAACGGCACAAACTATGAGCATGGGAATAAATTTCTTAAGAGCCGCCCTGTTTTCTTTTTTATTCTTTTCGGCCTTATTTACTTTCTTGTTTTCTTCTCTCATCCTAAAACTCCCCCTTCTCCTTGTCATCATCCTCTTCATCTTCCTCGTAGCTGAAAATATCCTCTACCCGTGCATTGCATATCTTCGCTATCTTCAGCGCCAAAGTGACCGATGGCGAATAATCTCCCCGTTCTATCTGGCTTATAGTCTGCCTGGAAACACCGGCCATCTCTCCCATCTGTGTCTGGTTGACACCGATGAGCGCCCTGTATTCCTTCAGTTTGTTATATAAAGGCATTTTGCCTGCCTCCTTCCTCTTTTTTGGGCCTGTGTGATTTGCGTACGGCCTTTTTGACAACTTTCCTTGTCATTTGCAGTATATCATTGACAACTTTCCTTGTCAATACGTTTTTAATGATTTTCTCCCCCCGAATTTATGTAAAAAATTACGATTTGCTGGGGGATTTTTGGGTAAATATGGAATAAAAGGATAAAATTCCGATATTTTTCGGCGTTTTTTGATGAAAATCCCCCCGCAAATCGCATATTTTGAGCGATTTTCGGGGGGATGTGTTTCTTTTAACCTTTTTTAGATACGCCCAGAAGGCCTTATCAACTAGACCAAGACACCGGCCCGAAACGTGGCGGCTTTTAAATACCATCCAAACGAAATAATTTACACAAAACTCTTGAACTGGAAATAAATGTGTGATAAAGTGATACTAGCTCGAGCAAGTAAAAATATTACATTATAGATTTAAATTGGAAAAGGAACGGACGAGATTATGACAGAAATAAGAAAAGAGGTAAAAGAAAGAAAAGATTTATTTAAAAACACATACAGAAGATCCATGGCTCTGACAATCGATTACGTGTTCCATGCTGTCTTCGGACGGGACACCGATGAGTCCAGAGCTGCGCTCATGGAGATACTGAACATAATACTGGGGCGAAAAGACGACCCCATCAAGTCGATTGTGCTAAAGAACCCCATCGATACGGCAGAGCGGGAAGATGAAAAGGAAACAATCATGGACATCAGAGCAGAAACCAGTTCCGGGGAAGAGCTGGATATCGAAATGCAGTCGGGAAATCTAAGAATCTACCCTGATAGGGTACTTTTCTACGGCGGAAGGCTTGTCAATTCTTCATTGCAGCAGGGATTCAAATATGATAAAATGAAGAAAAGCATAGT
>CALZOZ010000082.1 GCA_945828095.1 uncultured Clostridia bacterium
TAAACTCGCAAGAGGAACAAGAGGCGGTCTGGTATTAGTAACTATCGTTTCCTGCTTCATCGTAAACGCACTTTGCTCCGACCAGTACCTGGCAATCATCCTTCCGGGAAGAATGTACAAGGAAGCATTCGAAGACCTCAAGCTGGCTCCAAAGAACCTGTCAAGATGTCTGGAAGACTCCGGTACAATTACATCCAACTTCATTCCTTGGAACACTTGCGGTGCTACAATGAGCAAGTTCTTACAGTGCCCTCAGTGGGGTAAGGGAGGATATGCTCCGTTTGCAATCCTTAACTGGCTGAATCCATTAGTATCAATCTTCTACGGATTTACCGGAATTTCAATGGTTAAGATGACAGACGAAGAATATGCTAGAATCTTAGCAGAAAGAGAAGCTGAAAAGGAAGCTGCGTTAAAAGCTATGGAGGCTTAATCAAAAGTTCTCCTTAATATATTATAGCTTAAATAAATAAAGACCGGAGGGGCCGAACAGTTTGTTCGGTCCTCTTCGGTTTTTGGCGTTGTCAAATTCGCAGACATGATGTTGTTAAAACACCGCCAAAAATGACCGCACGGGAACAAAAACATTGGAAAAAACCAAAGTTTGCAAATATAATATAGTTATAAGTACATGCCCTGCTGTTTGGAGGGGAGATAAAATGGATACAATTTTCGAATTGGGGTACATATTTACATTACTTATAAGTATTGCATGCTTTACCATACATGTAGCCATAAGAGCGAAAAATCTGACATCCACCAGCAGGATGCTTAAGTGGAAAAGTACAACGGTGTTCCTGCTGCTTATAATGTCTTTTAATATGTGTGATTTTCTGATTCTTTATCTCAACGACACAATCAGTGCAGAAAGTATCGCGTGGATATATGTTATAGAAAATCTTCTTGAGGTGGGTCTGGCATATACCATGATATGCATGGAAAGAGATTATGCAAGATCACATAATCCAAGGTGGCTTGATATTATGTTTGTCGTAGTAGCAATGATTATTCTTTACGCTGACAGCATTTATACTTTAGAGCCTCTTTTTAAGAGTGAGCGAATTTATGTAATAAGCATGATAACGCTGAATGTGATTCCCATCATATTTCTTGCAGTTTATGGGCTGTATTTTTGGAATCAGGGCAGAATTCACCGCGAAAAAGATGCCAGCCATTTGACTGACATATACATGCTGATATACAATCTTGTCTGCATAATTCTCTGTGTGATTTCTACCGCCAGCATTGTGGACTCCAGAACCACACATGATTTTATCGGATATGATAAAGAAATCTATGTAGCATTTTGGCTGGTGTTCAATGTGATAAACCTTATTTTTGTATGGCGTTCCTGCGTTGTGGACGAAAGGGATGAAGTGCAGCGCATGCAGAGCCAAGAGGAGAAAATGGCCAGCATAATGGACAGCTTCAACCTTTCACAGAGGGAGAGGGAGATTGCTGAACTACTTTGCCAGGGTAAAAATAATAAGGAAATAGCTGCCATCCTCTACCTGTCCCCGAATACAATTAAAGTTCATGCCTCTAATCTTTATCGAAAACTGGGGGCGGCCAACAGAGTGCAGGCAATGCAGGTTCTTATGGGAGAGGAAAAAACTGTGACAGCAACAGAAGAAGAGTGATGTGTTCACTCTTCTTTTTTACATTCAGGGGTTTGTCCGTCCTCTTCTGCATAGCCACGGACAAAGGCTCCTATATCATTATCTATTACGGTTGCAAAACCTATGGCACTGCTGCCGTATTTTTTTCGCACTTCATCCATGGCGCGCTCTATTTGTTCCCCTTTTTTGCGGCTTTCGCTGTCACCGCCGAAGATGCTCAGCTGTTCGTCAAAGATTTCATCAGTGAGGTTGATACCTGTTATAGTCAGCATCCTGATAGGACTGCCTTTTTTCCATGAGGAGTGTATTATGTCTATAGCACTGTTGGCAAGCTCGCACGCCAGATTGGTTGGCGTAAAAAGCTGTTTTTGGCGAGAAATAACTTTAAAGTAAGGGTCTTTTATATCTACCTTTACACCGCAGGCCTTCATGCCGTATTTTCTAAGCCTGCCTGCTACCGTGTCGGAAAGGGAAGTCACTGCAGTAATTATATCATCCTCTGTTACAAGGTCGCGGGTAAATGTTACGCCGTTTCCTACAGATTTTATTTTTTCTGCCTCGTCTGCTCGTGCCACAGGGCTGGTATCAAGACCGTTGGTGTATTCCCAGAGCTGTCTGCCCTGTTTACCCAGCATATGCTCCAGAACATCCGGACTGGTCAGTGCAATGTCTCCAATGGTGTTTATACCCGCGGCTGCCAGCTTCTGTGCCGTGGCTTTGCCTACAAAAAACATTTCACGTGCCGGCAGCGGCCATAGAATCTGTTTGTAGTTTTCCCGGGTAATCAAAGTGGTGGCATCCGGTTTCTTATACTCCGATCCCATCTTGGCGAAGATTTTGTTAAAGGATACTCCTGCCGAGAGGGTAAGGCCCAGTTCGCTCTTCACCGTCTCTCTGATGGTGTCCGCAATCTCTTTTCCGCTGCCGAAAAGGCTTTGGCTGGCAGTCACATCAAGCCAGGATTCATCTATGCTGAAAGGCTCAACCATGTCGGTGAATCGCTTATATATTTCGTTGATCAGGCGAGAGTAATGCTTGTATTTGCTCATATGAGGCGGCACGAATTGAAGGTCGGGACATTTCTTCAGGGCCTGCCACACTGTTTCTGCAGTAACGACGCCGGCCTTCTTTGCCAGTTCGTTCTTCGCCAGAATTATGCCGTGACGCTTGTCAGGACTGCCACAGACGGCCATTGGCCTGTCCTTAAGCTCTGGGTGTGAAAGCAGTTCCACCGACGCGAAAAAGCCATTCATGTCACAGTGCAGTATGACACGGTCTTTTTGGTTATTGTTTTGCTTTTCAAGCATGGCATCGCACCTCCTTTACTTTGGTTCCCGCTCTTTTGTATATAAGAACAGTATAGCAGAAGAACTGATGTTTGTCCAGCGGAGGGCAGATAACCTCAGCATTTAATATTAACCATAACTATTGAAAAAACAGTAAAAAAATGTTATTATAAAAAATGGATTAATGTAATTTTTTAGGGAGAAATGTAAATTGAAACTTTTTGACAACAAAGTTCAAGAAACAAAATATAAAGTATTGAGAGAAGTAGCCTACCAGACATGGCAGGGAAATGATGTCTTCGTGGAGTTTAATGAGATTGCCAGCGAGGTAATTCCAAAGGATGAGCCGCCTCAGACATGCTGCATATACAAGGACAGAGCGGTGGTGGCTGAACGAATCAGACTGGCACTCGGCGGCAGCCGTAATAATAAGAACATAGTTCAGGTTATTAAGATCGCTTGCGATGAATGTCCTGAAGCCGGATATGTGGTAACGGACCTCTGCAGAGGCTGCCTTGCCCATAGCTGCAAGCAGGCATGCAAGCGGGATGCCATCAGTATAGACAGTAATCAGCACGCATCCATTGACAAGAGTAAGTGCGTGGAATGCGGAAGGTGTGCCAAGGAATGCCCTTACGGAGCTATACATAATTTTCAGAGACCTTGCGAAAGGTCCTGTAAAGTAGGTGCTATTTCCATGGGTCCGGGAGGCGAAGCAACCATAGATGAAGAAAAGTGCATTTCCTGCGGAGCATGTGTCTACCAGTGCCCTTTTGGCGCTACTGTAGATGTGTCCAGCATTGTAAGTATTATCAAAGAAATCAAAGAAGCGGAAGACAAATGTGAAAAGGGCAAAATGATAGCTATTGTAGCACCGTCCATCGCCAGCCAGTTCTTATACGCTTCTCTGGGACAGGTAATCACAGGCATTAAAAAGCTGGGATTCGACGAGGTGCTTGAGGTTGCAGTAGGAGCAGAAATGGTAGCCTATAAGGAAGGTCTGGAGCTGAAGGAAAAAGGATTTTTAACCTCTTCATGCTGCCCGGCTTTCGTTAAATACGTTGAAACTAAACATCCTAAGATGGCGGAACATATTTCCCATAACCTTTCACCGATGGCTGAGCTGGCTAAACATATCAAGCAGAAAAAGCCGGATTCCGTCATCGTTTTCATCGGACCGTGTATAGCCAAAAAAGCCGAAATAAGAAAAGAAACCGTAAGCCCTTATGTGGACTACGTTATGACCTTTGAAGAGCTGCAGGCTCTCTTTGACAGCCGTGACATTCTTTTGAAGGAGCAGAAAATTACCGAGTGGAATCAGGCATCCTACTATGGCAGAATGTTCGCCCGGACAGGAGGCCTTGCCGCAGCAGTTGAGCAGACTCTTAAGGAACTGGAAATCAACGACTTTGAGTACAAGCCGGTAGTGTGCCAGGGAATCGACCAGTGCAAGAGTGCATTGCTTAAGGCGTCAAAAGGTGTATTGGACGGAAACTTCATAGAGGGAATGGCCTGTATGGGAGGCTGTGTAGGCGGCAACGGAAATCCTGCCAGATATGAAGAGGCTCCTAGAGAAATGAGGGAGCACATTGAGGATGCCGGCAATACAACTATTATGGAAAATGTAAAGAAGAACATAAACATATATTAGGTGTAATCCTAAAAGCAGAGGTCTGCACGAGATATCACCCACGGAGAAAAAAATGGCAAAATACACTGAATTTTTAGAGCAAACGAAGCAGATATACCGTGAAAAATCAGAAGACGAGCTAGTATACATTGTCAGCACTGACTTCATGGATTTTAAGATGGTGAACTATCTTTACGGGATCGAAAAAGGCACAGACCTGATTTGTGCTGCGCGCGATTATATCAACAGCATTCCGATGGTTGTCTGCTGTGTACACGCTTATGCAGATCATTTCACTTTTATAGTAAAAACAAAAGAACCCAACGACCCCATTGCTTCTTTTACCCGTTTAGCCAATGATTTCATCGATGAGCAGCAAAAAAAATATCCTCTTTGCAATCTGAGAATTTCCGGAGGCATTTTACTGCTGAACGAAAAGAATATTATGTCTGCCACTGACAATGTAAATGCCATCAGGAAAGAGGCAAAATTCAATGGCTCTCCATATGTTATTTTCAGCGATGGAAGCTTCATGAAGTATCAGTCAGACTTCTACGATCGTGAAAAGGTTATAAATCGGGCTCTTAATGACGACCGCTTCATATTCATGCTCCAGCCTAAGGTAAATATGGTTTCCGGCAGAATTATCGGAGCAGAAGCTTTGGCCAGAATGATTGGAGAAGACGGTTCTGTGATTAAACCTCAGGAATTTATTGAAAACATGGAGGAAACCGGCTCCGTGATAAAACTTGATTTTATGATTCTTGAGAAGGTTTGCAGCCATATGTCACAGAGGATTGGAAAGGGACTTCCGGTTATTCCAACTTCCGTGAATCTTTCCAGACTGCATATAGGAAACCCCGGTACTGCCGCGAAACTTCACAATATAGTAGAAAAGTATGGAGTTCCTAAAAATCTTATAGAATTCGAACTGACGGAAACAATTCTGCTCAATGAATTCCAGAAAGCCAGGGTCTTGATTGATGAGCTGAATAAATATGGGTATAGAGTTTCTATAGATGACTTTGGGGCAGGATATGCAGGCATAGGAATCTGGCAGAAACTGAATTTTGATGTCCTGAAACTGGATAAAACTTTCCTAGATAAAAGATATATCGAAAAAAATAATGCTATCGTACCTAATATCATAGATATTGCTGATAGATTAGGAGTAGAAATCGTTTGTGAAGGAGTAGAAGAAGAAGAGCAGCTGCGGTATCTGAGAAAGCTGGGCTGCACCATTGCTCAGGGATTTCTGTTCTCATGTGCCGTAGATCCTGATGAGTTTTACGATACCTATGAAAGATTAGGAGGACAATATAATGTGCCTTCTTATGGTGAGGGAGAAATCAAGGCGGCACCGGTGAAAAATGAAAAAGCGTCCGATACTAAATCAGGCACTGTAAACAGGAAAAGAGAACCTGGTTACAGAAAAATTAAAGTGTCCGACGGCGCAGCAATTCTGATTGTATGCCTCATGTTTATAATCGGCAGTTTCTTTACCGCTTTTACCGGCTTTGTAAAGGACACGGATGAAATGTTCGGTGAGTCTATACTACGTACTCTTGATACCTATATTGCTTCTCAGGTGGAACATATTGAAGACCATGTGGAGGATATAGCGAATGCCATAGATACATGCCTTAAGGTGATTTCCTTAGACAACAGCCAGGATTATGTCGATAAATATGTGGACACCCTTAATGAAAATGTAGACAATATTGATTTTAGATTTTTACCGGATTATTACGTAGACCATATAGTTGTTTCTGAGATCACACCTTGCAAAAACGGTTCTGATGATGGATATTGCTTCACCGTGAGGGTTCCGGTTTTTGCAGAAGGCAAAAATAGGGGGTGTCTGGAGGCAGTTGTTGATACTGATATCCTTTCAAACTTTGACGAAATAGTATCGCCTTACGGAAGCATAATTGCAGCAAATATAGTGGATGATGAAGGCACAATTATAGAGATGTGTTCAGATGACAGCCGTCTCCTGGATTACCGGAATATCTGTGATGCTATAGAAAGCGTCTGCGAAGAATGCAATGAAAACAGCCGAACGACAATAGAGGGATTATTAAATGACGGCGGACGTGGAAGCGTTCTTGCTGGGCAGACATATGACGATATTTCTCTGTATGTGTCAGTGGCAGACATTTCGTTTAATGATTTGAGGATTGTTGTAGTGTTTAAGGCAGACGAACTGCGTATGGTTTCAGAGCACCTTTTTAACAGGAGCCTGTTATGCATGCTGGCCCTTGTGTCAGCAGTGCTGATAGTGGTTGCTGTGATACTTCTGATGCTGTTTAGCATTCGTAAGCATTCTCAGATGGAAAAGAGACGTTATATGCTCCTGGAGGAATTCTCGGATCTGGTGCTGTTTGAATACGATTTGAAAAAAGATTTGATGAGGTTTACACCTAATGTTCACAGTATGTTTAGGGCTGAGGATACCGTCATCGAACATTTTAGAGAAAACATGCTTAACCAGTGGATTTTCCCGGGAGATATGGATGTTATGGAAAGACTTTTATCCGGCGGAACTACAAAAAAGGATTCCGTAAAGATTCGTCTAATGAAGCCGGAAACGGGTGCGAATAAAAAGAGCGGGGAGTATTTCTGGGTAAAAATCCAGTTTAAATATCTATACGATGGCAATAGACTGTCATCCGTAATCGGAAAAATCATAGACATTGACGACCAGAAGATTAGGGAAGATAATCTTCAGCGCAAAGCCATAACCGACAGTTTGACAGGGCTTCTAAATAAAGGAACTTTTGAAGAAAGAGTAAAAGAGGCTTTGGACAACGGTGATCAGGGAACTATGGTGGTACTTGATATTGACGATTTTAAGAAAATCAATGATACCTACGGCCACCAATGCGGCGACAGCATCCTGTCAATTATAGCGGAACAATTCAAGCTAATATTCGGTGATGGAACGATTTCAGGCAGAATTGGCGGCGACGAGATGTCTGTCTATGTAAAAGAAAAAATCTCCAAAGAAAAGGCGACGGAAATGCTGCGTACCCTTCAGAATTATCTGGATGTAAGCAACACCGATGGTATAGCCGTATCGATCAGCGCAGGCGTCGCATACTATCCTGTTGACGGAAAAGATTTTAAGAACCTGTATAAGGCTGCAGACGAGGCTATGTACAATGCAAAGCGAAGTGGCAAGAGGAGATGCTGCTTCTATAGACAGTAAAATCTGCTGCCCGATTATCGTGTCGGGCAGCTGTTCATTTTAAATAATACTAGGGGGGAGGCTCGTTATAATGCGTAACATTGTTTTTCTGGGGCTTATAAGCTTCTTTATGGATGTAAGCTCTGAAATGGTATATCCTATTATACCTTTATATCTGACGGCGGCCTTCGGTGCCACTCCGGCATTGGTCGGTGTTATTGAGGGTATTGCGGAAAGCACTGCAAGCCTTTTGAAGGTTTTCAGCGGATACATAACAGATAAATATAAAAAGAAAAAGCCCATAGCTTTCGCCGGCTATGCGACAGGACTTCTATACAAACTGGCATTGCTGTTTGCGGGAAGCTGGGTGGGAATACTGACAGCTCGGGTTATCGACCGCCTCGGAAAAGGTATACGTACAGCTCCTCGTGATGTTATGGTCAGCGAAAGCGCAGAGGGAGATAATATGGGCAAAGCCTTCGGTGTTCATAAAGCGCTTGACATGGCGGGTTCGGCCCTGGGAATTCTTCTTTCGTATATGCTTCTGAAAGGCCTGGCGGACGGCTTCGCATCGGATCACGGCTTCGGCGGTACGGGGGCGGATATGATAGGTACATACAGATTTATTTTTATTGTATCTATAGTGCCCACTGTGCTGGCTCTTCTGATGTTTGCATTTATAAAGGAAAAGAAGGAGCCTCGTCAGATTAAGCAGAGAGAAAAGTTCTGGACAGGGTTTTCATCCCTGGACGGCAGACTAAAGCTGTACCTGTTTATTGTATTTTTGTTTACCCTTGGTAATTCGTCAAATACATTTCTGCTGCTCCGTGCAAAGAGCGCAGGGTTTGATGATACCAACGTCATACTGCTGTACTTTCTGTACAACCTGACGGCGTCGGTACTGGCGGTGCCTTTTGGAAAACTGTCCGACCGCATAGGCAGAAAAAGCGTGCTGACCTGCGGATATCTGCTGTTCAGTGCAGTATATGCAGGTTTCGCTTTCGCATCGTCTGCCCCGGCATTCATAGTTATATTTGCTGTTTACGGCGTATTTACCGCCATGACTGCAGGGGTTGAACGTGCTCTGATTGCGGAAATCGCTCCTGCCCGGCTGAAAGGAACTATGCTGGGACTTCACTCTACGGTTTCCGGAATAGCACTGCTTCCGGCCAGCGTCATATGCGGATTCCTGTGGGATCAATTCGGGACTGCTGTGCCTTTCCTGTTTGGGGCTGCTATGTCCATGTTGGCTGCTATACTGCTGATGGTATTCTTCAGGCAGAATGGGGAAGGGGAGAGTTAGCCAAATGTTAGCCGAATGTTAGCGGAATGTTAGCGGAACTAATCTGACTGGCAATAAAAGAACAATTTACACACAAAACAAAAAACCGCTGAAGCCCTGCAAATACAAGGTTACAGCGGTTTTTATATGGTCGGGATGACAGGATTCGACCGCCCGCTTCGCTGCCGCTTGCGTGCTGCCTCCTTGCCGCCCCCTTTGCGGGCGGCTGCGGACCACAGCCTATTCAAGGATTCACCGAATCCTTTCATTGACGGCTGTGCCTCCTCGAGGTTCGAATCCTCTATTCATAAACAGATAAAAAAATACACCCTGAAGGGTGTATTCCTTTATCTGGTCGGGATGACAGGATTCGAACCTGCGGCCTTTGCGTCCCGAACGCAACGCTCTACCAA
>CALZOZ010000083.1 GCA_945828095.1 uncultured Clostridia bacterium
CTGTACCGAAGTTCTTATTTGACTTAGTGGATCTGTAGAACTTGTATTCTACTGTAAATCCAGCGTCAAGTAACGGCTGAACGTCAGCCTTGATAGTAACTTTAACTCCCTTTGAAGTCTTAGTTGATCTAGCTGCGATCTTAAGATCCTGAACGTATGCCTTAGCATTTTCTTCAGCATCATAGTTTAAGCCAAGAGTTGCTTCTGCAGCTACCAGCTGACCATATAATGTGCCAAAGTCATCAGCAACATAACCTTCATCAGAAGGAGCACCCTTTGTGTAATCAGTATATTCAGCTACATATGCGTCGTAAAGTTCTCTTGCCTTCTGAACCGTAGCTTTGTCAGCTTCTGTTACGTTAATAGGAATAGCCTTGATAGCATCTTCAACGGCCTTTTTCTCTGCTGCCTTAATCTTAGCTAATGCATCTGTTAAAGCAGGAACTTCTACTACTACACCGTAATCAGCTAATTCATTATTTACAGCCTTAATCTCGTCTGCAATAGCTTTGAGTGCAGCCTTATCGTTCTTGTCAGCCTTTGCGAAAGCTAACAGATAATCATTTGTGAGAGCTGTGTCTAATGCAGTCAGCTTTGCAGCTACAGTAAGTGTTGATGCAGACTGACCAGCTGCTTTAAGTAAATCGTTATAAGCATCGATAGCGTCCTTAGCAGCAACTACAGTAGCCTTATCAGCAGAAGTAACTTTTGCAGGCACAGCGTTTACAGCATCTTTTGCAGCCTTAGCGGCAGCATTTAACTCAGCAGTGGTTGGGAGTCCGGCAGCTACAGCCTCTACAGCGCCAGTGAGAGCCTTCATCTCTGCAGCAGTTCTTGCATTGTTTTCAATGTAGTAATCACGAAGCATGTCGGATAAGTTAGCTTCTTTGTAGTTTACCCAAGCATCTTCATATGAAGCGCCGTTTAAACCAGAATTTTTATATTCTACATAAGCCTTAAGAGCCTTTGCCTGAGTAGCCAGTTCTGAATTCATTGCAGGCACAGAAACGAATAATCCTTCTACAGCACCTTTCTGACGAATCTTATCTGCTGCCGTTGCAGTTGCAAGGTCGGAAACGATAGCGCCAAATTCGCTTGCGTCAGTTGCGGCATCGATTGCAGCATAAGCCTTTTCGTATTCAGCTTTAAGAGCTTCTGCTTCTAATGCATAGTAATTGTCAAGTCTGCCTTCAAGTTCATCTGCAAGGTCTGACTTCTTAGCTTCCTTATCGAATGCAAGTTTTGAAGCAGTAGTAGCTAAGTTAAGTGCTTTAATATCGTTCTCTGCAGTAGCAGCAGGATATGTGTTGGAAGTAAATCCAGTAGCACTCTTATATTCACTTTCTTTTGCCTTTTCTACTAAATCAGCAACAGCCTTAGCATCTCTTACTAATGCTCCGGTAGCATCTTTTTCAGCTGCATATCTATCAGCAGTTGCATTTAAAGCTGATATTCTAGCGATAGCAGTGGACATTGCATCACTATAGGTAGCTTTGAAAGTAGTAAGATTTGAAAGTGTTGCATGATTGTTAAGTTTAGTATCAAGTCCTGTTAATGTAGGATCTTTTTCTGCTAAGTAATTGAATACTTCAGCATAGTCTGCAGCAAAGTCTTTGTCATATGCAGGATCTTTTGCGTAATTAGCGATGTTTGATGCAACCTTAGCCTTTAAAGCAGCAGTAGTTGCAGCTGTAGCAGCATCTTCAACGGCTTCACTATCTTTAGTCTTAATTGTAGCGGAGTCTAAATAGTAGTACTTAACAACATCTGTACCTTCCCAAAGTACCTTTCCAACAGGAGTAACTTCAGCTACTACAATTGTGCCATTTACTCTTGAGTCAACACTTGATACCCAACCTTCATAATCACTTACTTTAGTATAAAGGGTTTTTACTTTTCCTTCAGAGTCGAAGAAGATATCTTTTATAGTCTTCAGGGACTTAGCAATAGCTTTCTGAGCCTGAACATAATATGAGTCTCCCTCTGCTGGAGTAGTTTTAGAATATAAAGCATCTAAGTCAACCTTGTCGTAAACGCCTACAACATCATTGTAGTCCATCTCGAACTGTGCTCTTGCAGCCATTACTGCGTATTCATTAGTATCTGAATTTAAGTCAGCTGCCCATGCGGTATATCCCTGATATAACGCAGCATATTTGCCCGTAGCACTTACAGCCCCAAATAACTTATCGGCAGTATAGTTCATGTCAGTTGGATAAGCATTCCAGCCACTTATATCTGTGAGAGTTGAACGGTCTGCTAAATATGCATCTGCTTTGTCTTGCATATCCTTCTGAATAGCTTTAACAATATCAGCGCTAGCAGCAACCCAAGCTGCCTCAGTGATATAATCAACAGTATTTGTTGATGCAGCAAGGACAGTCTTATATGCTTGCTCAATCGTCTCTGCTACTTTGCCCTGAGCATATGCATTTGCAGCTTTAACTAAATTTGCTTCGTCTGGTGTAGCAACTTCCGCAGCAAACGCTGAGCTAAAGCTGAAAGTGAACATAACAGCAATTATGAGAATCAGTGCAAATATCTGGGCAGTTTTGAATAGATTTATGCTGATTACACACAAGGAATCAAATCGTAGGGGAGAAGTTTTTTAATCAAGCATCACGATTGACAATACACGCAACACGTGTTAAAATAAAATTACCTATTAGGTAATTTCAAAAGGAGGTAGAAGTGAAGCTTACATACTCAGATAAAAAAGTTGAGAAACAATGTACCAGCTTAAAAGAAGCACAGAAATTGTTCGGCGGGAATAAGATGCTTGCGATAAAGTTGTTAGATGTAATTAACAGACTAGAAAGTGCAACGATAATAAAAGATATTATAGTGCAACCTGCATTACGTTTTCATAATTTAAAAGGAAGAGATGAAGGATATTTTGCAATTGATGTAAAAGGCAAACAAGAACCATGGCGTATTATTTTAAGACCGTTAGATGAAGATGAAAAACCATTTGAGCCATGTAACATTGATGAGATTGCCGGAATTGTGCAAATTGTTGAAATTAGAAAGGTGAGCAAACATTATGAGTAACTATATTGAATATAAGGACACTGTTGCCTTCCACCCGGGATACTATATCAAGGAACTTGT
This sequence comes from uncultured Clostridia bacterium, assembly GCA_945828095.1. GTDB lineage: Bacteria > Bacillota > Clostridia > Peptostreptococcales > Anaerovoracaceae > SUG1106. Next base: position 3,112 of record CALZOZ010000083.1, read on the forward strand.
AGAGGAAAGTGGGCTGACGCAGGAGGATTTTGCTAAACGGCTGGACACAACGCCAAAGAATTTGAGCGTTTTGATAAGCGGAAATCAGAGCTTGTCCATCGATATTGCAATGAAGCTTTCGAGAATGGTGGGAACGAGCGTTGAATATTGGCTGAATTTGCAGAAAAAATATGATTCTCTGGTTGCTGAGTTTAAATCTGATGAGGAACTGGCTAAAGAAAAGCAAGTGTTGAAGCTGACGGATTATAAATATTTTGTTGAGAATTTTGGATTGCCGGATCTTCCGAGAAAAACAGACCAACAGGTTGAGAAGGTGAGATCGTTTTTGGGGGTCGCTACTTTAAGTGTTTTTAAAGAATTGGATTTAGCATCCAGCTTTCGTAGTCATTCGGAAAGTTTGAGCCCGTCCAATGTTGTAAATGCAAACATTATGGTTCAGATTGCTATTAACAAAGCCTTAAAGGTGTCCGGACCTAAATTTAATAAGAAGAAATTCCAGGAAGCCATCGAGTATGCACTTACTTTGACATCTAGTCATGGGGAATTTTTGCAACTGGTTAAAAAAGCTTTCTGGGAAGCCGGTGTTATTCTGGTAGTTCTGCCGAATCTGAAAAATTCCGGTATAAACGGAGCTACTAAAAAAGTGGGCGATAAGGTCATGCTCATGGTCAATGACCGGAACAAATACGCTGATACCTTCTGGTTCTCGCTATTCCACGAGATAGGGCATATAGTCAACGGAGACTATGGCATTTCATTGTGCGACAAAAAAGGCGATGAGGAAGACGCGGCGGATTCGTATGCAAGAGATAAGCTGATTCCTGCAGAGGCTTATGAAAGTTTTAAGAAACAAGGCGTAATCAGCGAAAGGTCAATCAGAAAATTTGCCGAGGAAATAGGGCGCGACCCTGGAATTGTTTTCGGACGATTACAGAAGGACGGGCTAATTTCGTATGCAGACACGGCTTTATCGCAGGCACTTAGACATAAGTATAGGGTGAAATTGGTGTAATAATAGTAATTAGTGTAAGAAAGAAGGAAATATACAGATGAGTAAAGAACTTAAAGCACCTGCCGTACAGCATTATATTGACTGGCTTGGCAGGCTTGGATACCGTCAATTTGATTTTTCATTTTCCTACGATAAGCATTCTTACGAACTGCTGGACCAGTTGTTTGATATTATTAAGAAAATAGAACCTGCGTCAGATAACAGTGTGCGCGAGCTGTGGCTCAAGGCAGAAAGAGGCCGCATCGAGGATTATGGCGATTTTGAAGAGATGGTAAGCTGGGGAGATGTGAAGACTCGGGAAGAATTCGAAGAACTTTGGAAAGCGGAGTTCCCAAACGAAGAAGAATGGTACAATTTTCAGATTGCAGAAGACCCGGCTAATGGATACCGCTGCATTTTCCTTGCGCATAAACTGGTTATAGAAATAGATCCGTCAATGGAAAGGGGCGGAATGGAGTACAACATTTCTGAGTTTGTTGAATGGATTCTGGAAGCTGTAAAAGAAGTTATAATACAGCTTGAGAAAGGGATGTACAACCGCAAGGTGATGGAGGAACTGCCTGCATGGCATCGGACAGGAACAATCTTGCGAAAGGACTATTGGGATATCTATCCTGACGGAAGGAAAGCGTTTTTTGCCCCCATTTCAAAGGATGATGTGGATGAATTTGTAAAGTGCATGGCTGCACGAATGGATGTGCATAGCGATGTGGATAAGCGGATTGAAAGAGTTACAGCAAATGATTTTTACCGTTTCTGTGCTATGGGGTACAAGTAAAACGGGTATGAAGGAGCAGATCTTTCGCCAAAGGAGCAGTATTATAAGCATGCTGATGGCAGGGATGACGGATTGAGTAAAATTGATGGTGACTCGCCGGAGGCCTTCATTCAATGGTATAACGACAGCCATAAATGTGTAGGTCATCCATGGGAAGTATGCCGTGGAGGAAATTCCACACACATATCGCTGTACCTCCACAAGGATGAGGCAGGTTGGTACCTGAGCATAGACGGTGATGCGTGGAATCGCACCATTGAGTCGGTAAAATTCTATCTGGCACTTCACAGGGAGGGTCTGCCGGTATACATGCATAAAGGAAGGCAGCTGGCAAACAGACTGATGGAAAAAGAAAAAATCGGAATTGTGCCAAGAGGCGTCTTTCCTGCATACTGCGCTAGCCTTTTTCCTGATGAGGAAATAATAGACTATATGAACTTGCCGTATTACGATGAGGGTGGTGCGGAAGTCGCAAAGTGCTGCATCTGGCAGGAGTTGCCTGAGGTCAGGCTGTGTATTTGACCTTTGTCGGACTTGACCATTGAACGGAGACTTAGAACGGAGAACAGACATGAACTGGAAGAAACTATTTGAACCACACATTTTGGAAAGAGGATACGGTTACTACCTTAACAACGCGGTAAATAATCTGGAAGTATCGGAGCATACCATAAGAGCTGATGTTGAGGGCACAGAGAACTACGAGGTGGAGATTTCTCTGGTAGACGGTGACATTGAGGAAATGTACTGCTCGTGCCCATATGCAATAGATGGATGGAACTGCAAGCACATGGCCGCGGTTTTGTATGAATGGTCAGTGGAACGAGGTGACCAGGATAACCGGGATGAAGAAGAGTCCGGGCATATCGATACGCCTGAGAAGCCACAGATTGATATACGCAAACTGGTGCAGGATGCGGACATTAATATTGTAAGGAACTATTTAGTGTCTGTTCTTTCAGAGGATGAAAAGCTGCTGATCAGATTTCGCGGTTTCCTCAGCGGTGCAGAAACCGAAGAAAATGTCGGCAATTACATCAATCGGGTGGACGATATCGAATATAACTATATGGGAAGAGATGGTTTTATCGATTATGATGATGCCATGGATTTTATCTTCGACCTGGAAGACGTACTGAACAACGATGCGCAGCGTTTGATCGATAAAGGATATCACCGAAGCGCGTTTGAATTGATGAATCACATTTTTACCGTGGTGGGGGAAACGGACATGGATGATTCTGATGGCGGCATCGGCATGCTGGCCATGCATGTATACAAGCTGTGGTCAGAACTTTTGACGAAAGTCGACCCGGACGATAAACGGGATATGTTTCAGTGGTTTATGGATCATCTGGACGGCTCCATAATTGACTATCTGGAAGAGTACATAGAAAGAGTCATAATGGAGCAGTTCGAGGAAAGCGAATACCTGCAGCCTAAAATGGAGCTAGCCTTAGAAAAGATAAGAAAGTATGAACGCATTAAGGACCAGTGGAGCAGAAACTATTATGTGGGAAAGTGGGCGATGAACTACCTGAGCCTGCTGAAGCAGCAAAACTGCGACATAGAGGAAATCGAAAGCTTTTGCAGGCAGCACTGGGAAAATTCTTCGGTGAGAGGATACTACATTGATTTATGCATGGAGTCCGGTGAATATGATCTGGCACTGAGGACCTTGGACGAAAGTATGTCATTGGACGAGGATTTCGGCGGCCTGATATCTGAATACAGCGAAAAGAAAAAGGAAATATATCTCCTTCAGGGTGACAGAGAGGCGTATATCGGGCAGCTCTGGGAACTGATGCTCAATCATAATGCTGGGAGTCTGGAGACTTTCAGGGAACTGAAACAGCAGTACAGCCCTGAGGAATGGGAAGAAAAGCGTGAAACAATATTTGAGAAACTCCCGTCCTATGCGGATGTAAAGCAGTTGTATGCTGAGGAAAAGTTGTACGACAGGTTGCTTGACTGCGTGCTTAAAACCCCGGACTTGTACGCGCTACAGGCCTATGAAAAGGCACTTGCAAAAAACTATCCTCAGCAGATATTACAGAAATATAGAGATGAACTGAACAAGATGGCCAGACACAGCGGTCCGAGGAAGCATTATCAGCAGCTGGTATCACAGCTTCGCCGCATGCAGAAAATCGAAGGCGGCAAAGAGACTGTAAAAGAAATTGCCGCAGAGTGGCGGCAGCAGTACAGAAACAGACCCGCGATGATGGAGGAATTGGGGAAGATTACATAAAGGAATGGCGTTCGCCAAGTGCAAATGCGAACGCCGTAAATTAAGCATCAAAAGATTTTATTAAGCCTGAAGAGGTAATTGGAGCAATCCATTGGAGTATTGCCAGATCTCTTATAGCATCAATAAGCTCAGAATTCTTCTTAGTGTTGTTTTTCCAATGGGGTTTCCAGTTAGTGACATAATCATATATGTCTTGCTCGCTCACGCTATCGCTGTTCAGACGTAAGGAATTAAAAGCAAAAATAATAGTTGTCAGTAATTCCGCATGTGCAGTATCTTTTATTCTCGAAAAAAGATCCACTGTTTTGCTTACTGCTTTTAATTCTTCAGGGGTGTAAAAATTATCGTGTTTTATATAGTTTTCAGTGACCTGCATTTTTATCATCCTGCCACAAGGCACTTCGGTAATAAGGTTGGCATTGGAAAAAGACGTAATAGCATTTTTGACATCAGCGCAATATGGACCATATGAACCTTTCCTAAAAACAAAATCCGTTTTAACACCCTGGATGGTTAGTATATATGCGATTTTTTGCATCATGGTTCTTCCTACAGCAAGCACATATTTTCTCTCGTTAATACGCTTGACTGTTTCTAGTATAAGCAGCCAACTAGGATTAAATTGGACACTTTTTGAACCCAATATTTCTCCGTAATTTTGTATTAAATTCTTTTCTAAAAATGTAACTGAGAGTTTATCTTTTTTAGTGCCGTATGGTGCATATATTTCAACATCAATAGGAAGTGCCTTTAAAAAACTATACATTACAGGGCCGACAATATCCCATGAAAGTCCACCGTTACCGCACCCTAAAGGAGGGAAAGCGATGGAAGTAATGCCAAGTTCTTTGTAATTGTCTGCAAACCAAGTTAGACCGTCGACTATATATGACAACTTTGATGGAGAACGCCAATGATCTTTAGTTGGAAAGTTTATTATCGATGTACCGAATATGTCCTGATAATAATATGGTTTACCGGGTTTAATATCTTTTCGTCTGCATTTTTCCACATAATCTTTGTACATGTCCGGATAGCGGGATTTAAATTCCAGTGCTATTCCTTTTCCCATCACGCCAACACAATTTATGGTGTTGACTAAGGTTTTAGCTTGGCTTTGAAAGATATCCCCAATAAAAATCTTTACCATAATCAGCATCCTCCTTTCAGAAAAATCTATAGCTTTCGATGATAATTCGTAAATTGAACCCTTTGCCTTTTAATGCATCGGCTGCACAGCTATTGGCAACGACAGCTCCTATTATATATTCAGGTGGTATTAAATCCGGAACCAGCACTTCAGCACATTTGATGAGTTTATTTCTGTCTTGTATAAACTCGTTGGGGTCTGTCCAGTATCTTTTATATATTATACCAAAGTCAAGAACCTCTTCCATTCTTTCCGGTTCAACGAATTGAGTAATGCTCGCGGCAGCATTGCAGTCGGTCACGATTACACCGTTTATATTTAAAATTTCCGGATCTACGGCTAGAATGCATATTTCGTTATTCTTATCTCGAACACGTGAAAGCATTGGATTATGTGCATCAAAGTATACGTTAGCGTAAGAATGAAGAGGGCGACCCGTGTTTGTTACTTTCTTTTCGCGCCGTTCCTGAACGGTCTCTAAAGCAATGGATTCATGATTGTATCTTTTGGCAAGTTCATGAGATAGTATACCATGCTCCATTACGGAAGGTATATTCTCTATAGGCATTATGGAATAGAGAGCAGTATGTCCGCCTGTTATTTTTCGAAAACGTTCTCTTGTGAACATAACACACGCCCCTTTCCGTGAAATCGATTTTGCTATTTATACTATACAATATCGGGTGAGATTTGTAAAGGTAAGTGCACAAAGAGGGTAATTTGAATGGGTAATTTGAATTGCTTAATTATATTTTATCGTATAAAATTATGATAAACAATAGTCGGGAGTTTGACAGTTAAATATCAAAAAGGCCGCTGAAAGCTTTGAAATAGCTTTATTTTTTTGTCAAGAAATTTGTTTTATTATATAGTATTTTTTAGTAATG
>CALZOZ010000084.1 GCA_945828095.1 uncultured Clostridia bacterium
TATTTCAGCCAGGGCGGCGATGTTATCGTAGAGGAGGTGACAGACCATGTTAGATAAGATTTTTGCACCTGATAAGGTCAGCGAAGCCCTCATAGTACTTCAGAATGAATTCCCTCTGGCTCTCTGGGAAACCGTATATGTAACAGTTCTGGCCACAGCCCTTGCTATAATCATCGGTCTGCCTCTGGGAGTATTGCTGGCAACAGGAGACAAAAATGGCATTCTGCCTCTTCCAAAGCCTGTAATGTCGGTTCTCAACGTAGTAATAAACCTGCTTCGTTCCATACCTTTCCTGATTCTGATGATCATGGTAATTCCGCTGACCAGAGCTATAGTGGGTACCACCGTGGGAACTGTGGCATCAATTGTACCTTTGGTTATTGCAGCCTTCCCATTTGTGGCAAGGCTGGCAGAAAGCAGCTTCCGCGAAGTAAATCCTGACATTATCGAGGCGGCACAGAGTATGGGCGCATCACCTTTCCAGATTATTGTCAAGGTCCTGATTCCGGAAAGCATCCCGTCACTGATTTCAAATGCAACCATCGGTATTACCACCATTTTAGGCTACTCTGCAATGAGCGGAATCATCGGCGGCGGCGGCCTTGGTAAAATCGCCATCAACTACGGCTATTACCGCTACAAAACACTTATCATGATCATGGCAGTGGTTCTGCTAATCATCATAGTACAGGTTTTCCAGAGCGTAGGCGACCATCTGGCGAAAAAATCCGATAAACGCCTCTACTAATATAAAGGAGAAAATTTTTTAAATGAGTTTACTTACAGTTGAAAAAGTAACCCACGGTTTCGGCGCGCGCCAGATTCTGGAAGACGCGTCTTTTCGCCTGCTTAAGGGCGAGCATATCGGGCTTATCGGAGCCAACGGCGAAGGCAAGTCCACTTTCTTGAATATTATTACAGGAAAAATAATGCCCGACGAGGGCAACATAACCTGGTCCCGCCATGTAACAGTTGGCTATCTGGACCAGCATTCAGTATTAAAAAAAGGCACCACCATAAGGGAAGTGCTGAGAACTGCTTTTAACCACATGTATGATCTGGAAGCGGAAATGCTTCAGCTTTATGAAGACATGGCAAGTGCCGAATCAGACGAAGCCATGAATGAAATGATGGAAGATGCGGGAGAAATCCAGCAGATTCTTGAGTACAGCGGTTTCTATCAGCTGGATGCAAAGATTGAAGAAGTAGCAGGAGGTCTGGGACTTCGCGACATCGGACTGGACAGGGATGTTTCCAACCTCTCCGGCGGACAGAGAACCAAGGTTCTGCTTGTCAAGCTCCTTCTGGAAAACCCATCCATCCTGATTCTGGACGAGCCTACCAACTATCTGGACTACGAGCACATCGTATGGCTTACCAGATTCCTTCAGGAGTACGAAAACGCCTTCATCCTGGTATCCCATGACGTTGAGTTCCTCAATTCCGTAGTCAACGTAATCTACAACCTTGACGGCGGCAATCTGACCCGCTACACCGGCGACTACAACAACTTTCTGCGCATGTACGAAATTCAAAAAGCGCAGGAGCAGCGAGCTTACGAGCGTCAGCAGGCTGAAATCGAAAAGCTTGAGGACTTTATCGCCCGCAACAAGGCACGTGTGGCCACCCGCGGAATGGCAAACTCCCGTCAGAAGCAGCTTGACAAAATGGAAATACTCGAGCGACCAACAGAAAAAATCAAGCCGGAATTCAACTTTCTTATGGCCAGAACACCGAGCCGCTTCATAGTCGAAGCCAAAGACCTGGTTTTGGGCTATGACAAGGAAAGCCCTCTTACCAAGCCTGTTTCCTTCACTTTGGAAAGAGGTCAGAAGGTTGCCATCGTAGGTACCAACGGTCTGGGAAAGACTACCCTGCTTAAGACCATTCTTGGTAAGCTTCCTCCGATCAGCGGCGAAGCTCATCTGGGTGATTATCTCTTCCCCGGATATTTTGAGCAGGAGGCGGACAGAGATTCTGCCGTCACAGCCCTTGACACCTTCTGGGCACAGTTTCCTTCCATGGAAAACAGGGAAGTCCGTCTGTGTCTTGCCAAATGCGGCCTTACCAACGAGCACATCACCAGCCAGATGAGAGTCTTAAGCGGCGGCGAAAACGCCAAGGTAAGGCTGGCCATCGTCATGAACAGAGAGCACAACTGGCTTGTTCTCGACGAACCTACAAACCATCTGGATGTGGACGCCAAGGACGAACTAAAGCGTGCTCTCACCGAATACCCGGGAACCATCTTGCTTGTTTCCCACGATCCGTCCTTCTACGAAGACTTCGTCACCGACATCTGGAATGTGGAGGACTGGACCACTAAGATTGTATAGTTTTTGATTTTATAATACCGTTGACCATCAATCCGACCTATTGTATAATATACTAGTTATCAAATCTTGAAAGGAGGGCATAGGTCAATGAAGAGAATCGAGACAATTGAAACACGCAATCTGGCTGCAAGCGCTGCAAAGGGCGGCTGCGGAGAATGCCAGACTTCTTGCCAGTCTGCCTGCAAAACTTCCTGCGGAGTTGCAAACCAGAAGTGTGAAAACAAGGATAACGAATAATTAAAGCCAGGGCCGCCTGCCTGATAACGCAGGCGGTTTTTTACGGCTTTATGACGAGCCGTCATGACAAAGTCGGCACCATACAAAAGAAAGGAAACAATCAAAGTGATTCATCAATATAAATTAAACGGATACAACATTGTTCTGGACGTACATTCCGGTTCCGTCCATGTGGTTGACGATGTGGCCTACGACATCATAGGAATGTACGAAAACTCCACTGAAGAGCAGATTATAGATGGGATGATGAAAAAATACGGTGACAGACCGGATGTTAACGAAGAGGAAATTCACCTCTGCCTGTCCGACATCAAAGAACTTATATCACAAAAAAAGCTTTTCAGCGAAGACATCTACAAAGATATCGCCTTTGATTTCAAAAACAAATCCCGCGACATCAAGGCTCTCTGCCTTCATGTGGCCCACACCTGCAACCTGAACTGCAGCTACTGTTTCGCAAGTCAGGGCAAATATCACGGTGAAAGGGCTCTCATGTCCTTTGAAGTGGGCAAGCGTGCTCTTGATTTTCTCATTGAAAATTCAGGAAACCACGTAAATCTTGAAGTCGACTTCTTTGGCGGAGAACCGCTGATGAACTTCGATGTGGTCAAGGAACTGGTGGCATACGCCCGCAGCATAGAAAAGGAAAAAGGAAAGAACTTCAGATTTACCCTGACTACCAACGGCGTAGGAGTTAATGACGAAGTTATCCAATTTGCAAACAAGGAATGCCACAATGTGGTTATGAGCATTGACGGCCGCAAATTAGTTCACGACCGTCTTCGCAAGGACTATCAGGGAAATGGCAGCTACGATGTTATAGTTCCTAAATTCCAGGAATTCGCCCGCATACGCACAGGTGCCGAAAATATCGAAAATGGCGGTTACAGCGATTACTATGTACGTGGCACCTATACTCATGCAAACACAGATTTTACCGAGGACATTTTCCACCTTGCCGACCTGGGCTTCTCCCAACTTTCCATGGAACCTGTTGTGTGCAGTCCTGATGACCCTTACGCCCTCACTGAGAAGGATCTGCCGGTGCTCTACCGCCAGTATGAAATCCTTGCCGAGGAAATGCTGAAAAGAAAAAAAGAAGGTCACCCTATAACCTTCTATCATTATATGCTCGACCTGACCCACGGGCCTTGCATCCATAAGAGAATCGCGGGATGCGGTTCCGGTACAGAGTATTTTGCTGTTACCCCGTGGGGCGATCTTTATCCTTGCCACCAGTTTGTAGGCGACGAAAAGTACCTTATGGGCAATGTATGGGACGGCGTCACCAATAACGGTGTCCAGGAAAACTTCCGCAAGTGCAATGTCTACGCACGCAAGGAATGTGACGACTGCTGGGCCAGACTCTACTGCTCCGGCGGCTGTGCAGCTGATGCTTATCACGCTTCCGGCGACATTACAGGCGTTTACGACTACGGCTGCAAGCTCTTCCGCAAGCGCATGGAATGTGCCATCATGCTGCAGATTGCAGAGAGAAAAGAGCTGTAGACCAAATGCTGTCCTAAACTGCTGAGAGTCGACCTTATAATGCTCCAAACTATTGAAATCAACCACATCAAGGTCGACAATTATCGTTCGTCGCCGCTCAACACGTAATCAAAAAAGTATAAAAGTCAACTCTTTAAAAGCTGAAACCGTTGAAATCAGCTACCCTAGAGTTGACTTTTTTCTTATTTAAAATAAATTTATTTGCTGCGATGCAGCGATCTGTCGACTATGTGTCGCCGCGAACCGTTGAAATGCGCCTGTCAAAGGTCGACTTTCAGAGGAAGCTGTTACTGCATCACGCCAACCAGATGCCCTAGGTAGCCTAAATGTCCAAGTTCCCTTAGATATTCTCCATAGCATCCAGAATGGTCACCTGATCTTCTGCAGGGAGCGATACATCCTCCTGCTCACGGTAGCTCTTCATTATATCCGCGAAGATTTCCGCGGTTGAAGGCGGTGTGTAGCTTATGCAGTCAGCACCAGCCTCAATTGTAGCCAAAATGGTCTCAGGAGTAGGACCTCCTGTTGCAATTATAGGCACCTTCGGAAACTTTTCTCTTATTTTGCGCACTACTTCAGGTGTTCTGGCCGCAGCGGACACATTGAGTATTGAAACACCTGCGTCCAGTCTGGCCTGGATATCAACACTCTCGTGTATTACCGTGGCGATAACCGGAATATCCACCACATTGGCTATCAGCTTGATGTTTTCATTAGTTACCGGAGCGTTTACCACTACGCCCCATGCGCCGTCTCCTTCAGAATCCTTGGCAATCATGGCAGAGCGAATGCCGTTGGTGATGCCTCCGCCCACTCCTACAAAAACAGGCATAGGCGCAACATTTATAATAGACTGTGAAATAATCTGCTGCGGTGTAAACGGATAAACTGCCAGCACCGCATCTGCATTGCAGCTCCTGATTATAGCAATATCAGTAGTAAAAATCACCGATTTAATTCTTCTCCCCATAATCACCAGACCCTTGGCCCTATATATCTCTTCCGGCATCTCAAGGTATTTGGACCTGAGGTTTCCTTCAATTCTGGTCAGTTCTCTCTTATCCATTCGTTTCTCCTTTCGCTCCCAAAAATAAGTCAAAATATAAAGTCACTAAATATAAATTGCGGCTTCAATGACGACCTTTCCTTTACGGGTTGTCCCTTTTTCCCCTGCGTATACGGCCTTGCCTTTGCCCCGCAGGACCACCTTTTCGCCGCCCTTGAGAAAGAAATCAGGCTTGGACATTTCAACACCGTCTACGAAGACTTTGCCCCTTGAAACGGCCTCCTTGGCATCCTTTCTCGAAATTCCGAAAACTGCTGATACTATATTATCAATTCTCGGTGAAGATATGGTGAATTTCTCGTTTTTTATACGTGTTTCTAGCTGATTTAGTTCAAAGATTGGCATGATTTTAGCGGTAAGGCTTACCCGGCCCGCTTGCCTGAAATTCTGCATGAGATACTCCGCTAGCTCAGCGGCCACTACAATTTGTGCACCCTTTTCTCCAACAATAATATCTCCTGTCTTTTCACGCTTTATCCCCTCCCCCATGAGAGCCCCCAGATAATCCCGATGAGAAAGTCTGCCCTTTTCTGCGGCAGGAATTTTCACATCCAGGATAACCATGGGACACTGATCAGGATTTTCACGGAAATAATTATAAGCTGATAATTCATCGGCCACACCTGTATAGTCCGGCATAAAGAGTACCTGCTTTCTTTCTGCATCCTCATATCCGCCGAAGAGAAAAACCCCTTCGCTTCGGTGAGCTCTCAGGAAACCAGTCAGCATGCTCTGCTGCTCCAGGGTGAGGAAGTCGCTGTTCAAAGGAGTATAATAATCCTTAAACCTCTCAAATCTTTCCTCTATTATCTTCAAAAACAATTTATTTTCATCCATACTATATGATTTTCCTTAAAAAAGTGATATAATTATTTAATTATGGCTACCGATTTATTATACCATATGAAGCTAAAATTTTGAAAGGAGAATTACAATGAAATTTGAATACAGACCAACAGGAGTATGCTCTCGCAGCATTTACCTTGACATCGAGGACGGCATAGTTAAAGATGTAGAATTTGTAGGAGGCTGTAACGGCAACCTTAAAGGCATCTGTGCACTCGTCAAGGGACTTTCCTGCGAAGATATAAAGGAAAAGCTCGGCGGAATACGCTGCGGCCTTAAATCCACATCATGCCCCGACCAGCTGACAAAAGCTATTGACGCAGCCATGGCCTGCGACAGATAATCTCAAAGGAAATCAGAACAAAACGGAGGCGTTTATGGGAAATTTCTTATTTAAAAAGTTCATAAAAAATTATGAAGACGTTAAAAACCCACAGGTCAGAGACAGCTACGGTAAACTGGCAGGTATAGTAGGTATCGTTTCAAACCTGCTGCTTTGTCTTATGAAAATGCTGGTAGGCTTTATCTCCGGCAGTATCGCCATAGTTGCAGATGCAGTAAACAACCTGGCAGATGCATCATCCTCGGTCATAACCTTAGCCGGTTTCAAGCTGGCCGCCATGCCGGAAGACGAGGAACACCCTTACGGTCATGCCAGAATAGAATACATAGCCGGTATGGTTGTTTCCCTTATCATTATAGTCGTGGGTGTTGAACTGGGAAAAAGCTCCTTCGATAAAATACTTCACCCTGAGCCGCTTGAATTCAGCATCTCAGTGGTCATTGTCCTGCTTCTTGCTATTGGCATCAAAATCTGGCAGGCAATGTTCAATGTTTCGGCAGGCAAGAAAATCAATTCCCTTACTCTGATTGCCACCGGTACTGACAGCAGAAACGATGTCATTGCCACATCGGCAGTCCTTATCAGCATTATCATAGGTCAGATTTTCCAAATTCAAATTGATGGATACATGGGCGTACTGGTAGCATTGTTTATCATATGGTCCGGCATCAGCCTGGTCCGCGAAACTATAAGCCCTCTGCTGGGGGAGGCGCCTGATCCTGAGCTTGTAAAGGAAATCGAAGACATAGCTATGAGCTATGACGGCGTAATCGGCATTCACGATCTGGTTGTGCATAATTACGGCCCGGGCAAAATATTTGCTTCCATACATATCGAAGTGGATTCTGCAGTAGATGTAATGATAAGCCATGACCTTGTGGACAACATAGAGTGTCGTCTTCAGAAAGACCTTAACATTTTCGCCACAGCCCATATGGATCCTGTAAATCTGTGCGACCCGAACAGAGAACCGCTTTCGCACATTATAAGTGATGCTATCTCAGATCTTGACGGTGTTCTCAATTTCCATGATCTGCGCATCGTTCCGGGACCTACTCATACCAACGTGGTTTTTGATGTTGCCCTCTCACCGGATTGCAAGATAAGCAAAGAAGAAATAACAGACCTGCTTTGCAGTAAAATCAGTGAATATAATCCGGCATTTTTCTACGTCATCAGTTACGACATGAGCTACGTACAAAAAAACTAGTGGCATATAAATTCGGGAAATGATATAATTAATCCAAAATAAAAGAAAAGGGGGAACTGTATGACCGTATTAGGAATTAGCGTAAGCATGATTGTTGTCTGGCTTGCAGTCGCCTTGATTATGCTTGTAATTGAGGCTCTTACCGTAGGGCTTGCGACCATATGGTTTGCGGCGGGCGCACTTGTTGCTCTTATCGCCGCTTTGCTGGATTTTTCTATCGCTGTCCAGATAGCGCTTTTCCTGGCAGTATCTATCTGTCTGCTGGTTTTCACGCGAAAGATTTTCGTAGAAAAGCTTAAGGCAGGTTCCGAAAAGACTAATGTAGATGCGCTTGTAGGAGAGAAGGCTGTTGTTGTAAGCCCTATTCACCCATATGAAGTAGGCCAGGTGAAGGTGGGCGGACAGGTGTGGTCTGCCGTCGGCAAGAATCCCGAGGAAACTTTTGCCGTGGACCAGCTTGTAAAAATAAACGCTATAGAAGGTGTCAAACTTATCGTTACGCCTGTAAAACACGATTAAACAAGTATTTTGGAGAGAAAGGAAAAGATTATGGTAATTTTAAAATGGATCGTTTTAGGAGCCCTGGTGCTCATCGCTATCGGCCTTCTGGTAACTAACATCAGAATCGTACCACAGGCAAGAGCTTATGTGGTTGAGAGACTTGGTGCATATCACGGAACCTGGCAGGTTGGCCTCCACTTCAAGATTCCTCTGATTGATAAAATTGCAAGAAAGGTTTCTTTGAAGGAAAAGGTTATCGACTTCCCGCCGCAGCCGGTTATCACCAAGGATAACGTAACCATGGAAATAGATACGGTAATATACTTTCAGATTACCGACCCTAAATTATATACCTACGGTGTAGAAAGCCCGATGGATGCTATCGAAAATCTGACGGCAACCACCCTCAGAAACATCATCGGCGAACTGGAACTTGACGAATCCCTCACCAGCCGTGAGCACATCAATTCCAAGATCAGACTGGTTCTGGATGAAGCTACTGACCCTTGGGGAATTAAGATTAACCGTGTTGAGGTTAAGAACATCACACCTCCTCGCGACATCCAGACTGCAATGGAAAAACAGATGAGAGCTGAGCGTGAAAGACGAGAAGCAATCCTCATCGCAGAGGGTGAAAAGAAGTCGGCAATCCTCATCGCAGAGGGACAGAAAGAAGCCGCCATACTTCAGGCAGAAGCTCAGAAGCAGGCTGCTATAAAGGAAGCCGAAGGTCAGTCCGAAGCCATCCTTATGATCAACAAGGCTACTGCTGACGGTCTTAAGCTTATCAAGGATGCACAGCTGGACGATGCAGTTATCAAGCTGAAGAGCCTTGAAGCTTTCCAGAAGGCTGCAGACGGCCAGGCTACCAAGATTATTATTCCATCAGAGATTCAGGGGCTTGCAGGACTTGCAGCTTCCGTGAAGGAACTTGTAAAGGAATAAGACTTAATCGATGGAAACGGCTCCAGCATTTAGGGGCCGTTTTAAATTGGGCGCTCTAAATTATCGTGTGGGTGTGGGTGCTCTCTAAACTATCGTGTGGGTGA
>CALZOZ010000085.1 GCA_945828095.1 uncultured Clostridia bacterium
TACACACTGCATATCGTCGGCAGCGTCAGATGTGTATAAGAGACAGGCTCTCTCCGGTTATAATTACATTAAATTTAGTTTTAGATGCTTTATAAGCCAGCTGCTTGACCTTCTCCATGGCAGGGGAATTGCCTATGAAACCGGCGAAAGCTGCGGCTCCTTCTTCGTCTGCCTGGTATGCCTTCTTTTTTGCCCTCTTCTCCACTTCGGCAGTCAGAGGGTTAGTCTGTCTGGCTGTGTTTTCCGTTACCTCATTATCCTGCACGAAGACGTACCCTCCGTCATAGTCGCAGTTTTTCTTTATCCTGATCAGATGGCAGTAAACCATCCTCCTGTAAATCTCATATACTCCTTCCAGATGGGTACCGTCCTCACTTTCCATAAGATTTTTGAGGGCATGTAAGAATGCATCTCCGGTGAGTATCTGATCTGCTTTCATACCAACCGTAGGAAGCAATTCCTGCACCTCCCCCGGAACATTCTTTCCGGCGAATTTCTTACCTCTAAGAAGTTCTCCAGCTTCCTCTCCTCTGTATCCATAGCCTTTGGCCTGAAAAAATTTAACAATTCCGGTGAGTCCATCTATTGCCACCATGTAGCCTATACTCTCCAGATAATTCATATAATACTCTTTGCCGTTGAGATTAACACTCATGCGGCGGTTTTCAAAGTCAATGGCAGCGTCAATAGTGAATCCCAGATATCGGTGAGAAAGTTCAATTCTGCTGTCAGGAATATAGTCGCTGAAGGTTTTGTATATGGGCTGAATCTTTTTATTGTTATACACTCCGATAGCTAAAACCACACTTCCCTGCCTGATTTCTCTGCTGTTGATATTGAGTATCTTAAGATCCTCCGGTGTCATTTTATCATCATTTCCCAGATCGTTATCCAGAAAAACCACGATGTCGCCGCTTGTCAGCTCACCTGCAGGATGGCTTTCTCCCTCCGTAAGAGTCACTCCCATCATTTCCTTTGCCAGGGGACTGTATTCGCCTATGCTGCCGTCTTCCTGCACATAAATCAAGCCGTAGTTGAGACCCTCGGCAGCGGTTTTCATCACATCTGTGCAGAATTGGCGGTTTTCAGATACTTCTGTCATGGTTTTAATCCCCTCCCTTTATCGGAATATCTTTTTTAATTTTATCACACATTTTTTCTTAATTCAACAGAGCAAATGTTATATGCAAAACAGGGTATAATATGTATTTATAAAGGAAAAGGAGTGTTTCAATGGATAAGATTTACGATATGATAATAATAGGCGGCGGCCCGGGAGGATATACTGCCGCACTTTATGGTGCCAGGGCAGGCCTTGCAACTCTGGTCATGGAAAAAATGGCCGTGGGAGGCCAGATGTCGCTTACGGATCAGATAGACAATTATCCGGGATTTGAGGAAGGCATCGAAGGATTTTCGCTGGGGGAAAAGATGAAAAATGAAGCTGAGCGTTTCGGTGCCCGCACAGTGTTTGCCACGGTTCTGTCAGCAGACCTTAAACCCGACCCGAAGGTTATAAAAACATCTGATGACATATTTTACGGGCGGACGGTTGTCATCTCTACAGGAGCTGAACCCAGAGAACTTGGGGTTGACGGAGAAAAAGAGCTTGTCGGCCGCGGCGTCAGCTACTGTGCGTCCTGCGACGGAATGTTTTTTAAGGGGAAGGCTGTAGTTGTAGTCGGCGGAGGAAACACGGCAGCAGCGGATATTCTGCTCCTCAGCCGTGTTGCAGCAAAGGTTTTCGTTGTTCATCGCAGGGATACTCTGCGCGCTTCACAAGTATACCATGAAACTCTTATGTCTGCTGAGAACGTGGAGTTCTGCTGGAATTCTCAGGTTACCGGAATCCTGTCTGATGCTGCGGCCACCTCGCACGGAGCTAAGGTTACGGGAGTCCGCATTAAAAATTTGGTGACTTGTGAAGAAAGAGAACTTTCCTGCGATGGCGTATTCGTTGCAATCGGCAGGAAACCCGTCTCAGAGTTAGCTGCCGGCCAGCTTGAACTTGATGAAAGAGGATATATTAAGGCAGATGAGTCTACAAAAACAAACATCCCCGGCGTATTTGCCGCAGGGGATGTGAGAACTAAAGCACTTCGCCAGATAATTACGGCAGCTGCCGATGGGGCTATGGCCGCCCGCTATGCGGAGGAATATCTAGCAGATAAATACAGGTAGGTATATTTTTACATTTCCATAATGCTTTGAGTTTTAATAATTCTCTGAATTGATTTCGAAGTATGCTTTTGGATGAGCACATACCGGGCATATCTCCGGTGCCTTTGTGCCAACTACGATATGTCCGCAGTTTCTGCATTCCCAAACCTTTACTTCGCTCTTTTCAAATACTTTTTTAGCTTCTACGTTGTGAAGAAGAGATCTGTATCTTTCTTCGTGGTGCTTTTCGATTGCGCCTACCATGCGGAACTTGATAGCAAGTTCAGGGAAACCTTCTTCCTCTGCAGTCTTGGCAAAGCCTTCATACATGTCAGTCCATTCGTAGTTTTCGCCATCTGCAGCAGCTTCAAGGTTCGCAGCTGTGTCGCCGATGCCGTTAAGTTCCTTGAACCACATCTTTGCGTGTTCTTTTTCGTTGTCAGCTGTTTTCTGGAAAAGAGCTGAAATCTGTTCGTAGCCTTCCTTCTTAGCAACTGATGCAAAATAAGTATACTTGTTTCTTGCTTCTGATTCTCCTGCGAAAGCAGCATGAAGATTTTTTTCTGTCTGTGTTCCTGCGTAAGGGTTGCCTTTGTTTTCCCTTTTTTCGTTGTTAGGAATCATCTGAAGGAGTTTTTGGGCAGCATCCACAGGAAAATCCGCAGCAGGAGGGTTATCGGCCAGATCCTTCAGTATCTGGTGGACATTATTGCTTTGCGGAAGCATAAACCCTGCCTCACGCATAATATCCTCAGCCATAAGCCTTTCCGATTTTGCCACTGCCTTCATCAGACGACATAAACCATCCTGCGGACTTTCTTTCGCAATATGTAATGCCATCTTTTCGGCATTTGTTTTGCTCTCTGACATTCCATTAAGTGCCGCCTTGACCTGATCTGTTTTAGGCTGCTGCACAGGATATTCGGTTGGAACCATACTAATAGCACCACTTGGACAAGCTTCCGCACAGGTGCCGCAACCTATACATTTTTTCACATCGATGATGCTGTCTTCTGTATCAGTTGCTCCGGTAGGGCATACATACAGACACATGCAATCTTTTGTACATAATCTTAAATTTCTTACAGCTACTTTACTCATTTTTATGCCCTCCCTTCAACTTTTTCGAACTTCCATGTAGGAACTTTGCATACCGGACACAATTCCGGAGGATTATCACCTATGTAGACAAATCCGCATGTGGTACATACCCATATACTTGTTCCTTCAAGCAATTTCTCACCTTCGTTTAAATAGCGATTTACCAAAGAAGAAAGCATTCGGGTGACCTTTTCTCCCCATACGCATACCCTTGCCGCACCTCTGTCTTTGTTTGCATCTGCAACAGCTCTTATTCCCGCATAGTTTTCAATATCAGTCATAAGTGCGTCGGCAAGATTATTTACCGATGCATCGTCAGCTTCAGGAGCAGCTGCAGCAAAATAGTCCGCAAGCCGGCTAAAAAGTTCTGCCTCTTCTGATTTATACTGTTTCTCACATCCGCGTGCAAGATTTGAGCAAAGCGCTGCCATCTGGCCCGCAGAGAGCTCTCTTAGATCATCTTCCAGCGGAATTGGAGCAGGTTCCTCTTTCTTAAGTGGGCCTTTTCTCTGTTCCGGTGCAAAGTCTGATTTTGCTGCGCCGCAAAGAGGACATTTCCATTCGTCCGGCAAATTGCTGAACGGTGTTTTCTCCCTTTCCTCATCATAGATATAACCACATACCTGACATACATATTTCATGATTACCATCCTCCTCTGATTTATTTATCCATACCGCATGGGTAAGAATATTCTGCAATTGTTTTCTCCTTTGACACAGCTTCGTAGAAACGGTACCCTCCGGAAAAGTTGTAACAATCAAATCCGTTCTGCATTAATATCCTGCATGATATGTAACTTCTGAGACCGCTCTGGCACATTACATATGTCGGTTTTGTCTTGTCAATCTCCCCCAGGCGTTCTCTCAGCTCATCTACCGGAATGTTAATAAAACCATCTGCATGGCCATTCTCATATTCATACGACGTTCTCGTATCCAACAAATTCACACTGCCGTCTCTCGGAAGACAATCAACCTCATCCCAATGGAACTGCTTCATCTTGCCGGTCGCAATATTTTCTATAACAAAGCCTGCCATGTTTACAGGATCTTTTGCAGATGAATATGGCGGTGCATATGCAAGATCAAGGTCCTTCAGCTCATCAGCTTTCATCCCCGCACAGATTGCTGCTGCCAGAACATCCAGGCGTTTGTCCACACCTTCATATCCCACAATCTGTGCGCCCAAAAGCTTGAGGCTTTCTTTTTCGAACACCACCTTCATGGTCATTACCTTGGCGCCGGGATAATATCCTGCATGAGAAGATGGTGAAAGTACGATTCTGTCGCAATTTATGCCTGCCGTTTTAGCCGCTTTCTCGGTAAGTCCTGTAGATGTCGCTGTCATATCAAAAAGCTTAATTACCGAAGAACCCATAGAGCCTTTATAGTGACTGTCATATCCGCATATGTTGTCTGCAGCAATCCTTCCCTGTTTATTTGCAGGTCCTGCCAGAGAAATCACAGCATCCATGCCCGTAACCCTATGTTTAACCTGTACTGCATCACCTACAGCGTAAATGTCCTCTGCCGATGTTTCCATCTTATCATTTACAATGATTGCGCCTTTAATGCCAAGTTCCAGACCTGCCTCTTTTGCAAGTGATGATTCAGGAACAACACCGATTGCCAGTAAAACCATATCCGCCGTCAGAGGCTGATTGTCCTTAAGCATCACTTTTATCTCGTCATTTGCTGTTTTAAAGCCGATCACATCGCCGCCTAGTTTTAATTCAATTCCTTTGGAACGAAGCTTTGCATGAACCAACGCCGCCATATCGTAATCCAGTATATTCATAAGCTGTTTTGGTCTTTGAACGATTGTAACCTTTACGCCCATGTCGCACAGATTCTCTGCCACTTCAAGACCGATAAAGCCTCCGCCTACAACAACTGCACTGCCCGGCTTTCCTTCTTCCACATACTGTCTGATACGGAACGTATCCTCCACTGTCCTGAGCGAAAACAGTCTGTCACTGTCAACTCCAGGCAGATCCGGTATAATTGGTCTTGCTCCCGGGGAAAGAATAAGTTTGTCGTATGACTCTTCAAACACCTGCCCTCCATCCATGTCATATACTGTGACTTTTTTTGTCTCAGGATGAATTGCAGTAACTTCATGCCTTGTCTTTACTTTAATGCGGAACCTTTCCCAGAAGCTTTCCGGCGTCTGCAGGGTGAGTTCTTCCGGATCTCCAATTACGCCGCCTATGTAGTATGGCAGGCCGCAGTTTGCATAAGATACATATCCGGAGCGTTCAAATACAATGATTTCCGCTTCTTCATCAAGCCTTCTTATTCTGGCCGCTGCTGTTGCACCTCCTGCAACTCCGCCGACGATTACAACTTTCATATGACTACCTCACAATCTTACCGCGATATCCTCCGATACCACCTATGTTAATAACCTTTTTATATCCCATTGCCTCAAGTGCAGCTGCCGCCTGACGGCTTCTTGCGCCGCTCAGGCAATAGGTATATATCGGTGTAGAAATGTCCTTAATCTGCTGCTTCGCATTGCCGATTGTCTGAAGAGGAATATTGATACTGCCCTCGATGTGTCCTTCTTTATATTCCTCTTTCGTTCTTACATCAAGCAAAACGGCACCCGCCTCTTTCTTGTACTGTTCTACGCCTTCGTTGATATCTGTTCTTCTAAATAAATCCATAAAACTCATTTTGCCAAGTCCTCCTATGCTCATAGCCTACTAAAAAATCAGTATTTTTTCTGTGACCGGGTCACATTCAGGAGAAAATTTATTCTGCTAATTTTCTCAGTGCATCCAGGTCTTTAATATTAATTGCTCCTCGTTCAACTTCTATCCACCCTTCATCAGCGAATTGTCTCAGCATTCTGGCAACTACTTCTCTTGCGGAATTTACTTCCTTAGCAATTAGTTCCTGGGTCATCCGTATCTTTTTAGTGCCCGTTTTTCCATATTCGTTCAAAAGAAACCTTGCCATACGTTCATCAAAATGTGCAAACAAAATCTGCTGCAGCACCCACACAACTGATGAAAATCTATTAGTCGCAAGTTCAAAAGAAAAGCATCTCACTTTAATGTTTTTCTCAATTATTTCCTGATATGCTGCCGCATGAACTGCAATTATTTCGGTCTCCTCTTCCGTCATAAGCTGAACCTCAAAGGAGATTTCTCCAATAACACAGGTTGCAGACAAAATGCAGCTTTCCCCCTCACATATATGAAAAAGTGTTATTTCCCTTCCCTCTTCAGAAGACATATATACTCTGATTGAACCCTTTATCACATGAATCATACCTAAGCAGGCGTCATTAAATCCGTAGATATATGTCCCTTTTTTATACTTTCGTATGGTTGTGCCCTGTTCAGCGATAGCTTTTTCCTCATTAGTCAGATCATGCCAAAATGGCAGCTGGCAAAGATAATCGTCCGTTATCATTATAATTCTTCCTTTTCTTTTTACAGCGTTTAAGCGGTTTCCGTTATATGTCGATTATATCATGGGCGATTCTTTTTTACAACAAAAAACACCTGTCTTTCAAAACTTTGAAAGCAGGCATTTTACTTTTTATAAAATTTTCCTCCGGTTCGTTCTCAGGATTTTCTCTCTCAGTCAGGAAAATTCACATCTTATTGTCAAGTTTTAGAATAGCTGACCCGGAAGTTTCAGTTTTTCCTTAGGAGGAAACTCCTTGTCGAAGGCTTCCGCCTCTGCTTCATCTACAAAATATCCCTGCGGCGGTGCATACTCACCTGTAATCCCATCTAAATATCCCGGAATCAATTCCTTGCATAAAAAAAATGAAGCATCTTCGCCTTCCGGCAAACCGTGATAGCGAATGCCGAATTTGCCTGCTGTGGTAAAACCGCTCTTTCCATAAAAGTCAATGTTTCCTTCAAAGCAGACGGCACCGCAGCCAAGTTCCTTTGCTCTTTCCAGAGAGTAGTCCAATAAAAGCTTTCCGTACCCCTTTCTCTTCAGTTCAGGGGTAATGCAGATGGGTCCCATGGCCATAATTGGTATGTCTCTGCCATCATCAGCTTTGATATTTGCTCTCATAAACATATTCTGACCGATCAGCCTGCCGTCCTTTTCCATAACAAAATCAAGTTCCTTTACAAACGCCGGATCGTTCCGAAGCTGATTCAGCACGTAATGTTCAAGGCAACCCGGGCGATATACATTCCAGAAGCTTTCTCTTACCATATTTTCCACTTCGTGATATTCTTCTTTTTTCTCTAAACGAATGTTAATATTGTTTGTATTCATTACTTTCCCTCCCCTGAATCTATAACATGGCTCTGAATAAATTGTTTCGTATGATTGCTGAGAATTTCGACACAATCCCCATTTTCTCCCGTTTTTCCCGTTTTATCAAACATATTGATCAGCAGGAAAAGGGGCGCGTAAAATTCTATGGCAAGCAGTTTGGGATCTTCCCTTTTGAATACGCCCTTTTTTATCAGCTCACGAAACAAATCTTCCGTATATGCGACCGGTCCTGCGACAATGCACTGGCTGTAAAGCTGTGCCATTTCTGTGCTGCGATATTGCTCCAAAGTCAACATCTTGCGGAAGTTAGATGCAAATTCGTCCTCCGTCCAAAACCTGAATTGCTCAACTGTATACTTTTGAATATTCTCCAAAGACGCATTTTCATAGGCATCCGGCATGGCATCATATTTTTCTGCAGGCATTTGATGGGCATTGGCTCTTTCCCCATCAATCCTTATCATCCTCTCCACAATGCTGTCAAAGATGTCACGCTTGTTTTTATAATGCCTGTACAGAGCCCCTTTAGTCATGCCAAGCGCCTCTGCAATAGTTCTGACAGATACAGCCTCATAGCCATCCCTTGCGAAAAGCCTCAGTGCAGTCATTAAAATTTTTTCCTTCGTATCAGCCATGTTTAGTGCCTCCAACGTGTATGTGGTTTTATTTATATTTTCGATGCTTGTAAACGGTCGTTTACATTCATTATAGTGAACGATCATTTATCTGTCAAGTGCCGACATAAAAAAGCAGGGACGCTCTTTTGAAGTATCCCTGCTGTTCTTTAGATTTCAACGATGTTCACATCATATCCAATGCTCTCAATAAATTTCAAAAGATCCAAGGTTTTAAGAAATATGGTCTTTTCGTTGGTATTGGGATGGAAGCACATCCGCTCCTCATCGATTATCTCTTTGTCAATATAAACCTTTATGTCTTTATCCTCATTGTTTAGTAATCCGAAGGGCGAAACTACACCCGGAGGCAGCATCATTTTTTCAAAGAGGCTGTTTTTGGAGGCCATTTTAATTTGCTTGGAAGCCACTATTTCCTTGAATATATCCACTGTCTCTTATACACATCTGACGCTGCCGACGATATGCAGTGTGTAG
>CALZOZ010000086.1 GCA_945828095.1 uncultured Clostridia bacterium
CTACACACTGCATATCGTCGGCAGCGTCAGATGTGTATAAGAGACAGCCTGCTGAGAGCCAGCGTGCCTCTCGGACTGATTCCCAGTGAAATCATTTCGTCCCCCCTTGTCCTTCGACAGAGTCCTGTCATGTATGCCATCACTTCTTCGGATATATGTACGCTGCCTGCCTCTTCCTGCATTTTCAGTATATCCTCAATGCCGCAGACTTTTTCTGCCTTTTCAAGAGGGTTTGTTTTCTGTCTGTCCCTCACCATGTCAAGCTCGCTTTCAAAGTCAGGGTATCCCATGGATATTTTGATAAGAAAGCGGTCAAGCTGGGCATGAGGAAGTCTCTGGGTTCCTGCACCGCCCTCGGGATTCTGTGTTGCGATTACCATAAAAGGTCTAGGCAGAGGATGGCTCTTACCGTCTACGGTGGCCTGCTTTTCTTCCATAACCTCAAGGAGTGCAGACTGGGTCTTGCTTGAGGTGCGGTTTATCTCGTCTGCAAGAAAGATATTGCAAAAAGCCGCTCCTTTCTCATATCGGAACCGACCGCTGTTTTTGTCATACATGGTAAAGCCGGTAATGTCCGATGGAACCACATCGGGTGTAAACTGTACACGCTTGTAGTCCAGTCCAAGGACCTTGCTGAAGGCAAGGGCCAGTGTGGTCTTACCCACGCCGGGCACATCCTCGATCAGCACATGGCCTTCCGACAGGAGCGCCATGAGAACATTTCTTATGACTTCATCCTTTCCCTTCACTACAGCGCCTATTTCATCAAGAATTCTGTTTATCATATCTACCATTCCTTTCCGTAATTCTTCAGTTTTCCGTAATTCATGCCCATGGCCTTGTATCCCCCGATATCCTTGCCGTAGGCAAGGGTAAAGCGCAGCCTTACCACATCACCGTCCTGCACATAGGCTTTGCTCAGCCCGTAGGAGGAATATATGCCGTTGATGGAATACATCCAGCCGGAGCCCTGAGAAAAATCAAATTCTCCCAGCTCGTCTATGCCGGCGTAGCTTTCCCTGTCGAAGATGAGACCGTCTTCTTCGATTTTTTCTGCCAGATCTTCCGGTATGCTGAAGCCGCTGAGCATACCTTTCTTTTCCACTGCCGCCAGGTAAAAGCCGTTCTCGATGGTTCCGGCATGGCGACAGGAAAATCCGCTGCTTTTCAGGAACCTGTCCACCACGGATGCAAGACTCTCTCCGTCTTCTGCCTTCATGGTCTGCGGCATGATGAGATAAGGAATTCCCACAGTGCCGGCTTCAAGGCTTATGATTATCTCTCCTGCTCCGGTTCGATACCACAGGGTCCATACCCTGGTGACGGTGTACTGATAGACATCTCTTGCAGTCACCTGAATCTTGTTTTCTCCTTCCTTCAGATACACGCTGTAGGTCTGGCGGTCCATTTCGCCGATATAGTCTGCGGCCTTGCCGTTGCAGGTGACCTCCATGTTGCTGTAGGAAAGAGTTTGCCCCCGATAGTCTGTAAGCCATACATCAAAATTAAGTTCCTTCTGGTTATATGTGGCTCCGTCCTTCAGGTTTGTCTCGATGACAGGCATCTTTTCGGCAGGGGTTGTGCCTTCCGGTCTCTCGTACTGCACCTTTTTTATGTAACTTCGGCGGTTTCCGCTTCCATCGATATAGCTTATCTGAAGGATGGTGGTTCCTTTGGTGCTCAAACTGATTTCAAAGCTTCCGCCGGATGCGGTAACCCGTGTTTCTTCGCCCGGAGCTGTGATGACCTTTATCTCCTGTATCTTTTCGTCAGGGCCAAGGCCCATTTCCTCAGAAAGCGCATCTTCAGAAAAAAATTCCTTCGCAAAGGCATCCTCCTCCAGATCATCCTTTAAAATCTCCTGCGGATTTCCTGGCGGTTTTTCGGGCAGATTGTCTGCCGTGCTGTTTTCTTTTCCTGAAGATGGGTTCTCGGCGGGTTCACTGTCTGCTTTTTCTTCCTTCTCCCGGCTATCTTCTGACTCATCCTCCCCTTTCGCAGCATAATTTTGAGCAGTGCTGGTTTCAGGCACTTTGTCTATCCATGGATATTCGGGCACAGTTTCTTCCATTTTTTTCACGCCAAAAACAGCACCTGTAATCAGTACAAGCGCCAGCAGCAGCGAGATATATTTCTTTATGGTTTTCTGTAATCCGGACATTTTTTCCTGCTCTTTCTGGCGTTTTTGGAGTGCTCTCCTGACAGTCAAAATGGCCGAAGGGGCAGAAACTGCCCCGACGACCTGTTCTCATTGGTTTATTGTTATTTCGTCCACGTTCTCACGGAGTATTTACACTGTGTAAGCAGAGTCTGTGCTACAAGGTTTCCATCCTTGTCGTAAATCTGGATACGAGCCTTGTAATAGTACTTGGTTCCCTTCTTGCCTGCAGTATTGATAAAGGACTTTGTTGTCTTGGTTATCCTTGCCTGATACTTTGAGTCTTTCCTGGTTGAACGATAGTACTTATACTTCACAGTATATCCCATGCTCTTTATTTCTTTTATGGCTGCTGCCGTGTCATCATCCACGGTCAGAGTAACCTTGATGTTCTTCTTGGAAGTCTTTGATGAGCGTGCTTTCAGGCTCATGTCTGAAACGAGCTCCTTGATTCTTTCGATGTTTGCTTCTTCATCGTTTACTTCCAGTCCCAGTGCTTCGCCGTCCACCAGTGCAAATGAGCTGAAGTGTTCTGTCTCAAATACGTAGTATGCAGTATTGCCGATAGTCTTTCTGCTGCCCTGCATCTGATTGAACTTATCTGCACTTTCAATATGCACTGCGGCAACCTTCTTATCGAGAAGCTGTGACGGTATTTCAAGAGTTACAGTCACCTTGCCTGCAAACTTTGTGATGGTCTGCGCACCCGATTTCACGGTCAGATCAACTCTTGCAGCAGTATCTCCAAGAAGCTTCTTTTCGCTGTCGGTTGTATTCTTTTTCTCGATAATGATGGTCAGTTCGCTTCCTCTTGCCTGTGTGAGGGCGTCCTTGAGGGACGCGCTGTCCAGCTTGACGGTGCCTGCTTCCGTGGATACAGTAAGTGCCACATCCTGGCTCTTTGCAATATCTTTTAAGGTGCTGACATCCACATCCACTGTAACGGAGTTTGCCTGCTGGCCCTTGACATCCTTTGATACCTGAATGATGATATCATCGGATTTTGTTTCCAGAGCCTGCTTTTTGATTTCCGCAAGGGTATCCTTATCCACGGTTACGGAAGCGGCTCCTTCGCTGATGACCGGCTCAACTACAGCGGTAGTATCCTTCTTATCGGTGGTCACATTGCTTTCAGGCATCTGCTCTGAGCCTGCGATAGCGGTCATCTTATATTTTTCGGCAAGCTGATTGTATACCTCTGTATCTGCTACGGTGATATATTTTTTCTGCTCGTCGTTCAACTTGTTATATGCATTATAGGCTGCTCTTGCAGCGCTTTCAGAAGAGGTTGACTTTAACGCTGCAAATTTATCCTTTGCATCGTCGATATCGGAGTAGAACTGAATCTGGTTTTCAGCTGCGGCAAGCTTTTCCACAAGTTTGCTGTCAAGTTTGGCCCGATCCGTACTGCTGAGGAGATTGTACACTTTTCTTACACTTGCCACCTCTTCCTTATATTTCTTATATGTGGTGTATGTGATGGCATCTGCCGAAACCATTGTTTCAAGGGCATCTTTGACATAATCCAATTCGGTTTCATAAACCTTTATGGTATATTTGGTTCCGGTGTATGCTCTTGCTTCAGCTCCCTGATTGTTCATGGACGGCCAGGAATATTCGCCGCATCCCACATACAGTGTGTCTCCCGCTTTTACAGGGACAATGCTTGTTCTTCTGTACAGAGCACTGTCATTGTTATATTTATTCAGATATGTTCTTACCTGATAGTTCTTATTGGAAGCAGCAGGCGATACCATAAGGTTTGCAGAACTGCTTCCCAGAATCAGTCCATAGTTTAAGGTGCTGCTGTCAAAAGACGGCATAAGTTTGCCTTTACTGATGGAAAGTGATTTAAGGCTGGTGTCTGAATTACCCCATGTTCCTCCCAGATCTTCTCCGAGATTTTGTGTGAACATGATATGGATTTCATCACCATCTTCCAGTTCACCGTTCTTATAGCTGAACTCGTTAAAGCCGTAGTTTGTGAACCAGTCGTTTAAGGTTCCCATCCAGCCGGAGCCGGATTCGCCGGAAAACTCTCCAAGGCGCTGAGTATAGTCATTGACGTGGAAGTCGCCATCTGCCTGGACATTTTCCGGCACTTTGATGGATGCGATATAGCTTATGCTGTAATCATCCCAGCTTGAGGCCACACCCTGACTTCCTGTAGACCAGTTACAGCCTTTCAGCTGCAGAGCTTTAAGCACAGCGGTCATCATGGTGTCGTTTTCACAAAGGTCATAACTTCCGTCTATGAGGGTACCATACCATGCCGGCGCTCCATTGGAACCAGCTGTCTTGAAGGTCTGATTTTCAACAATTATGTGGACCTTTCCTACGACCTTGCCGTAGTCAGGAAGTGCCACACCTGAAGCTCCGCCGGTTTCCTTTTCATTATTCTCTTCCTGTGTTTTTGTCTTAACAGCCGCCATAGCAGCGAGAGCATTCCTTCTGGCTTCAGAGACAGCCTCCACAGTAGCCGCAAGTTCAACTGCATTCAGTCCTCCGACATGAGCACTGGCGAGTACCGTCCAGTTTTCATTGCTGTAGTCTTCCTGTTTATATTTGCTGAACGCTGAATCAACAGCATCCTTTGCTGATTGTTTTGCTTCCTGAAGTTCCTGCGCTACCTGTTCGCGAGTGGCTTCTTCGTACTCAGCCTTCGACATTGGAGCTAGCTGAATAGTCATACTGTCAGCTTCTATATTCGGCATTGTGAAATCGATGGAAATCCAAATCTCACTATACTCGTTATATCCGGTTTTTTCTGCAAGCTCCCAGTTTTCTCCGCCATCAAGAGAGTATTTTACCCAATACTGTCCTTCGTTTTGTGTCACAAGACGCCGCAGCGTTATCTCGTTTCCTGCATATGCAGTGATAGATCTCAGGTTTGCTATATCCCCACTGTTGCCAGAAGAAACTCCATTGGTTTTCACAGTATCAAAGATTCCTATGTTTTTTTCCGTTACTTTATTGAACCAAACCCATCCTGCGACATTCTCTCCTGTTGAACTGTTAATCACCGCGCTATTATGTGTCCCTTGTACAAGAGTATCTTCTTTCACGCTGATTGTTTTTGTCTGCGGCATCTCAATGCTTGCTACGTCGAAAGCAGCATACATCTCGTTTTTCGCAATCTCAACCGATGAGAACAGCTTTGTTTTCTCATATTCATTCAGATACCCATAGCTGTTTTGGAAAAATTCTATCAGCCTCTTATGTGCATAGGTCACTTCCGTGGTTTCATCCGGCAGATTCTCTAAAGATGACCTGATGTTTGAAACGCGAAGCTCATGATTCAGTGCCGTTGCCGACGCTTTTTTCAGTGCGGCATAATCTGTATCAAAGCTGTTCATCAGCTCTGCATAGGTGAGCCCTTCCTTTTTCTGATTTGTTACGAGAGTATTGTATTTTTCTACGAACCCAGCATAGTTGCTGTCCGTAAAATCGTAATCATGGTATTGTTCGTAGAATGCCTTCGCTTCTGCCAAATTGCTCTTTCGGCTTTCTTCAATCAGTGCTGTTTCATCCTCTGCCGCAGTGACGTGTACTGATGCATATCCTGCAGCACGCATACCGTGATATTCACCTTTTTCAATTACCTCATTATAGCTTTCGTGATAATATGTGTCTTCGTTGGTATCGTAAAGAGCGATGATATACCAACCCTGTTTTCTGAAAATATATTCTGTTCTGCCGTCTGCATCCGTTACGGAATTAGTCTTCTTCATGGTATCGGCAATCTCGGTTTTATTTTCAGACGGTTCGCTTACAAACAGTGTAAGACCCTCCGCAGACATGACTTCATCCTGATTGGTGAAATATGTGCCTTTTACTGAGCCCGCAATGGTTGTTTTCTCTCCTACCACAGCTTCTACCGGACTTTTCGTTATGGAAATGGCTCCTATGTAATCTCCCAGAATATTCAGGGTTTTTACTGAAGCATAAGCCACAGTTGTGCCGCCGTTATCTGCAGCATATTCATATCTACCGATTCCATAAAGACACTTTACAATGCGCACATCTTCACCATCGTGAAGCTGGATGTTTTTCATGTCGTTTAACGCATATGTTCCTCTGAATTCGTCATTGATGTATACCATAAACCATGGAACATTTTTATCCTGGACTGCAACGCTGCCTGTTGGTACGTCAAAGTAAATTGCATCCGTCTGGAATGTAAGACCTGCCTGTTTTATTAGATTGCCTACCGTTGTGCTTCCATTTGCCAAGTCAAAGTTTTTTTCCACATGTATGCCAGTGCCTTTAATCGTTGCTTTATCAGATGCACTGTAGGCGTTATTAATGTACTCGAAAGAAACAGTGATATCTTTATTGCTAACAAGCCCATTTACTGCCGCCTTAAAGTTTTTTAACGCAGTATCAAAATAGAATACAGTATCAAAATCTTCTTTGCTCCCGCCGATTTTATTATTCAAACTCGTCTGAATCGTATAATCGCACTTTTTCTTGAATTCAGTATATACTGCTACATAGCTGTTCCATGAATCCGCTGTATATGTACCATTCTGATTATTGCCTAACGCTTCCGGACAATATTCTTCGATAAAGATTCTTGCTTCTTCTAAATACGGGAGATAATGGTTATTGTAATGGTCCCCATAGGTGGATTTTTTCACCATAGCGGACGCTGCAGCCGAGTCTGTTTTATCAGAAAAAATCCCATCTTTATAAACGGCAACTGCGATTGCCTTTGATAAAGCGTCACACTTTTCCTGCGCAGATTTATCATTTTCAGATACTTTATTTTTTTCAGTAGGTTCACCGTTTTCATACAGGGAATTCAAATAGTCTTGTCCTTCTTTTAATGCTTTCGCATACGGAGCCCATGTAACTGCTGTTGTCGTATTTTCCGTTACTATATTTTCACCGGAATAGGAAACATCAATTTTACCGATTTTATTGTCGTTAGTCATCCATCTATACCTTGCGTTTAGAACCTCATACAGCTCCGTCGCGTTGACCTGCGTGGTCGGGATGAGGTTGGCGATGGCGGCTTCAAGTAAATCGTATATATATTTAGGAACAGTATCGCCTGTAGTATCAACCCTTTGCGCTGTTTTTAATATACCTTCTTCAAAAGTAGACCAAAACCCACTTGACTTGTCTGAAATATAAGTTTTTCCATTGTACCGATCATTTGTTTGATACCAGTTTTTCTGATTTTCCCCAGTCACTGAACCAAGTAATTCGGTAAACGCTTGTGTTGAAATAGTCTTATCTGGTTCTGTAGATTTGCTAAACTGAATTATAACGCATGGAGCCGTTTGGTTTGGACGCACTCCGCTTGTCAGCCGCAGAACGTATCCATATAAATCATCGTTATATGGAATCTGATTTTTTGTTGCATCTGCCGAATCTAACTTTTCTAAAAAGTTTTTGTAGTATATCGAGTTCGAATTTAGACCTCCATTCCCTATAAACTGTGATCCCGTGATATATGAAATGGTACTATCTGAGGTAATATATTCACTGGTCGCCCCATCGCTAAAGGTAAATGATGCACTGACTTTTTTGCTTGATACTGTCTTGGAGTTATTGCAGAGAATTTGCCAACTATCATAAGGTGATACATCAGTTGTCTGAATGATTGCTTCTGCGGGTAGCTGGCATAAAAAAACTGGTTGATTTTTAATAGCGGCTGAAGGGCTCCACGTTCCAATTTCTATGAGTGTAGCCTCTTGCTTTTCGTTGCTTTCACGAAGCGTATATTGTAGCTTTGGAGTTGATGTCCCTCCAGTATCCGCCCAAGCATCTTCTAGTCCCCACTGGCCGATGCCCATGCCTGTAAACACCATCATGAATGCCAGCGTCAGTGCCAGTATCTTCTTTATGGAACTGTTTTTCTTTACTTTTTCCATTTCTTTTCTTTTTTCCTTTCTTAATATTTCGCTCCGGCCCGGTCAGGCTCCATTGCCTTTCCGCCCTTTGCGATTATCTATATAAACACTATTTTTCGTGTAGTGAACTTTCTGCGAGAAACTATGTCCCTCCGCTGTTCTGTTCCATTTCTGCCGCTGCTTCTGCAGCTGCCTTTTCCTCTCTCAGCGCTCTGCGTCTTTCCGCCTGACGGGCCTTTCTTTCCGCCTTCTTCTGCTCTTTGATG
>CALZOZ010000087.1 GCA_945828095.1 uncultured Clostridia bacterium
TGGAGAGTTGACTGCGAATTCGGTGCTACTGCCGGCAAGTTCGACCTTGCAAAGTGCGCAAAGAAGAACAACCTGGATGCTATCCACGATACTGTTCACGAAATGGCTAGAGACGAAGCTAGACACGGCAAGGCTCTCAAGGGTCTTCTGGAAAGATACTTCGGATAATAAAAAGAGAATTGAGGAAGTCAGCAATGGCTTCCTTTTCTTTATGGAAAGATAACCGCCAGCGTTCAAGTCGGTGGCGGTTATTTTTTTATGTAAACGGACAAAGGTGCCTTTTTAATATGAATTTGTCCGCGGGTTTTGGGGAAAACACGGACAACTACTGCAAAAAAGCGGACAAATGTCCGCTGGTGTAATATTATGTAAGAAAAACGACCGTTTTTCGCACGATAAAAACGAAAAAGCGGACAGTAACCCAGAAATCAGAGGAAACTGTCCGCATGTGTCTTTTCTTCAGTTGTCAGATCTCCTGGATTGCCTTGCGGAGTTCTACCGCTGAGTTTATCTGATTTATTTTTCCCCGGAAAGCAGCCGCTCCCGGCACACCCTTGAGGTACCAGCCTACATGCTTTCTCATTTCACGAACTGCCACATATTCGCCCTTCAGGTCCAGGACATCGTTAAAGTGGCGGAGCATCATCTGCTTCTTATCTTCTTTGGTCGGTGGCGGCGGCAGAGGGTCCCCTCGCCATGCGGCATTCAGTTCTCTGAAAATCCAGGGATTTCCCAAAGCTCCCCTTGCCACCATGACAAAGTCACAGCCTGTTTCCTCCACCATGCGGAGAGCCGAAGCACCATCGGTAACATCGCCATTGCCGATTACAGGTATATCAACGGCACGCTTAACTGCAGCTATAACAGACCAGTCTGCCTTTCCGCTGTAATACTGCTCACGGGTTCGGCCGTGGACAGCGATAGCTGAAGCCCCCGCCGCACTCACGGCATGAGCCACCTCTACAGCATTTATGCTGTCCGCATCCCAGCCGGCGCGGATTTTTACAGTAACCGGTTTGGAAGTGATCTTTACTGCAGCAGCGACCACATCATGAGCCAGGTCAGGATTTTTCATCAGTGCGGAGCCCTCGCCGTTCTTTACGATTTTTGGCACAGGACATCCCATATTTATATCGAAAATCACGTTATCCCGTTTGTCAAGCTCACGGGCCGCAAATGCCATAATCTCCGGTTCATGACCGAAGAGCTGATATGCCACCGGACCTTCGCCGGGCAGAATTTCCAGGAGTCCGCCGGTATTCTTGTCCTTGTACCAGAGTCCCTTGGCGCTGACCATCTCCGAATATACAAGTCCCGCCCCGGCCTCGCTGCACAGCCTGCGGAAAGGTCCGTCAGTTATGCCTGCAAGGGGTGCCAGCAAAAAGGGGCTCGAAAGCCCCACATTCCCAATTTTTAAGTTGTTGTCTTTTAATTGGTCTTTTTTCATATTACTATTCTGCCCGTTTTACTTGGCAGTATCCTCCAGCCTTCTCAGTGCCAAAGCGATTGTGAGCCCCGGAAGCACCCGGTTTCCTGTAATCTCTGCACCGAGAATTTCATTAATCTTCTTGAGACGATACTGTACGGTGTTGGTGTGAATACCCATGAATTCAGAGGTCTTGCCGCTGTTCATGCCCGCATCCAGAACGAAGGTCTCCAGAGTTTCCAGCAGCTGACGTGCCTTGTTGTCCCCTTCCTTTCTGAAAGGTTCCAGAAGATCCATAAAGTTCTTCTTAAGGTGTCCGCCCTGAACCTGAATGTTGATGCAGCCGGCAACAAGAGCCAGCTCGTACTTGGAAAATACCCTCTTGTAAGGGAAAATGCTTCCCACGAAAGCCCATGTTTCTCCAATAAGTCTGAATCCGTCACCTGCACCCTCGATGCCGTCAACACCGGTCACATGGAAAATGCGCACCGACTTGTTTTCCTTGAGAGCATCGAAAAGTTCCAGGCACACTGCTTTATCCAGATTATCCTCGCCTTCCTTGAAGTTGCTGCCCTTCAGTATCAGAGCATAGCTTTCGTCTTCCTCAGCGATTTTAATCACATCGATTAAGCCCTTCTTGACAAATCTGTCGATTACCTCATCGCTCTGGCGTGTCTCTATGTGCTTTGCATAGAATACGGAGATGATATCCCCCGCCTTTACACCTGCCTCCTCACGAAGGGAATAGGCCAGGCTCTTGTTTCCTCTCATAAGTGACTTTACCAGCTCAGCCTTGGCATCACGCTCCGGTGTGTACTTCCACATACCGATGGCCAGCTCGATTATCTCAGCCAGCTTGGTAATTTCGCCTGCCGAATAGTTGTCCTCGTTATCCACTATGCAAAGATAATGTTTATCGTTGTTAATGTTTACAAGTCCCCAGTAGGTCAGCACACCCTCGATTTCGATAAGGCTGTAAAGGTTGCCCAGATTTAAAGCTACCTCTTTGCCGCGCCTTATGGCCTCGTTGATGGTGGTCTGATGTCTCGTCTCTACAGCAAAGACAGGATTGAACTCCTCGCTGAGCAGCACAACCTGAAAATCATTGCTTACAGCGGCCTCATGAAGAGCCTGTTGAAAGCTTACATATTTTTCGAAATTCAGCAGATGGAAAATGGTATTGTTTATCAGGCTGTTTTTAAAGTTATTTCCGTACAGTACACGTTCCATAACTTCAGAAATGATATTGGAGTAATCGCATGATTCTCCCCCCGCCATTACTATAAATGGCAGTCCGGCTTCATCAGCAGCGCTGATAACATCCTTGTCCACGGATTTTACATCCATCTCTCGAGGAAAGTATACCATTGCCGCGATACCTGATACAGCAAGGGATTTTATGGTTTCACACTGCATTTCAATATCATCTTTCATGCCTGCGAAGGTGGTAAGGGCCATCATGCCTTCACTTCCGCTGCATTTCACTGCCTGGGCCACATCAGCAGCATCCATGACGGAAACTGCCTTAACCCTGTTTTCCATTTTTCTTTCTCCTGCAACTACTATGCAGTTTCTGAAAGAATCCAGCTGCAAGCAATCTCTAACTGTTACTTTCATCTTCTCCCTCTTTTACTTTCTCGGGTTCATCTTCTGTATCTGTATCTGCCGGGGCCTGAGTTTCAGGAGTCTCAGGAGCATCATCTTCAAGATAATCTCCGTCGTACTTCTTCAGTTCCTCCATGAGTTTAGCCTGTTCCTCGGCGCGAAGTCTTTCTCTCTCAGCCGCTTCTTCAGCGTCCTTAGCCTTCTTTTCCTCGCCCGCCTTATCTACACTTGCCTTCAGATTCTCAGGAGTAATCTTTCCTGTGTAAAGAGCCTCGAACTGTTCGCCGTCGATAGTCTCAACCAGCAGAAGAGCCTGAGCCACGTTTTCCAGAATATCATCTTTCTCCTTGAGTATGCTGAGGGCACGCTCGTAAGCATCGCCTACAAAGCTTCTTATTTCTTCGTCAATTTCCTTGGCTGTTTCTTCTGAGTAATTCTTATGCTGTGTGAAGTCGTTTCCAAGGAAAACTTCTCCGTCTCCGCCGTAGTTTACATTGCCCAGCTTTTCGGAGAATCCGTATTTTGTTATCATTTCACGTGCCACATCGGTTGCCTGCTTGATGTCGCCGGAAGCTCCGATGGAAATATCGTCAAGTTTCAGGTTTTCGGCAGCACGGCCGCCCATGCATGTTATGATGTGACGGTTCATAGCCTGCTTGGTTTCAAAGAGCACGTCGTCCTGCGGAAGGTACATGGTGTATCCGCCGGCTCTGCCTCGAGGAACGATTGTAACCTCGTGAATAGGCAGGTGATCTGGAAGGGATCTTGCCACAACTGCGTGTCCGGCCTCGTGGTAAGCTGTAAGCTTCTTTTCCTTGTCAGAAACCACCTTGGACTTCTTGGCAGGGCCCATTTCAACCTTGCGTATAGCCTCTTCGATTTCTTCCATTCTGATAAATCTGCCGTTTCTGCGAGCTGTAATGAGAGCCGCCTCGTTGAGTATGTTTTCAAGGTCCGCCGGTGTGCAACCCATTGTTCTTCTGGCAAGCACTGATGGTGTAACGTCATCTGCCAGCGGCTTGTTCTTGGCGTGAACCTTGATAATCTGTTCCCTTCCCTTTACATCAGGAAGACCGATTACGATCTGGCGGTCAAATCTGCCCGGTCTTAAGAGTGCCGGGTCCAGTACGTCAGGTCTGTTTGTAGCAGCTAGAATGATGATTCCTGAGTTTTCTTCGAAACCGTCCATCTCAACCAGCAGCTGGTTCAACGTCTGCTCCCTTTCATCATGGCCGCCGCCTATGCCGGATCCTCTCTTACGGCCTACAGCATCGATTTCATCGATGAACACGATACAAGGTGCATTCTTTTTGGCCTGGTCGAAGAGGTCACGGACACGGGATGCGCCAACGCCCACGAACATTTCTACAAAGTCGGAACCGGATATGGTGAAGAAAGGCACTCCTGCCTCTCCTGCCGCTGCCTTGGAAATGTAGGTCTTTCCTGTTCCCGGAGGGCCTACGAGAAGTATTCCCTTAGGGATTCTGGCTCCAAGTTCCTTGTATTTGCGAGGGTCCTTGAGGAAGTCGACAATTTCTTCAAGCTCCTGCTTTTCTTCCTCCAGACCTGCCACGTCATCAAAGGTAATTTTTCTGTCTCCTGTCTTAACCATCTTGGCTCTGGATTTGGCAAACTGGAAAGCCTTGCCGTTTCCGCCCTGGTTCATCATTATATAGAACAGGAAAATCAAAGCACCTATCATTATCACATTCGGAAGCAGACTAATCCAGAATGAACCTGTGTCAGGCTTCGGGCTGGAGTAGGTTATCTTGCCTTCCTCGGCCTGCTGCATCAGATAGTTTTCATCGAGCCACATAATCTGTCCGATGGACGGTGCGTATGCGTACACATAGCTAGTTTTGCTAAGCTGCCCTGTAATGGTAGTTCCATCGATTTCTACGGCCTCAATCTTTTCATCGCTGACAAGCTGAACAAATTTAGAAAACGGAACCTCCTTCACGGTCACATCCTGATTGTCAAGGCCTTTGTAGAAAAAGGCCACAGCCAGCACTATGACGAATAAGATGAGATATACACTTATATTTTTTGCGAATCTTTTCAATTTTTTCCCCTTTCCGTCCTCAGCGGTCTTCGCATTTCTTAGCTCCCGCCGGGCAGACAATATTATTTATACATAAATTTTTTGATAATTATCTGTGAGTGAACACTATTTTGTATTTTAACACAAAAACTACTTTTGTTCAAGCACAATTATTGTTTCATCACAGGATGGGTCGGCCTTGTAATCGGCTGAAAATCTGCCTTTCTGCCTGTTTCGTTCATCAGGAAAATGCTCCGACGGAAGCACCCACAAAACACGGCTACCTGCTGCCAGAAGCAGCATTTCGTCTCTATATATTTTGGGCACTTTGCAGTCTGTGAAAAAGTCCTGCAGTTTCTTGGTTCCGCCTTTAATGGTTATGGTATCGCCGTCGCGTCTTGTCCTCAGTTCCGGCTTTGCACCGGTTTCCAGCACTCTGCCGCTGAAGGCCCCATAAAGCTGATTGGTTTGAGTGTTTTCCATGAATTCACAGTATTCCTGTCTGTTCATTACAGTAAGCTTCCACTTGGCGTCTTCTGCCGCATGTTCTCCCCTGCGGTAAAAGATCAGCCTGTCGTATGCCCTGCAAACGCTGAATCCGTCTGCTAGATCCACCGATGCCGACGGGCTTCGGGAAATCCTCACGCTTTCCACCGCTTCAAGGTGGGAGCGGGTCACATTGCCCTCCATGCCGGCATTATCCAATGCTATATTATATACCCGGAATCTTATTGCCGGGTGAAGGTTTTCCAAAGGTGGTGTGAAGATGGATACAGCCTGGCTGCCCGGCTCGGCTTGTTCTGCACGGTCAGCTTGCCTGTCCGGCCCAGCTTGTTTAGTTGGCTCAGGCTGTCGAATTTTGTCGAAAATTGTCCGCGCTTCCTGATACATATACTCTCTATCCTCGGCAGCAATTCTGCCCAGCCTGTTTACCGTCTCAACAATATTGCTGTTGAATTTTTCAGCCAGATATGGTATCAGCTCCAGCCTTATTCTGTTCCGCGTATACACGGTTTCGCTGTTTGTATGATCAATGCGCGGGGCAAGTCTCTGCTCCGCACAGTACTTTTCGATTTCATCTCTTGTTATATCCAAAAGCGGCCTGATTACTGCAATGCCGCCTTCACCGTCCCGCTTGTAAGCAATGCCCGAGAGGCCGTCGGTTCCCGTTCCTCTCATAATGCGGAAAAGTATGGTTTCGCACTGGTCATTGGCGTTCTGTGCCACGGCCACCGCTATTTTTTCTGCAGGCACACCCTGACTTCTTATTTCCTCGGCCACCTTGAAAAATGCCTCATATCTGGCATTTCTGCCTGCTTCTTCGGGAGTAAGCTTTTGCTCCTTTGCAATGGCCGGGCAATCGTAAACAAAGCTTCTGCAGCAGAGTCCCTTGCTTCTGCATAGTTCTTCCACATATGCCTGGTCCTCTTCGGCAGCTCCCGGTCTAAACTTGTGGTTAATGTGAACCGGGTGTATTGTCAGGTTCATGTCCTCTGCCAATTGGCAAAGCACGCTAAAAAGGCACACCGAATCGGGGCCTCCGGAGAGTCCTAGCACGATGTGCATTCCCTCTGTTATCAGTTTGTGTTCTATGATGGTTTTTAAGATTTTTTTCTTCATTTCTCTGTACCGTCTCTGCCACTTATGCTGCTTAAGCTGTCTTCATTCTCTGCCATTTATGGTGTTTTCCGCACCTGTCACATCTGCCGCGGCCGAATTGGGTTTCACAATCAGTGCTACGGCCACTGTCAGATCGTCGCGCTCCCGCAGGCCGTACCTTGCCATGGCCTGCTGCAGAATTTCGGAGGCAATATGCCTGGCCGAACTGCTTTCCGCATCAAAGTCCGTGGAATAAACCGCTTTGGAAAGATACTGGCAAAGCCACTCTGCCTCAGGGTCTTCCCTGTCCGCATCGGTTATTC
Source organism: uncultured Clostridia bacterium (assembly GCA_945828095.1). Lineage (GTDB taxonomy): Bacteria > Bacillota > Clostridia > Peptostreptococcales > Anaerovoracaceae > SUG1106. The sequence continues at coordinate 6,995 of CALZOZ010000087.1, forward strand.
CGTCCGATGCCATAAGGATAAGATCTCCTTCTTTAAGAACTGCGGAAATATGGGTCAGCCGCAAGGTCGGTATAATCCCCACCGGCAAGGCCGCTCCTTTTATCTTGCGCACGCGGCCTTCCCTCATAATAAAGGATGTAGCCGCGCCCATTTTATAGAACCGGGCGCGGCGGCTCTTCCTGTCTATTACAGTCAGGTCCACCGTGGCAAAATCTTCGCTAAAGCCACAGCCTTGAGCGGCACATTGTGCGGCGGCCCGGTCGGCTTGACCGCTGCTTTGAGTTGATGCAAAATCGGTGCCGGCCGAAAGCTTCGCTGCGGCGGATTCCGCCTGCTCTATCATGTACCGGTTTACTTCCTTTATGGCCTGCGCCACAGGCATCCCAGCCTTCAGATTCCCGCGCAGTCTCCTGACCACTAGCCTGCTGCCCGCCGCCGCCTTAATCCCCTTTCCCATTCCGTCCGACAGGATTAAGGCGCGGCTGCCTCCGGGCAGCCCGCAGGAAACAGCGGCGTCGCCGCTGATTCCTGCGGCGGCGGCGGCGGCATAACCGACTTTGATCTCGATGCCGCCCGTCTCCCCGGCCTTCTTATACATATTCACTTTCTGCGGTCTTGTGCCGACTTTTTTCTTTTTTCTCATTTCCATGAGAGAATTTTATCACAAGCACTCCTCGAAAAAAGTCGAAGTGCGCGGATTGAGAGTCTACATGATGGAAGTTTTCAAAACGGCCCTAAAAGTTTTCAAAAAGAAAACAAAACAACGCCTTTTGAAAACTTTTTTTGCAATTTATCCCTTTATTTCCAGATTTTCATCGCAACTTTATAGCCCGCAGCATACTTACAGCTAATTCTGAATACAAAATCTGTCAAAAGTTTTCCAAAACGGCCTGAAAGTTTTCAAAAAGAAAACAAAACGGCCTAAAAAGAAAACATCCAGATTGCAAAAAATCCCAATTGTCAGTTCCGGTTACACTATCCCAAAAAACCTTTTGGCGTTTTCCAGCGTTCTGCGGCAGACATCCTCGTACTCCATTCCTTTGATAAGAGCCACCCGTCTTGCGGTGTACTCCACATAAGGAGGCTTGTTTTTCCGGCCTCTGAAAGGCTCCGGTGTCAGGTAAGGAGAGTCCGTCTCAACAAGCAGATATTCGATAGGTATCGCACCGACCACTTCCGTGGTCTTGCGATTGTTTTTATATGTCACCGGCCCGGCTATGGAGAT
>CALZOZ010000088.1 GCA_945828095.1 uncultured Clostridia bacterium
CGAAAGTATATGATTTTTTTCTCATTTCTCACTTGACATCACACCGCTGGACTTATTCTTCTTATAATTTTATGACTTAATTGTATCACTTTTGCTTAAAAGGTGCAAGTTGCGGCAGATGACTGAATAAAATATAACCTGAAGAGGAGGTGATTTTTTGCCTGACTATATTGTAAATGGCTATGCATATCCGTCCATAACACCGGGGACGCTGCAGTGGTGGCTTCCAAGACTTACGTGGCTTTCGTCCTTCAGTTACGGCTTTACAGGTGATGGAGAGCTGGCGAATCTGCAGGACTACAACCTGATAGAACCGGCAAGAGCGGTAGGTGTAAAAACTCTGATGGTGCTTACGCCCATGGATGAAAACGGAATGTTTAATGACAATATTGCCATTGAGGTGTTCAATAATCCGGCGGCAGAGGAAAATCTGATAAATAATATAGAAAGAAACATAAAAGATAAAGGAATGAATGGGGTGGATTTTGACTTCGAATACCTAGACGCCGACTATGCCGATGATTATGTACAGCTGGTGGCACGCACACGGGAAAGGCTGTCTCCCCAGGGATATCTGACCACTGTGGCCCTGGCGCCTAAAACCAGCGTAGATCAGCCGGGACTTTTGTATCAGGGCCATGATTATGCAGGAATGGGGCAAGCGGCGGACTACTGTCTTTTAATGACCTACGAGTGGGGATACACATACGGCCCGCCTATGCCTGTATCGCCTATTAACAATGTACGACGGGTCATCGAATTCGGCATCACTCAGATACCTGCGGAAAAGATTCTGATGGGCATGAGCAACTACGGATATGACTGGGCTCTTCCTTTTGTAGAAGGTGAGAGCCGCGCGGAAAAACTGACAAACTACCAGGCTGAGGCCAGAGCTGCTTATTATGGGGTGCCGATTCAGTATGATGAAGAAGCACAGGCTCCGTTTTTCACTTACACAGCACCTGACGGTACGGAGCATATCGTCTGGTTTGAGAACGAGCAAAGCTGGACAGCAAGATTGGCTCTAGTGGAAGAATACGGCCTTGCAGGGGTTAGTATATGGAACATAATGAACATTTTTTACGGAGGCATATAACTTTACATTATCTTAACCCGTTAGTAGAATTTAGTGACACACTATTCCCTAAAATTCGGGAAAATACTAAAGAAAAGAGGTTAAGAAACAATGGAAAACAGACTGGAGGAATTCAAAACTTACCTATTTGACAAGGAACGCTCAATTAACACGGTGGACAGCTATGCCAGGTCAGTGGGGGTCTATTTCAAAAGGTATGACGAGGTAAACAAAAGGAATATGATGGAGTTCAAACAATGGCAGATCGAACAGTGGAAGCCGCGAACCGCAGCCATAAGGTGCATCTCGATGAATGTGTATTGTGATTTTATAGGGCACCCTGAATACAAGGTAAAAAACGTCAAGGTACATAACAGGACTACGCTGGAAAATGTCATAACAATGGAGGAATACCAGTATTTTCTGGAGTGCCTGAAGGCTGACGGAAATGATAAGCTGTATTACATGATTAAATTCATGGCAGCGACGGGATGCCGGGCGTCAGAACTGGTCCGTCTGGAAAAGAAAAGCCTGAAAACGGGAGAACAGGCTCTGTGGACAAAAGGCAAGGTCCGCAAAATCCTCATTCCGTGCAATCTCATATCGGAAAGCAAATATTATTTTGCAGAGGTGGAGTCACGCTATCTGTTTCCCAACAGGTACGGCGAACAGATGACAACCAGGGGAGTTTCTCAGCAAATGAAAAAGTATGGCAGAAGGTATGGAATTCGCGATGAGGTGCTGCATCCACATTCCTTCAGACATTTGTTTGCAATTCAGTTCCTTGAGAAAAACAAAAACATAGCACTGCTTGCTGACATAATGGGTCACGAAAATATGAACACAACTGCCATTTACCTGAGGCTTTCTGCGGAGGAGCAAAAAAAACAGATTGACAATACTGTAAATTGGTAGTTATGATATATTATCAAGCAGTTTTAAGGAAAAGGGTAGAAAAATGGATACTAAAGATATGAATAATACTAACGATAAAGGCAGATTTAAGCAAAATATAATTTTGGTGGTTCTGGGCGTGACACTTCTTGTGGCGCTGCTTAACTTTAAAACGGTTGCGGGAGTAATTGGAACTGTGTTTGGACTTTTCATGCCTCTTATCGTAGGGGGAGTAATCGCATTTATACTTAATGTGCCAATGCATTTCTTTGAGAAGCAGATTGATAAAATAAATCGCAGAAAGCCGATGAAGTGGCTTGCAGGACTCAGGTCGGCTCTTAGCCTGGTGATTACACTGGTGCTGTTTGTGATGGTTATAAGTTTCATTGCACGAGTGATTTTCCCAAATCTGGCGGAGTCCTTCATGAGTATTGCAGCTATGGTCAAGGAAGCTTATCCCGGATGGCTGGCCTCGGCGGAGAAATATGGAGTTGATACCTCAATGATAAGAGACTGGCTTTCGAAGCTGGATTTTTCAACCATTGCAGAAAGTCTTAAGAGCAATTCAGGCAAGATTCTGTTTACTGCCGGCCAGGCAGCAAGCGGCGTCTTCAGTCTGGTAAGCAACTTCGGCTTCGGGCTTGTGTTCGCGATTTATATTCTGCTCAGCAAGCAAAAACTTGGCACGCAGGCTAAGAAAATTGTATACGCATACTTCAAAAAGGAATGGGCTGACGAAATCTGTGATGTGGCCTCGTTATCCTATAAGGTTTTCTCTAATTTCTTATCGGGACAGTGCCTTGAAGCGGTAATATTGGGATTGATGTTCTTTGCGGCTCTGACCATAGGAGGCTTCCCGTATGCTGCCACTATTTCGTTAATAATCGGTGCTATGTCTCTGATACCTTTTGTAGGAGCTTTTATAGGAATGGTTTTCGGCATTCTGCTGATTTCTGTAGAGGGTTTAAAACAGGTAATCATTTTTGTAGCTGTATTCCTGGTGGTGCAGCAGATTGAGGGGCAGATTGTGTACCCGAGAGTTGTGGGCGGTTCCGTAGGACTGCCGGCCATCTGGACACTGCTGGCTGTAGTTGTGGGTGGAAAGGTTTCCGGAATTTTCGGAATTATTGTTTTCATTCCGCTCTTCTCGGTACTGTATGCATTGCTTAGGAGAAGCGTCTATAGCAGACTTAAAAAGAAATCAGTTACAGTGGTCTGATTTCAATAGGAGTTATGCATAATTAAAAAGGAAAAGCAGCCTTTTCCTCTGGCGATTCTGTCGCTGTGATATGGGATAGGCTGCTTAATTTTTTTGTGCCATGGCTTTATGTTCTTCGCTGAGTTCTTCGAAAAGCTGCTCAGGCGTCCAGGAAATGTTGTGTGGTGTGAGCACTGCCTTGAGAGCAATCTTTTCTATTCCGGCGGCGGCATAACCTGAAATATATGTGTCCAGATCTTCCTGCTCAAGATTGCAGAATACCATCATAGGTTCAGGAAAACCGGTCATTCGGTAAGGTTTGACAGCTCCTCCATCTGCATTGTGTACCTTGCCCTGACTGCGGCGCGTTACTTCAGACTTGGATTTTGGAAAACCTACGATTCCGCTGATGGGTTCGCTGTAATTCTTGCGCTCTACGGCCTTGACTTCAATATTCAGCGGACTGCAAAAGGCTTCAATATTCTCCTGCTGCTTCTCACTGACGCCGAAAAGCAAAATTTGTTTGTTCATTTTTTTTACCTCCCGTGCATAATTATTCATAGTCATTATTATAGTCTTTTCCTACAGTATGTCAAGTATAAATGATAAAAGAATCAGTAAATTTTTTTTAAAAAAAGATTAAATTTCCTTTGCATTTTTTGAAAGGGTGTTGTATAATAGGAGTGTTCAATTCATGCGGTCATGGCGGAATTGGCAGACGCGCACGGTTCAGGTCCGTGTGGGAGACCATGGGGGTTCGAATCCCTTTGACCGCACCAAGTACAGTGACCATTTAGAATGCATGGTCATGAAACCCAGTCGTTGACTGGGTTTCAGCGTTTTTTGACGACGAATTACCGCGTAAATGAATATACCGACTTAGGGATGCAAAACGGGTTTTTCTGCGAATTTTGAGATTTGAACCCCCACGGAATCGGGACGGGCGAAAAGCGCAAAGAAAACCGAGCGAAAAAAGTAAATATTTTTGAGAAGAAGCAGATAGAAAAGTAACTTTTTTTATCTGTTTTTTTTATGCCCTTTTGCAGATGTAAAAATGTAAACGGAGCAGCAAGTAAATGACAGAGAAAGCAGGTGAAAACATGATAGAAAAAGAAAAGCCAAAGAAGGCCACAGACATGGAAGGGGTGCGGCTGGTGGCAAAGGGACTGCTGAGCACTGAGATACACGATACCGAGTATGCTCCGCTCATCATCAGCCATCCTTTCGCAAACAGCGGTATCGTTTTTCTGCCCGGAAAAAACGGACAGGCTATGCCGGACTTTGATGGCATGCAGTATTTTAACCTGGAAGGAGAGGAAGACGATGCGATGGAAACGAAAAGATAGAGTAATCACAGTAGAAGAACAAGAAGAAATCCGCACCAAAGATTTCTTTGATCTAATCACGCCAAGCGCGCTGCGCTTTTTCACCGGATACTACATTCTCGATGATACCTACCGCAGGGCAGAGGATAAGACCAATGCGAACATCCTGATCCTTGGAAACTCCGGGCAGGGAAAGTCGTACCTGTTAAAACTGCTCCTGATTAACACCAGAGAGGCCGGAAAGCAGATTATCTGTTTAGACCCGGAGGCCGAGTACCAGGAATTCTGCGAAAACCTTGGCGGCACCTACCTTGACTTTCTCAGCGGCCGGTATATCATCAACCCGCTGGAGCCGAAGATGTGGGCAGAGCCGGATGATAGCGATGAAAAAGCAGAAAAAGAAACAGAGGATATCCCGGAAGCGTTTCGCAAAAGCACAAGGCTTTCGCAGCATATCGCATTTCTAAAGGACTTTTTCCGCTGCTATAAGGATTTCAGCGACGCAGAAATCGATACGATTGAGATTCTGCTGGCGCAGCTTTACCGGAATTTTGGCATCAATGACTATACCGATTATGCGCGCATGCGGCCGGAAAACTATCCGCGCATGCAGGACTTTTATGCGCTGTGTGAGGAAGCCTATGAAAACTACGACGCATCGAAAAAGGAAATCTATACCGAGGAAACTCTGCAGCGGGTCTGCCTTGGGATTCATTCGATGTGCGTGGGTGCAGAAAGCCGCTTCTTTAACGGTCATACGAACATCAAAGCAGATGACTTTTTGTGTTTTGGCGTGAAGGGCCTGATGGATACGAATAAGAAGCTGAAAGATGCGATGCTGTTTAACATATTATCGTATATGTCCAATCTCCTCTTGTCCAGAGGAAACACGCTGGCAGCAATCGATGAGCTGTATCTTTTTTTATCGAACATGACAGCCATCGAATACATCCGAAACGGCATGAAGCGTGACCGGAAAAAAGACTCCTCGATTGCGATCGCCAGTCAAAATGCCGAAGACTTTTTAATCCCTGCGGTCAAGGAATACACCAAGCCGCTCTTTTCGATTCCGACGCATCAGTTTCTGTTTCACGCCGGGCAGATCAATGCAAAAGAATACATGGATGCACTGCAGGTTGAGCCAAGCGAGTATGAGCTGATCAAATACCCGGAGCGCGGCACCGCACTATACCGCTGCGGCAGCGAGCGGTATCTGCTTCAGGTGATCGCACCGGACTACAAAGAAGCGCTGTTTGGAAAGGCAGGGGGACGATAAATGCAGATGGTCTTAAAACGGCTGGCACTTGCTGCGGTCAGTGATAAACGGGTGCGGGATTCGGTACTTGCGATTCTTTTAGGATTTCTGATCTTTGCTGTCATGCCGGTTAGCGCGCTATGCGAATTTTTCGTTGAAGGCGAAGATGCAGGAAATTTCTTCGAAGGCATCGTAAGTAAGATGCCGGAGAATCAGCAGCGGGAGTATGAAAGGATGGAGTCGGTGTTTTCCGAAATCGAAAAGGCGCTTTCCAAAAGAGACCTGAGCGGCAGGGCAGAAGAGGCAAAAGCCATCTATCTTGTATTCCTCTATGAGAAAGGCGAGCAGCCCGGCTTTGCGGAAAAGATTGCAGACTGTTTTGAAAAAGGTGAGGATACGGATGCACTGATCGAAGAGCTCCGAAAGGCGTTTGGAATTTCGGTTTCAGACGATGACCTGAAGGCACTTCTCAGCGCCGCACGAGAAGATGCTATCAATCTCAGCGGCTATGAAAATCCAAAGACGAAGAACGCGCACGACCTTGCGCTATGGGCAAGACGTGCAAAGAATGCCGGCTGGGGCTATGTCTGGGGGACTTACGGCGAAGTGCTGACAGCAAGAGCCTTTCAGCAGAAGCTGAGGCAGTACCCTGCGGAAATCGGCGCGGAAAAGAAATTCATCAGCGAAAATTATCTTGGAAAACGCACGGCAGACTGCGTCGGCTTTATCAAAGGCTATCTATGGCTGAATCCGGAAACGAAAAGAATTGAGTACGGACACGGCGGACATGCCGATGTCGGTGCAGACGGGATGTTTGAGAAGGCAAAAGAAAAAGGAACGATTTCTTCGATGCCAAAGATCCCCGGCATTGCGGTTTGGCAGAAAGGGCATATCGGCATTTATGTCGGAGACGGCAAGGTGATCGAAGCTGCCAATACACGCGCAGGCATTTTGGAGACAAGGCTGTCTGCGGGAACATGGACGCACTGGCTGAAAGTGCCGGGCGTCAGGTATGAGTAAAAACTTGCTAAGCTTTGCAATCACGATTACTGCTTATATGGAGAATAACTTATGACGATAGCGCGCTTGCATAGAACACTTTGATTTGATAAACTATCCGTACACATCAAGCTACGCAAAAGAGATATTCGATAGTAAAGGAAGGCAAAATTGAATGTACAGAGAAATTAGAATCAAAGTTAAACCATGAGTTAGATAAAATCAAAAAAATTTCTTCTTTTTTTCAAATATTTATGCAAGAATGACGTCTTTATAGTTAAGAGATGTTGATGGTGTAGTGAAAGGAGGTAGTTTTCGCGGATGAACGATATGGAAATTATTGAGATGTATTTTAGGCGCGACGAAAATGCGATAAGGCAGACCGAAATAAAATATGGAGTGTTTTGCCGAAGCCTTGCGTACAATATTTTGCAAATTCACGAAGATGCAGAAGAATGCGTTAACGACACGTATTTAAAGGCATGGAACTCCATCCCGCCCAACGAACCTGTTTACTTTAGAGGATGGCTTGGCAGAGTGGTGCGTAACCTTTCTCTTGATTTATGGAGAAAGAATCACAGGAAAAAACGCTATGCGGGTATCGAGGAGATCTTTGAAGAACTGGATGAATGCATTCCGTCCTCTTCCCATGTGGAAGGCGAAATCGAAAAAGGAATGCTGACCGAGGCTCTTAACAAGTGGCTGGGAGAACTTCCGCAAATGGATCGCATCATTTTCCTGCGGCGATACTGGTTCGGGGAATCTCTAAAAACCATTGCGAAAATATATCGGCTGACTCCGGCAGATGTCGCAAACCGCATGTATCGACTCCGCCAAAAACTTAAGGCAGAACTGAAAAGAGAGGGGGTGTTCTTATGAGAGAAAAAATGGTAATAACGCTGTATGATAGTTTTACAAATATTGATGATCGATTTCTTCAGGAGGCCGCACTTCAAAGCAGTAGCATGCATAAGGGCTTCTTAAAAAAACGGGTGCTTTTGATTGCAGCAATCATTGGAGCAATCCTGCTTTGCGGCTTTGCGGCATATCAAGCAGGTGTATTCGATCCGTGGATTCAAAAAACATCGACATCTCCAACGGAAACGGTGCAAAGCGCGCTTGAAAATCAGATGAAAAAAGACTATACGCTTGAACTCCGGATCAAGGAGATTGTGGTCGATCAAGATGCAACGGAGAGAGTAAAGCAGCAATACAAAGGGAGCGAACTCGCAGAAGAAAACGGATGGTCGGATTCTTATTTAGAAGATAATCTGATAGCGGTTCGTGCGGAATACTATGTGGTATACGACCATCAAAAAACATTCCTAAAGGATGGCGATGTAGAGCAGTATTTCTTCCTCTTGCGTGATGAAAAGACACAAAAATGGATGATTTGGAACAATACTGCAAGCGGAGATCCATTTTATTAGAAAAGAAATGATGAAGCCACGA
>CALZOZ010000089.1 GCA_945828095.1 uncultured Clostridia bacterium
GATTCCTCTACGTCTCGTGGGCTCGGAGATGTGTATAAGAGACAGTCATATTACATGTCCAAAACGCAAAAATGCATCCGAAAGGATGCATTTTTGCGTCTAATGTACCCGAAGGGATTCCAGGTCTCAATTTCTACGTTGCAAATTTTTATATCTTCTTTTCCATATTTTTATTCATCAGCCTTTGTCTATTTTGTTGGCACCAGTTAGTCAGCATCACTTCTTAATATATTTAATTAACTGTACTAAATATGCAGGCTCACCTTCTTTTTTTCCACGGAATCCAATTTTCTGTTTGCAATTCTTATAAATCCATTTGATGTATAGAAATTAATCAAACTCTTTTTTTCTTCGCATTCAACATAGGTCATTTTACCACTTAACATGAGCTGAATTTCCGCAATTTTATCACAGGCTAATTTCAATAATTCATCTCCCGTTATCAACGAATTATACCCCTGCGAAAAATTCTTCCCTAACTGTGCGATTAGCGGAATAGAAAGTTGATAGTTCCTCAAGTCTGGATTATACTCTCCAAATTTTGCAATTCGTTTTTGCAAAGTTTTGGAGTCAATTTTTTTCTTAGGAATTACTAACGTTTTATTTGCAAGTGTAAAGTACCCTACCAATACAGGTTCATTTTTATATGATGTAAATACAAGAAAAGTTGCGGCAATTCCCTGTTCTGCAAAAATCACCGCTTTATGTCTTAAAAAATGCTCTACATCATCATTTAGATTACATTCAAAAGCAGAGATTGCGCTCATGATTTTATCGTAAGCGGTCTCTGCTTCTTGTATCCCGTTTTTCTTCAGTTTTATTACATCAGCCAGATTGATTATGTTATACCCTGTCACCGTTTTCTTCCCCAAATACACTGATAATTTGATCTGCATTCAATTCTTTAACAGATTTCGAGAATACAACTTCTTTACAACGCACTTCTTTTGCATCCTCTAATGCTTTCACTAAAGATTTGCAAAATCGTTTGTCTGTAACTTTTATATTGTTAAAAATACTGCTCGTTGCCATAATACTCACTCCTTTAGAACGGCACCTATACAATTTTATTATATCAATAAAACTCTTTTTTATGAAGTCACTACATATTGACAATTTTTATGTGTCTTTTCTAAATCTTGTGTTAAAGCGTAGAACTACACATTAGTCGGATACGGAAATTGTGTTTCCATCGTTTCATCAGAACTATCCCCTAAATTGTGTTTCTTGCTCGTCAATGTTCAATCAAAAAGCTGTTTCATTTCGGGCGGACTCGAAGGTGATTCAATCCTTGCGATGCTGCGTTGCAAACGTAGCACTCTTTTGGCTGAGCTATAAGTTATAAATCACAGACCCTAGCAAGACATACCCTCCATACGCGAAGTCTACACTTTGAATTCATAATAATTCTAACGTTCAGATATTTCATGCTTTTTTCTAAAATCCAAGGTCCTCGCCCACGAGGATAACCTTTATTCTGCCGCCGCTTGTTCTGCGTGTTACCACCATCTGAGAGCAGATGCACTGCGGGCTCAGGCAATCTGCGCACATACCTGTTTTAGAGCAAGGTGTTTCAAAATCAAACCTCTGAGCGTTTACGGGAGCCGCGAATTTGCGTGCTCTGCTATAAGCTTCTTCAAGGCTTCCCGCCACCTTATTCATGCCGGCAACTACTATAACTTCTTTAGGGCCGAAGCAAAGTGCTGCAACTCTGTTTCCGGTGCCGTCAATATTAACCAGCTGACCGTCTTCTGAAATAGCATTGGCACTCATAAGGAATACATCGCAGGTAAGAGCTTGTCTCATAAGCTCCATCTTCTCCTCGCGAGATTCCACTGCGTCACGGTTTATCACCTTGCAGCCCCTGCTTATTACAGCTTCTTTGAGACCTATTTCGTCGATGGTAATGCTTCCGCCCCAGGAAACCACGGAGTTTTCAGGAATAAGCTCAAGGGCCTTTTCTCTGGCTTCTTCTGCAGTGGAAACATAATATGCCTCAAAGCCTCTTTTCCTCATAGCCTCTGCTACTGCCGGGCCTGCTTTGTCATATCTTTTCTTTATCATTCTTCAGCCTACTTTATATATGCCTTTTCTACATAAGGGCTTGTTGCAGTCTTGAGCATTCCGCCGTAACCCAGTACAAAGCGAACAACATCGCCAACCTTGTATTCAGTATCTGACTTAGTTACATCGAGGATGATGTGGTCTGAGCTTCCGCCCAGGATATCAATCTTTTCGTCCAGCGGTTCCATGCTGTCGATATCAGTATCCTGTTTACCGATGGCAATAATCGCTCTCTTGATAATGCCTCTGTCTTCATAGTAAGGCTTCTGACCGAAAGCATCCACGCCAACTTCTCCGATTGGGAGGGATGGTTTTTCCTTGAGTTCTACAATCTGTGCTTCAAGAATGAGAGTATCGCTTACTGTTCCCGGAAGCTTTTCGCCATATGCTGTGTCGTTTCCAAGGAGGAAAGATTCTCCAAGTCTCAGGTTGTTGATTCCTTCAGGAAGCTCACCTTTGCCGATGAGGTAGATTGAGCTGGAGTTTCCGCCGGAAACCATGTTGAGCTTGATGCCGAACTTTTCTTCGATCTTGCGAGCAATAGCAACCAGGTTGGAAAGGTTGTCGTTCTTAGGAATGATAGCTCCGTAGCAGGTAAGGTTTACGCCTACACCGTAGAGGTTGATGTTTTCCATTGCCAGGATTTCTTCAACAGCTGCGAAAATCTGATCTTCGTTCTGATAGAAAATGCCTTCTCTCAGGTCTCCCAGGTCAATCATGAGAAGCACATTGTGCTTTACGCCGATTTTGCCTGCTTCTTCATTGAGAAGTCTGATAGTGGAAAGCTCGGAGTTAAAGCTGAGATCCACGTATTTTACAACGTCGGCCACTTCTGCGTGCATCGGAATTCTCAGAAGAACTGTCATTTTGCCGTTCTTTCTTGCTTCCTCTGCATAAGTTTTGATATTCATTACTCTGGAGTCTGCCATAAAATCTACAGCCGGATGATTTGAAACCATCTTAGCCATTTCGGGGTCTGCGCAAAGTCCCTTTGTTACGATCATCAGTGAGCATCCTCCCTGATCCTTGGTAATCTTGGCAACGGCATCCAGATTTGACTTTAACTTGTTTAAATCAACTAATAATCTTGGGTACATTCTTTTTCCTCCTCAGTTATATTTCTTTATACCAATCCTCGCCTTACGGCGTTTCCTTATTACTCCTGACGATACGGACAGTGTCTGCGCATACAATGCTTGCAGTCTCTGTTGCAATTAGGTCTTCCGTCAACTTCTCCGCAGGCCCTCATAACATGCTGAGCCGGGTCGTAATCGTCAGCAGATGCGTTCTGTCCTTCTGCCTCATGATTATTTTCTACAAGGTCTGCTCCCTTTTTCATAGTCCGATCTGCTGCAAGAGCTTCCCTCTTAGCAGCTTCAACTTCCTCACGGGTAGCACCTCCTATTTTCTCTGCCAGCGCTTCCTTGTATTCGGTCATATCGTAGCCCATCTTTTCCATCTCTTCGATGTGATGTGCTGTTTCCTCTTCCTTTGCCTGCTTTGCTGCCTGAAGGCGCTGAAGTTCTTCTATGAACTGAGCTTTATTGACAGTATGGTCTCTTTCCTTCAGCTCCATGCCAAGACTCTTTCCCAGAAGCTTGATTGCGCCCTCTCTGTGAGTCTTGGAAAGCACACCTAATGATGCCATGATGTAGTCATTGTCTACGAGGATTTTTACTGCATCACTTGGATATAGTTTCATGCCCGTTTCGTTATCCTTTGGGATGAGCTTCATGATGTCAACTCTGTGCGGAAGGCGTGTCAAAGCACCGCCTGTTCCCACAATATATTTTACCTGAGTCAGGTCCTTTCCTTCTGCTAGAGTTTGTCTTCCTGTAGGACCATAGACATATCTGATCTGGCCTGCGTGTCTCTCAACGGCTCTTAAAACAGCCTCCTTGGTCAGACGTTCTACAAGCTTGAACTCATCCTCAGTCTTTGGAATAGCCACATATGTTTCCAGCGTCTTGTCAAGGTCAATATGAAGCTGATTTTCGCATTCTTCTCTCAGCTTTTCCTCACCGATGGACTCGATTACCTTCATTCTGTTTACATATACACCCAGGTCACCCTCTACGGTTCTCTTAGCTTTTGGCTCCGGTGCAGTAAGGATTCTTGCAACTGCATCCGAATCTTCAGTAACCGCATGAACGTCTGTAGTAGCTCCGCCTACGTCTATGGTCATTACATCACCAATACAGTCATAAAGCAGCTTGGTACACTCCATTACTGCTCCCGGGGTCGGGATAATAGGTCCGCTTACCATGTCTCTGACGTGCTCCATTCCCGGTGCATGTGTGATATGATCCTCAAAAGCATCCTGGATAACCTTACGACATGGTTCAACATTGAGTGTATCTATCTTTGGATAAACATTGTCTACCAGGTAAAGGTACTGTCCGCTTTCTTCGTCAAAGATAAGCTTCATTTCGTCCTGATTTTCAATATTTCCTGCGTAAACCACGGGTGTTTTCAGGCCCATCGCTCTTATCATTTCAGCATTGTATATAGCCGTATCTCTTTCGCCATAGTCTACACCACCCGCGATAAGTATCAGGTTCGGGTTGATTTCCTTAATTCTGGCGATATCGCTTCTTCTCAGTCTGCCAACGGTAATGTCGTGAATAATTCCACCTGCACCGAGAGCTGCTTCCTTAGCAGCCTTAGCCGTCATGTCGTAGACCAGACCATGAACTGTCATTTTAAGTCCACCGGCTGCAGATGAGGTAGCCAGCATTTCATCATATTCCAGACTGTCGATGTTCATCTTACGGCAAAGGTCGTCGATTGCACCCTGAAGTCCGATTCTCACATCTCCGTCAAGCACCGATGTAGGAGCCTGTCCCTGCGCCCAGAATACAGGATTGTCGCTGTCTAAATCCTTAAACGCATTTACCACCGTGGTGGTTGAGCCGATCTCGGCTACTAAAACATCTACTTTCATTTTTACCTCCGTTTTGTATGCTGCAGCATCTATGGCATGCTGCTATCTATATTAATTTATTTTTGATTTCGCTTTCAATTATTCCTACATTTATATTTCCTTCTTCATCGTCGTAGGTCACAATGAGGTTTTTCCACGGGACTATGTCACCTTTCTCATAGATTTCCATTTTCCACTTTTGATGTTCGCGATATTCCTTTGATGACATCAGGCCGCAGTGTTCCCAATAGAATATTCTTCCGTCGGGAAGCTTTATTGTGAAATCGGGAACCAACACAATTCCGTTGATTCGTATTACCTGTTCATACCTAAATTGAATATTAAAAACATATAGCATCTCGGCAATCAGGACCTCGGACTTGGAGCGAACTTTTAAACCTCGCGAAGTTGTATGTTTCTTTTCTTCAGGTTTATAATTGCTCATCTCATAAGGCTGACTCGCCCAGCTATCCTTATTCTCTTCAGGAAAAAAATACTCCTCAGGAATACCCTGCAAATGCCTGGATATGCTCCTCAAAACATTATCCGGTGAGGGTTCCACCAGTGATTTCATCACATCCCTCAACGCTTTAATGTTTTTTTCTAAAAGCTTCGTTTCTTTAATTAAATATTCTTTTCTCGCTAATCCCCTGATAAAATCAGGTGCTTTATTTATGCTCTTTCGCAAGCGTTTTCCGCCAGAATTTATAATCTGAAAAAACGTCCCTCTGCCATCTCTTTTTACAAAGGAAAGCGTTCCTTCCGGACACATTTTCAACTCGATGTTGGCAAGTTTAAGTCTATCTTCCAATTCTGCCAACACTTTTTCGATTTTTTCCTTCATTTCCTACCCCCTCACCTTGTTTTGCTCTGCATTTGTTGGCAAAAAACTCTCTCCCTCTTCCTTCTGCCAACATTTCTTCATAATTTGTTGGCGAAAATCATTTAACAGAGGTCAAATGACAACATCCGCCTTTCCGTTGCACTACAAAAATCCATTTCGAAGCTGTTTTTTGTTTTATCATACCATATATACAATTTATTTACAACCAAAAAATGTATTTTCGAGTGCTTTTCCGCAGATGCAATGAGATGAAAAGGATTAAACCATTACCACAAGGTAGTTAATCGGGCATATGAACTTTTCGTAAAAAAAGGGGCGGGCACAGGCCCGGCCCCTTTCAGGTTTTGTCTATATAGCAGCTTTGCGAACTATTATTTTTCGCCTCTTCTTCTCTGTCTTTCTTCAGCTAAGAATGTAGCTACATCGATACCGTGGGAGTTTCTGCCGAATCCCATATCGATACCTGTCTTAACAGCTTCTTCAGGAATTACCTGAGTACCGCCTGCGCAGATGATAACCTTATCTCTGATACCCTTTTCTACGCAGAGTTCGTGAAGTCTCTTCATGTTCTTGTAGTGAACGTTGTCGTGAGAGATGATTGTTGAAGCAAGGATTGCCTGAGCATTTTCCTCGATGCAAGCGTCAACCATCTTTTCAACAGGAACGGAAGTTCCAAGGTATACGCATTCGATACCCCATTTTTCGATACCGCCGTGCTTGATGTTGATGATTTCTCTCATACCTACGGAGTGTTCGTCTTCACCAACTGTACCGCAAACAACCTTCATGTGTTCGTGACCTTCAAACTCATCATAGAGTTCTTTGTCAGTGAGGTAATGTGGTTCAGGTGGAATTTCCAGAGTAGTCAGGTCGATATCGAAGTCAACTCTGCCCTTGAGCTCGATTCTTGTACCTTCAGCATCCTGCATAACTTCTGCAGAAATAACTTCAGGGTCAACCAGACCAAGCTTTCTTCCTAATTCAACAGCTGCTGCTTCAGCAACCCTCTTTTCAACAGGAAGCATCATTGTGATCATGATCACTCTGTCGCCGCACCATTCAACTTCCGGAGTAACAACGTCGCCTGTTCTGTATTTAGCAACCTTTTCAAGTCTTACGTTTACATTATCAACATCGTCTAATTCGTCAATGTAAACGATCTTGCTTCTGTCTTCGAAAGTACATCCGCCGATTAATGCTGATGGATTTTCAGGATCTCCACCGTACTGTTCTACGTTGTTGTATCCGTAGTGAGCAGTTACAGGAGCCATGTAGTCTTCATCTCTTTCGAAAATGAAGCCGTAGCCTACGCCGCCATCGATCTTACGAGCGATACCGTCGCCGTTTCTTTCAGGATACTTAGCGGAGTCAACGAAGAATCCGTCCTGAACAGCCTGGAAGTATCCGCCGTTTTCAACGATTTCTTCCATGAACAGAAGAGCTCTTTCCTTGATGTCTCTTGCCATTTCTCTCAGCGGACCATCTTTCTTCAGTTCAACCATATCCATGAGACCGTCTAAGCCGATAAGAGTCTGCTTAGCTGTGTCGCAAGCTTCCATGTTGTAGATATGCCATGGAACGTTTCTTCCTTCGTCAGGAGTGATTGTTGACTGGATGTCAGCTCTTGTCAGCTTGGAGATGAGCATGTTCATTACGTGAGTAACTGTAGCTTCTCTTGCTGATGACTGGATGTACTTGGTGTTCATCTGAGCCCTCATCTTGTATCTGTCGCAGATGTCTCTTAATGCAACTGCATATGGAAGGTCCATGTATACGCATGGAGCAGGAGTTGCTGTAGGAGGTACTGTTGACAGTGAGATGTTTTCAGGCTTAATACCAACTTTTTCTGAGAATCTGGAGTTGATAGCGTGCTGAACGATAAGTTCAGGCATTACCTTCCAAGCTTCTCTAGCTGTAGCGTTTGCGTTATGAGCTCCGTCGATCTGAAGCATTTCTGCCCATGCCATGATCTTCTTGGATTCGCAAGCGTCTACGAAGGATCTTACACAGTTAACGTCTCTGTAAAGTACGTTGTACTGAGGGTCCTGGTGAGCGCCGTTTACGCCTTCTTCTGCGAAAAGAACTGCTACGTCAGGTCCTGCTACGCCAGATACGTATGAATGGTAGTTGATTGGACGACCAACTTCATCCTCGATCATGTCGATAGCTTTTCTCTGTGCTCTGATCTGCTTTCTTGTGATAGGAACACCGCCGATACCCTGTGGAGTACCTTCCAT
>CALZOZ010000090.1 GCA_945828095.1 uncultured Clostridia bacterium
GATTCCTCTACGTCTCGTGGGCTCGGAGATGTGTATAAGAGACAGTATTTATACTAAGCCACGGATTTATTTTACCAAAAAACAGATATTTTTGCAACACGGAGATGATTTCAAGCCAAAAATATGATAAAATATATGGGTATTTGCGAAAATTATTCTCAGGAGGAACTGGAAATATGGATATAAGGCTAAAAGAAATTTTAGATGCAATAGAACAAAACGGCAGTCTTGACCAGACAGCGGTAAAGGAAGCTGAAGCCCGTCAGGAGGTTCTCGCCAAGCCAACAGGAGCGTTGGGAACTTTAGAGGACATTTCAGTACAGCTTGCAGGAATAACAGGAAAGGTTAAAAATTCTATGAAAAAGCAGGCTGTTGTTATAATGAGTGCCGACAACGGAGTAGTTGACGAGGGAGTTGCTTCTGCACCTCAGTCTGTGACACTTTCCCAGACCATCAACTTCACGCGCCACTATACAGGCGTCAGCTCTATGGCAAAATACTTCGGAATCGACCTTCTGGTAGTTGATACAGGCGTTAAGATGAAAATTCCGGCTTCCCTGTATGTTGACGAGATGACCAAATCCGGCAGACTCACTTCCAGAATTGTAAACCGCAGAATCGCTGACGGTACACGCAACCTTGCAAAAGAACCGGCAATGACCAAAGAAGAAGCTTTGCGCGCCCTGATGACAGGTGTAGAAGCTGCCAAGGCAGTCAAGGACTGCGGATACGATATCTTTGGCATCGGCGAAATGGGTATAGGCAACACCACCACCAGTGCATGCGTTTTGGCTGCTCTATGCGGCAAAACAGGCGAAGATGTAGTAGGACGCGGCGGCGGTCTTAACGACGAGGGTCTTGCAAAGAAAATCCGCATCGTTGACCAGGCTATCAGCGGCCTTGACCCTGCTGATGTTATAGGCGTACTGGCAAAGGTGGGAGGATTTGATATATGTGCCATGACAGGGGCTTTCCTGGGTGCAGCTTATTACCGAATCCCTGTCGTTATCGACGGATATATTTCAGCAGTAGCGGCGCTTTGTGCATACAGACTTGCTCCGAATTCTGTAAACTTCATGTTCGGCTCCCATCAGTCAAAGGAAAAAGGTTACCTCATCGCTATGGATGCTCTGGGAGTAAAGCCTTATTTCAACCTGGGCATGAGACTGGGCGAAGGCAGCGGCTGTCCTATCAGCTTTAAGATAATTGAAACAGCCTGTGCTGCAATGAACGGCATGGCCACTTTCGCAGAAGGTTCCATCGATGCAGACTATCTTGAAGAAGGAAAGAAAGGAAACTTCTTCTAATGAATATATTTATCAGCGGAGGCTGTAAGAACGGTAAATCCTATTATGCTCAGGAACTGGCCCGGGATATGTCCCGGGAAAAGTCCCTTCCCCTTTATTATCTTGCTACAATGATTCCTTGTGACGAGGAAGACAGGGCTCGCATAAGGCGTCATCTCTCGGAACGTGACGGCTGGGGCTTTGAAACGGTGGAACAAGGGCGCAACATATGCGATGCCCTTGGCGGTTTTACGTTATCCGGCAGCAAAGTCAGTCCTGAAGGAGTTTTCCTTCTTGACAGCGTTACTGCCCTTCTGTCTAACGAAATGTTTCTTCCTGACGGCACCGTGGACGGCAATGCCGGTGAAAGGCTTGCCAAAGAACTGCGGGAATTTGCAGACCGCACAGGAAACACCGTCTTTGTTTCCGATTATATATATTCAGATGCTCAGCTTTTCGATGAGTATACCGAAAACTATCGTAAATCGCTGGCTCTCATTGATAGGACTCTGGCCGCAGTATGTGACCAGGTCATAGAAGTCAGCTACGGATTTAAATACCTGTACAAATAACTGATCAAAGGAGTGATTCGTGTTGAAATACCTAACGGGATTTTTTATGACATGGGGAAATTTCTGTTCCCTGCCCTGTCCGGTAAAGCGCTGGGACAATAATTGCAAAAGCCTCATGCTTGGCTTTTTGCCCACTATAGGCCTTGTAATCGGCCTGATCTGGGCGGCAATTTACGTTGGACTTGTATATCTGGGATTTCCTTTCCTGGTGGTGTCTTTTATACTGGCATTCCTGCCCTTTGCCCTTTGCGGCTTTATGCACATGGACGGATTTATGGACTGCAGCGATGCCATAATGTCTAGACGTCCTCTTGAAGACAGACAACGTATTCTCAAAGATACCCATACAGGAGCTTTTGCGGTAATCAGTGCAATTTTTATGATCCTCGGATATTTTGCCTTTGTGTCCACAGCAGCAAGTATGGGCATGGACTTTGTAAATATAGTTATCATTACAGTGCTTAGCCGTTCAGTCTCAGGCCTTGAGGTTCTGCTCAGCAAACCTTTGGGCACAAGTCAGTATGTGGCTCTTTCTGATGGAGTTGCTTCTGAGGCTTCCGAGGCTGAAGAAACTGAGGAATCCCCGCAAAAGCCTGCTGCAGCAACAAAGAAGCAGGGCGTGGTTCTGCTTTTGATTCAGCTCGTAATCTATTCCGCTCTGGGCTTCTGGGCTAGCTCATTCTACGCTTCTACCGCCCTAGTTTACGGTGCTGTTGTTTTGGGGACCTTTATTTCCATTTCATATGCCAAAAAACAGCTAGGCGGCATGAGCGGCGACATCGCAGGTTACGGTATTGTCTGGGGTGAATTCTGCGGCGTAGCTATGCTGGTATTCTGCTAGAGGAGGATGTATGATTTTAATTTTCGGAGGTGCCTATCAGGGCAAACTTGAATACGCTTTGAAGAATTTCGGACTTGATGAGAGCGATGTATATCATTGCGAAGAAAAAGGAACTCTGGACCTTAGTCACAAGGTCATCTATGGCCTTGAAAGATTCGTTCTCGGATGCGTCAGAGAAGGAAAGGAAGCCAAAGATCTACTTTTGGAATACGGCGAAGCTCTTGAGGATAAGATAATCATAGTAACCGACATTTCACAGGGCGTGGTCCCAATAGATCCGGAACTGCGAAGCTGGCGTGAAATGACAGGGCGAGCTATGCTGTATCTGGGAAGCAAAGCAGAAAAAACAATCAGGATTTTCTGCGGCCTAGGTCAGGAAATTAAGTGTTAAGGAGAAGACTAAATGAAGTCATATATACATTTTATCAGGCACGGAATCACAGAAGGAATCGTCAATAAATGGTACTACGGAAGCGTGGACCTTCCTCTCATCGATGAAGGCTACGAAGCTCTCAAAGAATTCATGGAGCAAGGCATCTACCCGCCTCTTGGTGATGCCGATTGCTACACATCAGGCATGCTGCGGGCCGACCAGACCTTTAAGACTATCTACGGTGATGTGCCCTTCAAAACTATTCCTCTCCTTCGCGAGATGAACTTCGGTAACTGGGAATGCAAGACATTTGAAGAGCTACAGGCAGAACCGGAATACGAAGAGTGGATCAATAATACGGAAGGAAGCTTTCACTATCCGGGCGGCGGCGACTCGGTGCTGACCTTCTATGACAGGATTCAGACCGGTCTCAAAGAGCTCTGCGGCTATCACAGACTCAAAGAGCTTTCTCACCGCCACAGCGGTCAAGATGCTGTTTCTATAATCGTCTGTCATGGCGGCACTATTGCAGCTGCCATGGAAAAATGGTTCCCGGGTGAAAGAGAAAACTTCTGGCAATGGATACCAACCACCGGCAGAGGCTATACTGTAGAATTCAATAATGGCGATCCATATGCATATAAAGCAATTTAGCGCGGCAAATCCGCGCTAAAATTCTTTTTTGGCATATACCTTTACGCTGATGGCGCAGGACGCCAATCCAATCAGGATGAATCCTATCACCACAGCTGCATACAGCAGCTTTATCCCCATATCTGTCAGCACTATTCCCCCTAGATTAACCTTATCAGCCAGAAAATAAACTGCTATTGTAGGCAGCGCAATTACTGCCATCATGATAAATCGCGCCTTTTCTGCACCAAATCTGAACATAATCGGTATGATAACAAACCCGAACAACATGCTTATTCCAAAAGATACAATAGCGCAAACCCCCAGTTCTCCAAATCCCAGCTTGTTTTTTCCGAAAATGTTTACAAAGATAGAAAAAACAAATCCCAGCGTTGTCCCTACCAAACAGTAGATCACATGCACTGCATATTTAGCCAGAACACTTTCTTTCCTAGACACGGGCAAAGCTGCTGCAAAACCGGGCCATCCGCACCTTTCATCCAACGCAAAGGTTGTCACAATCATTGTAGCACACATTATAGCAGTTGCTGCTGCTACCCCTTCTGCTCCCAGCGAAAGCCCGAAACACAGGCACACTATGGTCATAGAAAAAAGCGTGTTCCGATACATACTTCCCATAGCGTATAAATCCTTCAAAATCAAACCTTTCATTGTTTATGCCCCCTTACATACTCAGTCATAATATCATCTATGTTGCCTATGCTGCCCAGTTCTTCTCGGCTCTTGGTGAAAACTACTCTGCCTTTATGAAGAAAAGTTATATCGTCTGCCACTTTTTCCAGATCACTGGTTATATGTGATGACAGCAGAATTGCTCCTTTTCCTTCCGAAACAAAGGCCTTGAATTCTTCAAGAATTTCCTCTCTGGCAACGGGATCAAGGCCGCTTGTCGGCTCATCCAGTATGAGCAGCCCGGCTTCATGGCTGAGCGCTGTGGCAAGTGCCAGCTTGATTCTCATTCCTTTGGAAAAGTCCTTTATCTTTTTATTCATGGCCACATTCATGCGGCCAAGACTTTCCTCAAACCTCTTCTCGTCCCAGTTCTTATAGATGCCTCCGCAGATCTTTCCCACCTGCTTTGGTGTCATGGTCTCATAAAAATTCACTTCACCGAGAACAATGCCTATATCGTTCTTGTTGCCCGAATAGCCTCCCGAAAGTTCCTTTCCGAAAAAGCGAGCTGTGCCGCCGTCAGCCCTGATTATTCCCAGCATGGCTTTCATTGCGGTGGTTTTGCCGGCACCGTTTTCGCCTACCAGCCCCATAATCTTCCCTCTTTCGATGGTCAAATCCATACCCTCCAGGACAAAGTCTTTGTATTCTTTTCTCAGCCCTTTTATTTCAAGGGCCGGTGCGTATTTCACTTCCATTTTCTTTCCCCTTCCTTCACTGCAGATCGATTTTTACCAACCCGACTAATATTTTTTGCTTATAATCAGATAACAAACCCAATATAGCACCAGCATGAAGCACCCAGCCCAAGCGCAGGCCACAGAAAGCATTTCCTTTCCCGCTATTCTGAGGGCTATAGTTCCGACACCGCATATCATAACAAAGCAGTAGCCGGCCCAGGCCCAGGCCTTGTTTGCTATGAAGCGGTTTCTTTCATCCTTGCTTGCCGTATCCACTTTTTCTTTATATTCGTCATCTTTTTTATATCTGGCGTATCTGATAATCTGCACGACGCCAACACCTATGAAGCCTGCGCCCATACCTGACCAGAAATCGTCAATTTTGCCCATAGTTCCAAGGGCTATTAAAACGACACCCAGCACCAGCCATAATAGGCTTACGAAAATTCTTTTATTATAATCTCTCATTGCTTATTCCTCCTCTTAATCCTTTTTTACTCTTCAAAAATAAAAACTTCCTCGATAGTCATTCCGAAATATACGGCGATGTTGTGTGCCAGCATTATAGACGGGTTGTAGCGGCCGTTTTCCAATGAGCTGATGGTCTGCCTCGAAACTCCCATTGCCTTGGCCAGCTCTTCCTGTCTGATGCCTCGCTCTGTTCTTATCTCTTCGATCCTGTTTTTCACATTCATACCTCTCAAACGTAAAGTTAACTTTACATCTATTATAGCACGTTTTTTAACCATGTCAAGCTAGCTTTACATTTTTTCTTAAAAAAATCCTGCCCGGCAATGCGCTCAGGCAGGATTGATTTTACGGCAAGATTATTTGTCAACATCTGCCACATGAATATTCGGATTTTTTTCCAAAGCCAATTCGATAACTTTATCCGCATCGGATATTGAGTATACTAATCTCCGGGACATTACATCCTTCATTATGTGGAGCGCATACCGCCTTCCGTCCGGTGAAAGTTCTTTATGAATCTCCTGGATTTCATCGAACCCCCATTTTTCATAGTACCTGTAGAAAACAACATCGTAAGTTACTACCAGCCCCTCTTCTGTCATTGCAACCTTCTTATTTAACATCATCGCAGCCAGAAGAACCGCACCTACAAGACCCGTATACAGGGATCTTATAACGACTGCTAGTACTATAAGTGCCACTCCGCCTGCAATCGCTGCAATACGGGTTGATTTTCTCAAAGCTTTGTCATCAATCGCAATATATTCACGCATATGTTAATCTTCCTTTGCTTAATCTAAATCCGATATATTATTTTGCTTCTTTAGCGGACTTGAGCTCAGCTTTTTTCTTAGCCTTTGCTGCCTTAAGTTCTTCGCCCCTTAGGCCGTCATACTCCTTATATTTTACACCTATTCCCAGATATGTAATTACGATGGCAAGTACAGGGTTGATCAGGTTCATAAATGCCCAAGGCATGAACGCCCAGTTGGATACTCCCAGAGTTGCTGACTGATATGCTCCGCAGCCATTCCAAGGAATCATCGGTGACCATAATGTTGCACCGTCTTCAGTAGTTCTGGAAAGGAAGCTTCTGCTCAATCCTCTTCTGTCAAATTCGTGTGAGAAAATTCTTCCAGGAATCATGATTGCCAGGTACTGGTCTGTGAGAATAACATCGCAGATGATACCTGTTACTATTGTAGATGCTACAAGTCCGCCCAATGTCTTTACTCTCTTTACAAAGCCACCCATAAGTGTTTCCACAAAGCCGCACTTTTCAAGCATACCACCGTAAGCAAGTGCAAACATAATGAGTGAAATTGTCCACATCATTGAATCGATACCGCCACGGTTGAGAAGCTTATCAGCGATGGCATTGCCCGTGTCAGCTTCATATCCATACTGAAGAGCTCCAAGTACTTCTGCCAATGTAGCTCCCTGTGCTATCATAGCGATTGCACATCCGAATGCAGCAGCTAAAAGAAGTGAAGGGATTGCAGGAATTCTCTTTATAGCTCCGTAGAGTACAACAAGTACCGGAATCATGAGCCACGGTGATAAGTTAAATGTGTCTGCAATAGCATCCTGTATACCCTGAGCAAGTGTCGGATCGTATCCGTCTTTATCAATTACAACCGCCCCTACTATTCCATATCCTACGAGAGCAAGGCAGAAACTCGGGATTGTAGTTGTCATCATTGCTCCTACATGGTCGTACAGCGGAGTTCCTGCTGCTGCAGCCGCAACATTTGTACTGTCAGATAAAGGAGACATTTTGTCACCCATGTACGCACCGGAAATAACCATTCCTGCTGCGATAGGAGCGTCGATTCCAAGACCCATAGCAACTCCCATCAGCGCTACTCCTACCGTTCCTGATGCAGTCCATGATGAACCTGTTGCCAGACCAACGATACCGCAAAGAATTGCTCCAACTACCAGAAATGCTCCCGGTGAAATCATCTCAAGTCCGTAGTAAACCATTGCAGGCATAGTTCCGGCCCAAACCCATGAGCCGATGAGCATACCAACGCACATAATAATCAAAAGCGCTTCTACTGCGCTCTTAATGCTGTCCAGTGCACCTGTAATAATTGCCTCCCAATTATATCCGCATACTGCCGCCATAAGTGCTGTCGCTATGCAGGAGAGCACCAGAGGCACATGAGGTTCAATTCCCCATACGATTGTTCACATTACCATGGTGAACAGAAGTACGAAAACAGGAATGCAGGCTTCCCACATTTTTGGTTTGCGGGTTTGTCTTTCTTTCTTCTCTGTCATAATAATTCCTCCATATTAATGAAATAAAATAAAATATTTATA
>CALZOZ010000091.1 GCA_945828095.1 uncultured Clostridia bacterium
CCGCCGTTCTCTGAAAACAGCCCGATTTTTTGCTCATTCCCATTCGCAAAAATTCCGCCTGTTTTCCTGCCGGAGCAAACGGGGCGCATAAAGCACCGCCCCCCGTTTCCCCCGTCAGCCACGCCAGCAGGTATAACACACTACACTTTGCTTCGCAAAGTCGTGTGCCAAATGGGGGCTTTGCCCCCTTTGGAAACCCCCACAAGAAAAGGCGGTATTCTACCCCTCCACGGGGCGCATACCGCCTTTTCTTGTTATCCAGCCCTCCGGCTGTATCGGTTGAGCAAAAGTCAGCGTGGAATTAGTGTGGTCTCTTTATCTAGGTGATACCCCCCTTTCCCACTTCGATATTGCCCTGTCGGTCACACCCAACAGCTCTGCCAGCTGCACCTGAGTCAAATTATGCTCTTTCCTGAGATTCTGTATGAATTCCCCCGTCTTCTTACAATCCATCACCAGCCCTCCTTAAGCCCTTCTTGAATTTGATTGTATCAATTTATGCCTGTAAACGCAACAAACTTAACGTAGAGTCGGTCTTTACCTTGCATAAGCACAATGTTCTGTGATAATATATATCCGTAAAATCTTTCAGGAGGTATTTATGGAAATAAAAACTGTTAACAACAATGCCAAATCTTTTGGACTAATAAATGCAAACACCCTCAGGGTTATCGCCTGCATTCTCATGCTCATGGATCACTCTTGGGCGACGGTCATCCCCGGCAGTGACTGGCTTACATATGCAGGCAGAATGGCTTTCCCTATATTTGCTTTTCAGATAGCAGAGGGCTTTTTTCACACGTCGGACTTTAAGAAGTATGCACGCAGACTTTTTATCTTTGCACTCATTTCAGAAATTCCTTTTAACCTTATGTATGCCAGTTCGGTCATCTATCCTTTCCACCAGAATGTGATGTTCACACTTCTGCTAGGACTTCTGGCTATTAAATCGTTGGATGCAATCCGCATGGCATGTGCAGGACATTCCTTTAAAGATTGGAATTCATCCACGGTCAAATTCCTTATCCTCGGTCTCCTTAAAGCCTCTCTATGTGTGCTTGCCGCAGGTATAGGTTTTACAGACTACGGCATAACCGGCGTTCTTACCATAATATTATTTTACCTGTGCCGCGGATTTCGAATGGCTCCTTTGGTACAACTGGCCGGAATGGTGTATATAAACTGCTTCGCTATAATGGGCCGCACCATTCCTCTGACGCTCGGTTCTATGTCATTTGACTTCCCTACTCAGGGCTTCGCGGTGCTGTCTCTCATATTTATATGGCTGTATAACGGTAAAAAGGGCCGGAGCAGCAAAGTACTTCAGTACGGCTTTTATACCTTCTATCCTGTGCATATGCTGATACTGGCTATGATACTGGCGGCAATGTAATGGCATTGGGCTCTTCCTATGCCGCCCCCAGCTATTTTTATAGCATTCCAAAAAATGTTGTATGAATTTCGAAGATATATCGTTTCATACAACATTTACATTTTTTGTCTGGTGGCTGGCTGCTAAATGTTGTATAAAAAGGTTACTTTTTAATTTTTAAACAACACAAAACCTATTTTTTCAAAATAATGTTGTATAAAATCCGCCTTTTCGAAATTTCATACAACATTTTACCGAAAAAAGCCTGATAATTGAGATGGAAAATCAGTGATGTTGTATGAAATATCTTAATATCATTTTTCATACAACATCGCATCTACTTCACCACTTTATAAAGCTCGTCAGGGCCCGGCGGGTCAATCGGTACACGCTTTTCACACGCGCCACAGCCATCAACCAGCAACAGTCCGTCCTCAGGTGGTGTAATTACGCCGATTTCTGCAGCAGCTACACCTACAGCCTCAAGCTTCTTTATAATCTCGTTTTTCTTTTCCGGCCGTGCCATAATAATCATGGAACCGCTGGAGATAAGTCTCAGATAATTAATGCCGAAATGGTCACAGATTTTGCGCGTAACATCATTTACAGGCACTGCGTCCTCATGGATTTCTGCGCCTACACCTGCAATCTGGCACATTTCCCAAATAGCTCCCAGAATTCCGCCTTCTGTCACATCGTGCATTCCGTGTGTTCCCACTGAGCCTGCAACAGTTCCGTCGCGTACTACGCTGACATTGTCAAGCAGAGCCTTAGCCTCCTCAATTTCATCGCCTGTGAGCACTCCTTTAAGCTCAGCCTCAAAGTCGCCGGCAATAATGCCTGCGCCCTCAAGTCCCGCTGTTTTAGTCATAATAATGGAGTCTCCCACCTGAATATTTTCAGCTGAAGCAGAACATCCGCGAAGGCCTCTCCCTATAGCTGTGGACACGATTACCGGCTTGTTTACCGCAGGAGTTACTTCTGTATGGCCTCCTATAATTTCCACGTTGCACGCTGCTGCCGCATCTGCAGCCTGTCCCATAATGGTCTTCACATCCTCTTCAGTACTTCCTTCAGGCAGCATGACCGCCAGAAGAATTCCCACAGGCTCCACACCGTTGGAAGCAATGTCGTTGCATGAGATATGAACGGCAAGACGCCCTATATCGCTTACTGACGCCGTTATAGGGTCTGTAGAAAGCACACATTCGTACTCTCCGAAGTCGATTACAGCGCAGTCCTCACCTACTCCGGCACGAACCAGCACTTCAGGTCTTTTAAGCTGTATCCTGTCTATTACTGCATTTTTTAACAGATCACTGTCCAGTTTTCCTACTTTAAGCACTTGCATTTATTCTGTCACTCCTGTCTCTAGCCACTTCATAATGGTTTCTTCATCTATTATCTTAATTCCAAGTTCCTTTGCCTTCTTGTTTTTCCCCGACTGAGAAAGCAGATCGTTGTTTATGAGATAGCCTGTTTTAGCACTGACCGAGCCGGACACCTTCCCTCCCTGCTTCTCTATTTCCGCCTTGAGAGCATCTCTGTTTTCGAAATGGTTCAAGGAGCCGGTTATTACAAAGGTTATACCTTCAAAAGCCGTTCCCCCGGCCTCGAATTCCTCATCCAGATGAATTTCCTTAAGCAGATCCTCTACAATTTGCGCCTTGTCCGGATTTGCAAAGAATCCCACAAAGGCATCTGCCATTACTTCCCCTATTCCGTCAATGGTCACGAGCTCTTCCTTGGAAAGGTTCTGCACCCTCTGCCAGCTGTTATGGCAATGCTTGGCGATAATACGGGCATTGGCCGTTCCTATATTAGGAATACCAAGACTGTATAAAAATCGCTGTACGGTGGTATTTCTGGCCTTCTCGATGGAGTTTTTAAGGTTGGTAAAGGATTTTTCGCCAAAGCCTTCCATCTCTACGATTTCGTCCCTATACTTTTCTACGTGGAAAAGGTCAGCAAGCTCCTTAATCATGCCGCGGGCTATGAGCTTTTCTATGGTCATTTCGGAAAGTCCCTCTATGTTCATGGCATCCCTCGACACAAAATGCGTGAAGCTCTTTATCTGCTTTGCCAGACATTCAGGATTAGGGCACATGAGGGTCTGCACACCGTTTTCATCGTGAATCTGTGTATGAGAACCGCATACAGGGCATTCGGCTGGAATTTCCACACTGTTGCTTCCCGTCAGATTCTCAGCAATCTGCGGAATAATCATGTTGGCCTTATATACCTTGATCCTATCGCCTATCCCCAATCTGAGTTCTCTCATAACACTGATGTTATGCACTGAGGCTCTGCTGACAGTGGTTCCTTCCAGTTCCACAGGCTCAAAAATTGCAACCGGATTGATAAGACCCGTCCTGGATGCGCTCCACTCAATCTCCTCCAGAGTTGTTTCCTTTATTTCGTCACGCCATTTAAAGGCAATTGAGTCGCGAGGGAACTTTGCCGTTGTTCCAAGAGACTGCCCATAAGCAATATCATTAAAACTGAGCACCAATCCGTCGGAAGGGTTGATATTATCAAGTATTTCATCAGCAAACTTCTGAACCGTCACCTCTAGATTTGAATCCGTCACCCTCCTGTGCTGCACCACTGCGAAGCCTTGAGCAGCAAGCCATTCAAACTGCTCGGTCCTTTTTGCAAAATCCATACCCTCTGCAGATACCAGTGCAAAGGCATAAAACCTCACATGGCGTTCTGCCGTTACTGCACTGTTAAGCTGCCTTACGGATCCGGAACAAAGATTTCTCGGGTTTTTGTATTTAGCTCCTTCATCAGTTATGGTTTCATTTATCTTTTCAAAATCCGGATAGGAAATCACGGCTTCTCCACGGAGCACCAGCCTTTCCTTAAAAGGAATGAAAACAGGCAGATTGGAAAACGCCCTGGCGTTTGCCGTAATAACTTCACCTATTTCGCCGTTGCCTCTTGTAACCGCCTTGACAAGCTTTCCTTCCTCATAGGTCAGCACAATTGTCAGGCCGTCAAGCTTCCAGGACATTACCCCTTCCTGGTCTCCCAGCCAGCTTTTAAGCTGCTCTACATCCTTGGTTTTGTCCAGGGAAAGCATCTTCTGAGGATGTTTTTCCTTTGGCAGATCGGAAAGCACCTCGTAACCCACCCTGGTCGTAGGGCTCTTGGACAAAGTAACCCCTGTTTCCTTTTCCAAAGCCTCAAGCATGTCATAGAGTCTGTCATACTCGTGGTTAGGCATGATTTCGCGGCTTTCCTGATAATACGCTTTAGATGCTTGATTGAGCAGAACGATAAGGTTCTGCATCTGCTCTATTTTTTCCTTCTTGTTCTTAAGGTCAGTCACTGTTACCCTCCGAATTATATTCTCTTATACTTTCTTAAGCGGGGCGATGCCCTTAGCCAATTTCTTGATGCCGCCCTCGTCAAAGACTACCGTTACTGTTTTGGCATCCGTATCCACAACTATGCCATGTCCGAACTTGCCATGGGTGACCTGGTCTCCTTGCATGAAATCCTCGCTGTTTCCCGCTGCCGATTCCTTGACGGCCTGCTTGGCAAATTTCAACGGATCGTAATTATACGGTCTGAATGCCGGAGTTTCGCTGTAACCATCTAAGCTTCCGGTGCTTACGCCCAGCCTGTTGTTTGTCCTTCTTGACGGTTCGTATATACTGTCTCCCGCTTCATCAAGCAGTGATTTGTCCAGTTCTCTCAGGAAAGTTGATTCCCTGGTATAGTCACCATGGCCGTAAAGCACGCGATAAGCTGCACTGGTGAGGAAAAGTTTTTCCTTGGCACGTGTCATTCCAACATAACAAAGTCTGCGTTCTTCCTCTATGCCGTTTTCACTGTCCAGTGCCCTGTGGCCCGGAAAAAGTCCATCCTCCATTCCGGGCATGAATACAATTGGGAACTCCAGACCTTTGGCGCTGTGCATGGTCATAAGGGTCACCTTGCCTGCTTCATCATCATACTTGTCTGTATCGCTGTCCGTTGCCACTCTTTCCAGGAACTCCTCCATAGTAGCTTTTTCACCGGTCGCTGCCTTTTCCTCTTCAAAATCGTATATAAACGATTTGAAATCCAACAGGTTTTCTATTCTGCTCTCGGACTCGACAGTGTTTTCATCCTCAAGCGCCTTCAGATATCCTGTCTTTACAAGCAGATTGTCATATATGTCGGAAACTCTCAGGTTGTCCTTTTCCTGCTGACAAAGCTGCATTACATCCATCATTTCCTTCACAGAAGCTGATGCCTTAGCCGGCAGGCTGTAGATTACTTCCTCCTGAGAAAGTGTCTCAAACAAAGATCGATTGTTCACCTTGGCCAAAGCTTCCAGTTTGCCCAGTGTGGTCGGTCCGATACCTCTCTTGGGCTCGTTTATAATTCGCTTCACCGCAAGATCATCTGAAGGATTTACTACAAGACGCATATAACATATCATATCCTTTGTTTCCTTGCGCTCATAAAAACTGAAACCGGAAAGAATCTGATACGGTATATGTCTTCGTTTCAGTGCATCTTCAAAAAGTCTGGACTGGGCATTGGTTCTGTATAGCACCGCAAAATCATCGTAACTTCGTCCGCCTGAAAGCAGGTCGATTTCCTGAGCTACATAATATGCCTCTTCCTTATCGCTATCACATCGCTTATATACGATTGGTGCTCCTGCCTCAGCTTCTGTCCATAATTTCTTGGCCTTTCGTCCTCTGTTGTTTTTTATAACTGAATGGGCAGCCGCCAGAATATTTCCGCAGGAGCGGTAGTTCTGCTCCAGCTTGATGACTTTTGCAGTCGGGAAATCCTTCTCAAAGTCCAAAATGTTTCTGATGTCAGCTCCACGCCACTGGTAAATACACTGGTCATCATCCCCCACCACGCAAAGATTCTTATGAGCCTTTGCCATCATCCTGATGATTTCATACTGAATATGGTTGGTATCCTGATACTCATCCACCATTATGTATTTGAATCGGTTCTGGTACTGAGCCAGAATATTCGGATTCTCTCTGAGTACATGGAGAGCATTTACAAGCAAATCATCAAAGTCCATAGCGTTGTTTGCTTTAAGCTGTCTCTGGTATTCCTTATAGACATTGTAAATTACCTTGGTCTTCGGATTTTCCCCATTCATCTCAAGGAACTGCTCAGGGTCCGAGTCGGCTTCCTTTTCTTTGCTGATTATTGCCGAAAGGTAGGCCTGAGGAAACTGCTTGCTATCTATATTCTGCTCTTTTATTATATTCTTTATAATGGTTTTCTGGTCTACTGTGTCGTAGACTACGAAGTTTTTATCGTAGCCTGCAGCGTAATAATGCTCTCTAAGAATTCTCAGGCTCATAGCGTGGAAAGTCATTATCCACATGTTAGGACAAGGTCCCACCAGCTTTTCTACCCTTTCTCTCATCTCGCCTGCTGCCTTGTTAGTAAAGGTTACAGCTAAAATGCTGTAAGGGCTTATGCCCTGTTCAATAAGATATGCAATTCTGTGGGTCATAGTTGCAGTTTTGCCGCTTCCCGCTCCCGCAAGAATAAGCAGCGGCCCCTCTATATGAGTCGCCGCCTTCTGCTGTTCTTTATTTAAATGATCTAAATTCATGGTTTTCCCCTCTCGTATGTTTCCTTCTGTCTTTTACTGATTTTCTTCGGTCAGGTATTGGTAATAACCTGCTTCTGTGAAGATCTTGTTATTCTTGTCTACGGAATACACGCTCACATAATCCTTCTGTTTATGCAGAAGGCACGCAGTGAACTCTGCCTTGCTCCTGCTATAACTAAAAGTGCTGTCCAGCTTACAGGTCAGTATGACCTTTTCCCCTGCTCTGAGCAGAAGTCTTTTTCCCTCAGCAAGATTCCCCTTCAGATTCTGCTCCGGCTTTTCATAACTTATTATCTGCAGGTCGTGAAGCTTTCCGCCGCTGCTTAAATCCTCAAGTGCAAAAGCACCGTCCAAATAACAATTATCGTTCTTTGTGCTGCTTGTTATGGTAATTTTAA
The DNA here is from genome assembly GCA_945828095.1 of uncultured Clostridia bacterium. Classification (GTDB taxonomy): domain Bacteria; phylum Bacillota; class Clostridia; order Peptostreptococcales; family Anaerovoracaceae; genus SUG1106. The sequence continues at coordinate 7,361 of CALZOZ010000091.1, forward strand.
TTGTTTTATCAGTCTTGCTTATTGTATCAGGAAGGCTCACTGTAAGAACCGGCTTATAGTTAGTAACTGTAACCGATTTGGAAGAGCTGTATTTGCCGCGTACCGTATTGCTGCCCTGCTTGTCATAGGCTCTGACCTTGTAATAATATTTTTTGCCTATGGAAAGTCCCGTATTCTTGTAAGTCAAAGTGCTGCCGCTTGTTACGGTCTTGATTTTAGTATATGAACCTGATGCCCCTGTTCTGCGGTAAATTTCGTATCCGTCTGCACCGCTGACTTTTTTCCAAGTCAATGTGACGGTCTTTGAGGCCGTCTGTTTCGCTGTTAAGCTCACCTGCGCCGGTGTTGAGGCTGCCTGAGCCATCTGGGCTGTGCCTGCCACCAGAGCTAGAATAAATATAATTGTAATTGTCTTTTTTAATATCTTTTTCATAG
>CALZOZ010000092.1 GCA_945828095.1 uncultured Clostridia bacterium
TCAATTCTTCATTGCAGCAGGGATTCAAATATGATAAAATGAAGAAAAGCATAGTAGTATCAATCATCAACGGCATACTGTTCTCAGAGATTGACAGCTGCCACAGCATCTTCGATGTGAGGGAACGTAAAACAAGTCTTCCGCTAAGCGACAGACTTGAGTTTCACTTTCTGGAGCTCGGCAAGGTGGACGGACAAAAGCCTGTGGAAGCGCTTACGGAAGCAGAAAGACTTGCAGCCTACCTGAAGTATGCCAATGTTGAAGAAAAGCAGGACTATGTGCAGGAAATATTGGATTCGGAGGGAATTGCCATGACTGAGAATGTATACAGGAAGGTTACTCAGGACGAAATCGAATATGAGAGAATGGAATCGAGGCTGAAATATCAGTTGCAGTATAACACGGACATGTCTCTGGCAAGACAGGAAGGCTTGGAGCAAGGCCGCACCGAAGGCGAAGCCGCCGGAATAGCAAAAGGCGAAGCCGCCGGACGTCAGGAAATGAAGCTGGAACTTGCATGTGCTATGAAGGCAGATGGAGAACCTACAGACAAAATTATGAAGTACACTGGCCTGTCTGCCGAGGAAATTGAAAAAATATAAGCAGCCGCAACAGCTGCAGTACAATACCAGCAAAAAACTGCCATATCGCCCACAACGACATGGCAGTTTTTTTACATCATTCAATATTCTGATTTTTATTTTTTCTTCTTATTAAGCATAAGTCCCATAACAACAACTACCGCGAATATAATCAGATAGAACAGTACCGGACAAGCGAATCTGCCCTCTGCAGCCGCCGCATGATATGGCTGAATGCCGTGAGCATAAATAGCCGCAAATACCATGAATACACTTCCGACGAGTCCCAGTGCCGGCACCACATATCGTTTTCCAACACTAAGATCATCAGCTTTCCTCATAAAATTAATGAAAATAGGTATGTACAAGGCATAGGCTGTGATAATTGCAAGCTCTGATGAGTCAAATCCGAATACTCCAAACCAAGGGAATGGCGCCAGATTTGAGCCGTAGAAGAAGAAGAACCAGAAAGCCGCCAGCAGCAGTCCGAAAATTGCCGCATTGTTAGGCATGTTGGTAACTTTGTCTATCTGCCTGAACATTTCAGGCTTAGGGCCCTCACCTCTTGCTGCTACAGCATAAAGACCTCTGGTACATGCCAGCATAAGTCCGTTGAGAGTGCCCATACACGAAATAGCCACAAACAGGTTAAGTATATTGCCGAAGGTACCTCCGAATATGTTGATAAATGCCGCAGTGGCACCCTCATTCATTAGTGTCTCAACATCAGCTCCTCCAGCCACACCGATGAAATAGAACAGATAAATTGCAACTATGATTATTCCGCCGGTAACCAGAGCAATCGGAAGATTTTTCTTTGAATTTTTCAGTTCCGCGTTGATAGATGTGGCTATAATCCACCCTTCATAGGCGAAGGCGGTGGCAACTACAGCGCCAAAGAGAAGGTTGCCGTCCGGAGTTTCAGAAAAGCCTGTCGACGAGATGTTTTCCACCAGGGTCCCGCTTTCACCAAAAATGCCTACGACAGTTCCTACTGCAGCCAGAAGCAGCAGCGGAATCATCTTAATAAATGTGGTTCCTACCTGAAAATGTCCTGCCAGCTTCGGTGAGAGGGCATTCACAGCATACGCCGCACAAAGCATAAACACAGACAGTGCCATACATTCGGGGCCTACAACGCAGCCTCCCTCTGCAGCCGGAATGGCAAGGGTGATTCCAGGAAACGCGGTTGTCAAAAACACAAGAGTATATCTTGCAGACAGCCATGCAAGCACCGAAACCAGTGAAGGATAGTAAATAAGGGCCATAAACCAGCCGACTACATATCCGTACCTGCTCCCTACAGTAGCTTCGGCGTAGTCCACGATACCGTTCACCTTTTCATACTTGGTAGCCATTATGGCGAAGGCGGAAATGCAGCATAACATAATCGCGCCGCCGATAAGCCAAGCCACAATGCCTAAAGCCATGTTGCCTTCTGTTTTCTGCAGAATAGTCTGCGCCTTGAAAAAAACGCCTGAACCGATGACAATGCCCACAACCATGCAAATTGCAGTCACCAGTCCGTATTTCTTATGAAGACCATTTTCCATATTAACTTTTCTCCTAATTTTCCCTAAACTCCAGTTTACTAAACTAACAATCTATATTTTACCATAAAATAATCTCTCACACAATTTTTTTAATTTTCTAAACACTGCTTTAACAATGCTATTTACGAAAGAAAGCCGATATTGTATAATGATGTATTATATATGGCCCTTAGGACCGGATAACAGGAGGCACCTATGAAATATACCGAATTTAAAGATTGTAATATCTCTCGTTTAGGTTTCGGCACTATGCGTCTGCCGATGCACCCGGACGGAACCATAGACTACGAAGCAGGAAAGGAAATGGTAGACTATGCTCTTGCCAACGGAATTACCTATTTTGACACCGCATATAAATATCACGCCGGTGAAGCTGAAAACTTCTGCCGTGAAGCCCTGACCAAAAGACATCCAAGAGAAAGCTTCTATTTAGCTGACAAGATGCCTTCATGGCTTTGCAATACACAGAAGGATGTTACTGACATTTTTGAGGATCAGCTTAAAAAGTGCGGCACGGAATATTTTGACCTGTACCTTCTTCATAATGTGGACGAAGAGGTGTGGCCGATAATTGAAAAGCTTGACATAATCAGTCTGCTTAAGGAAGAACTGGCAAAGGGACGAATCAGACACCTTGGTCTCTCCGTTCACTGCGAGCCTGAGCTTCTCCGTGAAGTTCTGGAAAAACACGCATGCGACCTTGAGTTTGTTCAGATTCAGCTTAACTATATGGATTGGGACTACATCAATGCCAAAGAGCTTTACTATATCTGCCGTGAATACGACAAACCTGTAATCATTATGGAACCACTCCGTGGAGGCATGCTCGCCCATCCTCTCAGCGAAAGAAGCCGCCATATCCTCGACGAGGCGGGAGCAGAAAGAGGCCTTTCCTATACAGACATGGCCTTTGGCTTCGTGGATAGCCTTGATGGCATTATGTGTACTCTTTCAGGCATGTCAGCTCTGGAGCAGATGAAAGAAAATGTGGAATTTTTCAGTGGAGAAGGACTTGAGGAAAAACATCTGGAAGCTGTAAAGGAGGCTGCAGAGGCACTTCAAAGCGACCTGTTCATTCCTTGCACAGGCTGCGGCTACTGCTTTGAATGTCCGCAGGAAATTCAGATTCCTAAGATTTTCAGTGCTTATAATGAGGCTGCCGCAAAGGGCTTCCATTACATCTGGGGCTCGCTGACCGGCATATACAAAGAGCTTGGTCCAAACGGCAAAGACTGCATCGGATGCGGAAACTGTGAAAGCCACTGTCCGCAGAAGATCAAGATTATCGACCTGCTTAAGCAGATTGACGACAAATATACAGAACTTGAAAAGGTGGGAGAATAACCCACCTTTTTTGCTGCCTTTATCTATTGTCTTTACCTATTGTCTTCCCTTTTCCGGTAAATTCCCGTTAGCCGGATTGTCCAGAACGGTTCCATCCTTTTCAAATCTTGAGCCATGACACGGGCAGTCCCACGTGTGCTCAGTTACATTCCATTTAAGTGCACATCCCATGTGAGGACATCTTTTAGTCGCAGGTGTGAGCAGATTCTTGATGGCTTCGCCGCCGTTGAGCAAAATCTGAGGTTTAATCATACTCCTCGACGGATCAAAAACAGCACTATGATGATTTTCTTTTTCCGTCACCATATCCGCCAGAAGCATTGCCGCGGTCATGGATGATGTCATGCCCCATTTATTATACCCTGAAGCCACGTAGCACCCCTTCATGTTTGGAGAATATGGTCCTATATACGGGACTCCGTCCAGACTCATGCAGTCCTGTGTGGCCCAGAAGGCAATTTCCTTGCCGTCAGGATAATACATCCGGGCAAAATCTCTCAGTTCCTGCCATTCGCCGCCTTTTTTCCCTGTACGGTGGCTTCCGCCGCCAATGAAAAGCATATCCCTATATCCTCTGAATGACAGACCTTTTTTATTCTCATCCACGTACATTCCGTGAATTTTGGGAACATCCTTAAAGGCTATTACATAGGACCGGTGCTGATAGAGTTTGAGGAAATACAGACCGTGTTTATTATCAAAAGGAAAGTGAGAAGCAAATATGGCTTTTTTGAATGTAATTTTTCTGCCCTTATCGGTGACCGCTGTGTGCTCCCATGCATTGCCCTCTGCCGGGATAAACTCTGCTATGCGGGTATTTTCAAATATTTTAAGGTCTTTGGATATGTGTGAAAGGAACTTCAGGGGATGAAACTGAGCCTGATTGTTAAAGGAAATAGCACCTGCCACAGAAAAAGGCAGTTCTGTGGAGTCTGTAATTTCACTGTAAAAACCGATCTTAGCCAGTGCATCGGCTTCCTTTTCCAGCTTTTTCAGGCTGTCTACAGAATAAACATAGGATGTTTTTCTCTCAAAATCGCAGTCGATTTCCGCGCAAAGTTCACCGTACTTTTCCACCGCCGCAAGATTGGCGTGAAGATACATGGCCGCTGCCTCAAGTCCTCTGCTTTTAAGTATTTTATTGTAAATTAGCCCATGCTGAGCCGTAATTTTCGCCGTTGTGTTCTGAGTGACGCCGGAGCAGATTTTTCCCGCTTCCGCGAGAATATATTCCACGCCCCTTTCCTGCAAAAAATGAGCGCATAACACCCCGGTTATGCCCCCGCCTATTATTAAAACATCCGTCTTTTTGTTACTTTTGAGCGCCGGAAATTCCGGCATCTGTGTGCTTGATTTCCAGATTGAATCCATAAAAAAATACCACCTTCCGCAGATTAGTCTTTGCGAAAGGCGGTGAATTATGCGTATTTTCTACCACATCCCCAGCACATGCTGCATTGCCAGGGAAACAGCACCAATCATAACCCAGCAGGCAAAACCTAGGGCAATCGGCTTTGCACCGGTTTTGACCAGCTTGACTATATCTGTATTGATACCGATGGCACTCATAGCCATAACGATGAAGAACTTGCTGACTTTCTTGAGAAAAGCAAACAGTGCAGCTGCAGTTTCCAGTGCCGCACCTGTGAACACCTGATTTACAACAGTAGTGATTGCTGAAGCAAGTACAAAGTATATGATAAATGTCGGAACCATCTTTGCAATGTTCAGCTTCTGTCCCTCTGAATTAGTCTTCTTAGCCTGTATTATGGAAAGCACCAGAGTAATTGGGATGATTGCCAGTGTTCTTGTAAGCTTTACTATGGTGGCATATTCCAGAACTTGTCCTCCTGTTCCGTGGAGAGTATCCCATACGGAAGCTGCTGCCGTTACAGAAGATGTATCGTTAATTGCCGTTCCGGCGAAAAGACCGAATCCCGCATCCGTCAGACCTATCCAGTCGCCAAAGGTGGGGTAAATCAGCGCCGCTACCACATTAAAAAGGAAAACAACTGAAATTGACTGTGCGATTTCCTCATCATCAGCCTTGATTACAGGTGCAGTTGCAGCGATTGCAGAACCACCGCATATTGATGAACCTACACCGATGAGCGTGGCAACCTTTTCAGGCACCTTAAACAGTTTAAATACGATATACGCTACAATGAGGGAAGTGGCGATTGTAGATATGATAATCGGAAGAGAAGTCATTCCTACCTTTCCCACTGTAGCCAGGTTTAATCCGAAGCCCAGCAGCACTACTGCAGCCTGAAGAATTTTTTTGGAAGTGTAAGAGATACCGGTCTTAAGACTGTCAGCCCTGCTTACACTTGTAAAGGTTCCAAGGGCGATACCTATCAGTATTCCGAATACCGGCGCACCTACTATTTCAAGTGCCGGCGCAAGGTTCACTATCCATGTGGCAGCTGCAGCAATGAGAATGCACACTAGCATGCCGGGAGCAATTTCAGATATTTTTTTCATTTGAGTTTCCTTTCTTTCTCTTATATGATTTATCCAATGACAAATCGAGGATAATATGTTAAAGTATACTCATAAAAGTCTTTTTGGATAAGGAGATTCTTTATGAACGAAAATCGTTTCACTGCAGCGCCTTTCAAAGCGCTGATACATAGTTTTGTCGCAGCTGTTCTCGCTGCTGTTCTGATTTTTTCACTGCCGGCAGATAATGCTGCTGCATCTTCTGCAGTCCCTCAGGTTTCGATGCCCTCTCAGGAGGAAATTGTGGCATATGCACAGGCACATCCCACCGATCTTGCATCCTACGCTGGCTCAGGACTGCCGCTGAACGGCTATACCATAAGCTACAGAATAAACCCTCGGACATCATCACCCTTTATTGCCGGTGCCCTTTCCGATGAGGAACTGACCTGCGCCCTCAATACAGTAAAGACCATCCGCTATATTGCGGGCATATCCGATGATGTGTATCTTTCCGACGAATACAATAGTTTAGCACAAGCTTCGTCCTTAGTCAACTATGTTAACAACAAACTTACACATACACCTTCTGCCCCTTCAGGCATGGATTCATCCCTGGCTTCAGCAGGAATCGAAGGTTCAAAAAAATCCAACATAGCCTGGACATCCTGGCAGAACAACTCGCTGAAATGGACCATAATCCACGGCTGGATGGACGACAGCGATAAAAATAATATCTCTGTGCTGGGACATCGACGCTGGATTCTTAATCCGTCTATGGGAATGACCGGTTTCGGCTCCGTGACAGGCTCACGCGGAACATATAACGCTATGTATGCTCACGACAAATCCAATCCCGGCGGCTCTGATGCCGTTGTATGCTGGCCTTCTCAGAATATGCCCCTTTCATATTTCGGTAACGATGCTCCCTGGAGCATCTCCATTGACGGTCAGGTCAGCGAAGATGATGTGATTGTTTCTCTGGTTCGAGGCCGTGACAGCAAAATATGGACCTTTAGTAAGTATTACTCCGACGGAGATTTTTATGTAAATAATCAAAATTACGGACAGCCAGGCTGCATAATTTTCAGACCTGCAGATTTGGGAGAATATAAAGACGGAGACAGATTCTATGTGAGAGTATACGGACTTAGCGAAGAGATGGCCTACGAGGTGAATTTCTTTGATCTGGAGGGCTACTATGCGCCTGAGCCGCCTGTTATTTCATCAGTGAAACTTAACTCTGTGGATAAGCCAAGGATTGTGTGGTCCGATTCTCTGGGCGCGGACAGCTATAGTCTCTATAGAAAGGTCCGCGGCGGCTCGTGGAAGCTTATAGCAGAGGGACTGGATGATCGCATTTACGAAGATGATTCTGCCGGAAAAGGTATAAGATATTATTACCAGGTAACAGCATCGAGAAAGGTAAACGGCACTTTATACGAGAGCGACCCGTCAGACTATAAATATATTACCGTACCTTTGGCACAGGCCAGAATTACATCAGCAAAATCCACTGCCAGAGGCACCAACTACATAAAATGGAATTCTGTCAGCAAAGCTACCGGCTACAAGGTATATCGCCGCACTGCAGGAAGTTCAAGCTGGACTCTCATAAAGACCACTTCCAATTGCTATTATAAGGATACTAAGAAAACCTCCGGAAGGAAATATGAATACAAGATCAGGGCTTACAGAACATATAATTCATACACAACATACGGGGAATACTCGGCAGTGAAAACTGTGAAGACCAGATAGAGCTGAGATGAAAAAGTGAAAAACAGAAAAAGTGATTAAAAGTAGTTAAAAGTCGACCTTGACACATCGATTTTCAATGCTTGCAGATGTCGAATGGTTGTTTTTGGTCAGTAT
>CALZOZ010000093.1 GCA_945828095.1 uncultured Clostridia bacterium
GATTCCTCTACGTCTCGTGGGCTCGGAGATGTGTATAAGAGACAGGCCCTGCACATTCTGCCATACTGTAGCAGGGGCTACACCAAAGAATTTATTTCTTTCTTCGGCAGTATAGTCCTCAAACACATCTTTTTCACTTCTGTACTCTCTGTTCTTCTCAAGGTAGAAGTCTTCCTCACCATATTTTTTGGAAAGAGAAGCTTCCAGCTCCTTAGGAGTTTTCTCTGACTCGAGAGCGTGTCTGATGCCGTCAAGCATTGCCATATAGCTGGCTGCAAGTACCAGATATGTATTGCTCTTAGGGTTAGGTGCTCTGAGCTCAAATCTTGTAGCCATCGGGCTCTTTCTGTCCCTCACAAGTCCCACCAGAATGGTTCTGTTTCTGGACGGATCCGCAGCACTGTGCCCCAGGGATGTTACAATGCAGACAGGAGCTTCGTAGCCCGGTTTCAGCCTGTTCAATGAATCTGTGCTTGAGCTTACAAAAGGATTTATTGCTTCATAATTCTTAAGTATGCCCATCAGACCGCCGAAACCAATCGGTGTCATGAATTCCTCATCGAAAACAGGCGGCGCAAACAGGTTTACCAGTTTGCCGTTTTTGAGCTTGGCGGATACGCCAAGGTGTGTATGTTCACCGCTTCCGGCTACACCTTCGATAGGCTTCGCCATAAAAGTGGTATTAAGTCCAAATTGATTAAATACATCTCTTACTACGTATTTTACCTGTTTTTCATTGTCCGCAACCTGCATAGCATTGGAGAATTTCCAGTCGATTTCAAGCTGCTCCATGATATGGTCATGGTTTCCGCTGCTGGTAAGCTTAGATTTGACACCGCCTACCTCCTTATGTCCCATTTCCATTTCCAATCCATAGTAATCCAGTATTTCTATTGTTTTTTCCAGCGCAGTTCTGACAGGTCCATAGGTCCTCTTCCAATATTGTTCCTTAAGTTCCTGTGAAGTAGACAGCTGCTCTCTGTCAGCCTTATCATCCGGTGTCCTTACCCAGAATTCGAGCTCTGTTGCGCTGGTGATTCTTATCTCCTCAATATCATCTGCACTGTCGGCACCATCTATGTACTCAAATACATAAGGATGATCCTTGAGCAGTTTCATAAGATCTTCTTCGAATTTTCTGATAGCGTCTCTGAGAATTACTCTGGAGCCTACCTCATCAGTATCGTTGTGAACCAGGAACGCAGGAATTCTAAGGGTTCCTACCGGCAATCCGGTCTTCACATCGATATTGTCAAAGTTATAGTCTACATACCAGTTCACTGTCATGTCAGGTATCATATCTACCTTGGCATTGTTCAGCTCTGCAATTTTAGGTAAGTTTACACTGGAGCCGTCTGTCTGAACACCGTGAGCCAGCATATCATCCATATCATCTATAAATAGTTTGATCGGGATTCTTTCATCAGTGTCATTGCCGGCAATATCCAGTCCCGCAAAGGATACGAACTGGACTTCCGGATGGTCCTTCAGAATTCTGATGAGATCTGACTTCTCGTGAGCATCAGCCGGAATGTTAAAAAGCATTTTTTCTAAGTTGAACTCCAGCATGTTTTACCTCCTCTTTGTTATGATTTCATTAAACAGGCATTGGGACACCTTCCGGAGAAAATGCCCCAACACTTCATTTCGTTAAAGCTTTCAATAACTTTATAATATAGCACAACGCCTTTTATTTTGCAAGCTTATTCAGATATTTCTCCAGCTCATCCATGTACTTGCCGTAGCCTGCCCAGTCACCCTTCTTCTGGGCTTCTGTTGCATTTTCATATGCTGCTGCCGCCGCTGCGATAAGCTCTGTCTGTGACATTTCGCCTGAAGACTGCTGTCCGTCATCCGAAGGCTCGCCAGTTCCCTGACCGCTTACACCTTCCTCAGCACCATCACCAAAGAGTGAAACGAGGCATTCTGCAAGAGTCTCTTCATACGCAATCTCATCATCGTAAGCCATTATAATTCTCTTGACCTCAGGAATTGATGAGTTCTGAGCTTCCAGGTAAACAGGTTCCACATACAGCACTGAGGTGTTTATAGGGATAATAAACATATTGCCTCTTCTGTACTTGGTTCCGGATGAGTTCCACAGGGAGAATTCCTTGGAAATCTCAGTATTCTGGTCAATCTGTGCCTCAATCTGCTCAGGTCCGTAGATTGTTCTTGACTTAGGGAACTGATAAAGCACCAGCTGGCCGTAGTTATCGCCGTCGTTTCTTGCTACCATCAACGCAGTCATGTTCTGCTTTGACTTAGGAGTGAAAGGCAGTGAGTTGAAGAACTCAGCCTTGTCTTCACCCGGAAGTTTTGCAATATAGTAGTTCGGCTTCATCTGCTGTTTTTCCATTCCGTAAATTTCGGATGCGATATCCCAAACGTCTTCCTTCTGATAGAATACATTTACATCTTCCATATGATATTTGCCATATACGCTGGCCTGAATCTGGAAGAGGTTGTTAGGATATCTGATGTGAGCCTTAAGGCTCTCCGGCATCTGGTCAAATGACTTGAACAGAGTCGGGTAGATCTTTGCGAAAGTTGCAGCGATTGGATCTTTTTCGTCTACAATATAGAAGTTTACATCGCCGTTGTATGCATCCACAACAACCTTTACGGAGTTTCTGATGTAATTTACACTGCCTTCTCCATAAGGTTCGGAATATGGATAGTAAGAGCTGAGAGTGTAGGCATCAATCATCCAGTACAGTTTGCCGTCAACTGTAACCATATAAGGATCGTCCTCGTAGCTCAGGTAAGGCATTATAGTTCTTACCCTGTCCATTACATTTCTGTTGATGATAATTCTTGAACTGCTGTCGATATTTGATGAGGTGAACATCTTAAGGCTTCCCTCTCTGATTGAGAAAAGAACTCTGTTAAGGAAGTTCATCTTGATTCCTGCATCACCCTCATATGTTGTATACTTGTTGCTGTCGCCATCAGGATAGTCGAATTCCTTTTCGTTTGTTCCTACTATTATGTAGTCATTGGAAAGTTCTCCAAAGTAAATTTCCGGACGATCAATCTGAATTTCCTCAACAGAGGAAACCGGCGGAATGTTTCCAATAAGCACGTCCGGCTGTCCGCTGGCAGTTACCTTGTCTACTCTGGAAAGGGCAACACCGTATCCGTGAGTGTACTTCAGGTGGCTGTTAAGCCATGAATCGTTTCCGCGCTTGCTTTCATCGATTTCTCTGGCAGTAAGGAATGTCTGTGTGTACTTTCCGTTAATCATGTATCTGTCTACGTCCACATCGTTGAATGTGTAGTACTGACGGATACTCTGAGTCTGATTGTAGAACTGCTTAGCAGGATCAAAGTCGTTTACACGGATATTATTAATAGTTTCTGTATTTTCGTTGATATCCTTATATGTCAGCTTATTGTCTGCAGCAAAAGGCTTCACATCTACATCATCCAGCCCATATGCATACTGGGTGTATTCGATGTTTCTTGCGAGATATTCGCTTTCTTTATTGATTTCGTCAGGGGAAACAACGAAGTTCTGAACAAGATAAGCCGCACCTGTTCCTACAAGACCCACAACAATCATGAGTACAGGAACGGAAAGAAGCTTCTTGTAATTCTTTTTGTTCATGTGAACTACAAACAGTATTGCCGAAAGCACTGACAGAACACAGAGAATTCTCAGCATCCATAAAGTAATGTTCACATCTGTAAAGCCTGCACCGTAAACTGCTCCGGTATGTGCATGAAGCAGGTCAAACTGACGCAGGAAGAAGTTTATGCCAAGCATGATGAAGAAAATAAAACCAAGAACTGAAATCTTTCCTGATGCAATCTTCAGAAGCTGCTTGAAGTTGTTGTCATCGAACTGCTTTCTAGGCTTAACAGGTCTCTGCTGGAAAGTCTTTCCGCCAAAGGCTTCTGCAAACTTTGAAAACGGGTCGTTGGCATTGCCGCTCTTCTGTTCGCCCCCAAAAGGATTGGAACCGGCAGTATGTCTTTCCTCGCCGGCTTCGTCTGTGAAGTCAGGCTGCGGAGTCTCTTCCTTGAAAACATCAGGTGTTCTCACAGTCATCAGGATGATGTAGTATATGATTGTCAATGCCACAAATCCGATGATTACACCGATAAGAATCTCATTCAGCTGTTTCAGGAATTCCAGCCTGAATATATAGAATGAAATATCCAGGTTAAACAGCGGATCTGCCAGGTCAAAGCTAGTACTGTTAGCAAATTTTAAAATCTCAAACCACAGTTGACTTACCGCCATAAATGTCGCAATCGCTCCGAAGACAATTGAAAGAATAAGAGTTGTTTTCTTAAGGCCTTTCATATTGGTCTCTTCGGAAGAAGCGATTTTGGCGAAATAAGTCTTCTTCAAGTGGGTAAGATAAACCTGTACCAACGCTGTTACCACTATAAATGTCGGTACTCCGACGGTAAGCTGAGTCACAAGCTGTTTAAAGAATACATCAGTGTACCCCATTTCCTTAAACCACATGAAATCAGTGATAAACTGAATCATCGTCAGGAACAAAACAAGCACCAAGATGATGGTCATCAGTATTATACTGATTTTACGCTCAAACTTTGCTTTTCCATCCATTATAATTTATCCTCCTTAATTTCATTTATAACCATAGCATCTCCGGAAATTCTCAGGTATGCGGTCTGATATTTTATCACATCATTTCCGTCCTGGCCGGCATAGGTCACTCTGCAAAGGGCGTAGAAACCTTCCTTACCGGTTCTGATTTCTCCTATTTCCAGCTTGTTTATGCCCACCAGGCTTTTATCGCTGTTGGCACTCTGCCAGCTGTCATAGTACTTAATCAAAGCCTCGGTGAGCTTCTGACCGTAGGTTACCGGATTGCCGTCCTTATCCTCCAGCCAGTCAGCATCAACAAAACTTTCTGCATCAGGTATTTCCTCAAAACTATAATTTTTAATCATACTGTACTTCAGGTCTGGCGCAAAGACCGCCTCGCCGATAGTCTCCATATCCTTTGACGCCTGTTCCACCAGGCCCGTCATGTAGACCTCCCTTTCGCTGCTTGTTGCCGGTGCAGGATTGTCATCCATATCATCACTGTCGTCGGCAAGAAGCAGGTCAACCGCTTTCAGCATCATATCATTGGCCCACAGTGAAATTCTGCTTTCCGGAGCAATAAACTTCAAGGCAATAATGCCGCCCTCCAGCACAATCAGTATTATGAGAATCGCTATTATAATTTTAGCGAAAATATGCTTTTTCCCCGGTTCATCGCCATCGTCATCCAAATCGTCATATATGCCGCCCAGAGGTTTTATCTCCGATTTTACTTTTTGCCCGGTTTCAGGAGAATCAGCAGTGCCAGTGCCATCATCGTTAACCAGGCCCCTGGGAAAGACGTCCGAATACCTGAGCTTGGTTTTACTGGGAGAAGAATCTTCAACAGGTTCTTCAGAAGGTTCCTTAGCAGGGCCCCCTTCCGGTGCCTCACCGTTTTCTTCAATCTTTTCCTTTACCTGGGTTAAATCTACAGCCATGGTCACAGCCGGTGCTTCTACACCCACAAACTCAAGCGGCTTCGGTTCATTTTCAGATTCTGTCGGAAACTCAGGTTCTGCCGGAAGTTCAGGCTCAGGTTCATTTTCATGCTCTGCAGGTAATTCAGGTTCCGTCGGAGGCTCGGGCTCCGGTTCAGTCTCCTGTTGGAGCTCCGTCGGAAGTTCAGGCTCAGGTTCGGCAACAGCCGGCTGATGAGCCTTCTCGTCCAATTCCGGGAAAACATCCCCAACCCATGTATAATCCATGGCCTCTTTGTCCTGATTATAGCTGTCCTCCAAATTCTTCAGACGCTCTCTTTCTTTGTCTAAAAGTTCCTGAAAAGCATCAAACTTCTGGTTATATGTATAAAATCTTTCGTCTCCGGTACGTTTTGGAGCTGTTGTTTCTGCTGCCTCGTGCACCGGATGCTCCTCACGGTCAATGTCGGCCCATGTGCCTGCCCCTGCAATGATTGTAGGTTCGATGTCTTTTTCATCGGGCTTTTCTTCGTCTAAAGCGCCAAACAGCTCCCTCTCAAGCTCTTCAATAGAAAGGGCCGGTTCCTCATGTACAGGCTCCTCTTCTCTTACAGGCTCAAATACCGGTTCATATTTTAGCTTTGGTTCAACAACTTCCGGCTCCGGCTCAATCTTCTCTACAGCTATACCGCGGGAATTATTTCTTCTTTCGATTACGCTGTCCCAGTTGAAGTCCACATCTTCAGTTTTTCGCGGCTGTGCCGACGGGAATCCTTCCAGATTCCAGTCGAAGGACACCGTCTCTCTGCCCTTGGATGCTGGCTTAGGCGGCTCTGTGGTCTTCAGAATTTCCTCAGTTCGTCTCTCTGCTTCGATTTTAAAAGGCGGGTTAAAAACCACGTCATCATATCTGGCCCGTTTTGCTTCCCTTACTGCTGCACCGCAGTGAGCGCAAAATCTATCGCCGTCATACAGTTCTTTTCCGCATTTGGTACAAAACATCCTTTGCCTCCGTTACTCCCTTAATCATCAGTTCTTATTCCTTAATCTGCCGGTACAATTCCTCTTCAGTATATATTCTGCCGGACCTTCCCGTGTTAAGGTTGTCCGGTCCGAACTTTCTGGCGGGTGCACCTTTTATAAGATTTATTTTTTCCATTATTATTTCCCTGCTGTTGTCATCTTCCGGTTCCTTGCTTTTCCCACAACTTTCTTCATTTTCATCTGCAGGAGCAGGCTCTTCTATGCCCGCCTGTACTCTGCATGAAAGCTGACCGTCAGCATCATACCCGATTTTTACCTGTCCGTGCTCTATGTTAATGTTGATGCAGACAGGTTGATCGCTTAAGGCTTCAAGTTCGTCCTCAGGCTTGTACACCTCTTCATCGGCTGTAGATTCTTCACTGTCTTCAGATGCTTCACCCTCTTCACTTTCTTCAGCTTTCTGGTGCTCCTGCGCCTTACGCCTGAGCAATTCATCATACTCGCCTTCCAAAAAATATTCACGATTGTCAGCCTCTGACCTGCCGCCTTTATCTCTGCGTGATGCTTTGAATGAGGCACCGGTTGCAGCCGCAATAATCAATAACAGCAGAACAGCAGCACCTACAAGCAGCCATATATAATTTTCGCTGCAAAAATCCTCAATTGTGTTTAGAAAATCCTTCACTCTATTTTCTCCTGTTTTACAATAAAGTGCACAAATGTATAACTTATATTATTATATAACAAACTAGCCTTAATTGCAAAGGAAAACTATCGTCGCGACGGTGTCAAGTTGTTGTGGAGTTTTTTGTTGACATTAATTCCAAAATATATT
>CALZOZ010000094.1 GCA_945828095.1 uncultured Clostridia bacterium
CGATTGCGTGAACAGAATAAATAGAACAAGAGAGCCCGCGGCAGATGCTGCGGGCTTTTTGGTGTTTGACATCGGACTTATGCAGTGTTAAAATAAAATGATATGTTTTAAATGGGGTAAGTTGTGATGGAACCGAAACATTTCTTTATCAATACACTGAAAATAGAAGAGCAGGGGCTTGATATAGGTTTCGACCTATATTGCCCCGGTCACTTGCTATGGCTTGCTGCAATTGCAGCGGCCGCAGTCTTTATAACAAGGTATTACATAAGACAAACCGAGGAAAGAAAGGCTGGCATCAGGAAGTTCTTCGCTGTAGCGATACTTTGCTCAGAAATATTGAAGGATGCAATTCTTATTGCAATCGGCGCACCGATGAAAGGCTATCTGCCCCTTCATCTCTGCGGACTTGCTATTTTTGCAATGCTGTGGAACGCTTTTGGAAAAAACAGAAGAATTTCGGGACAGATGCTGGCGTATGATTTTATGCCGGGCGCAATGTCTGCATTGCTTTTCTGCAACTGGACTGAGTATCCGTTTTTTAACTTCATGTGCATTCACAGTTTCGTATTCCACGGCTGGATAGTAATCTATCTGGTCATGCTGTATGCGGCAGGAGAGATAAGGGCAGACTATAAGGGGCTGTGGACCACCGTGGGTATACTGGCGGTCTGTGCAGTGCCGATTTACATTTTAAACCTTCTGATCGGAGAGAACTACCTGTTCTTAAACGAAGCTTCGGAAGGTTCGCCGCTGGTGTTCCTGTGGGATATTTTCGGCACCAGGTTTGGAGCTCCGGGATATGTAGCATCCTTTGCCGTTTTAATACTGATGGTTTTCCACGTACTGTATCTGGTTTACGGTGGAATAAATAAAATAAAAGAAAAAAATATAAAGAAAGAGGAAAGTACAGTTGAAAGTACAGTTGAAATTAAGGAAGCCTAAGACAAAGAGGCCTGAGATTTGTCTGTCTTTGTCATGCAAAAACCTGTTAGAGGTTAAACACGAAATTGCCGAGTTCGGTCAGTATGCCCAGATTATCGAATGGTGTGCAGACAGAATGGATGATGCGGCAAATTACACTAAGGAGAGCTTCCTTGCCGATGCCAAGGAAGTGAAAAAGCTTTGCGGACGAAAGACCTTCAGCATTGACTATAAAGCTGCAGATGGCGAAGTTGGCGAAGAGGCTCTTAAAAAGACCAATCTGGTCATGGGATGGGCCATAGAAATCGCAGACATGATTGACATCGATGCAGATAATCCGGAAGTGGATAGACTGGTGAAAGCGGCCAGACGCAAGAGGGTCAGGACTGAGGTTTCACACCACGAATTCGAGCGTATGCCCGACAGAAATGAAATTGCAGAAATGTTTCTGAGACTTGAGAAAACAGGGGCAGACATCCTCAAGGTAGCCTGCTATGCTGCACAGGAAGTTGATACCTACAGCATTCTGGAAGGAGCTTCTGCTTATTCGCAGCTCAATGGAGCAAAACCAATCGTGGCTATAGCTATGGGTGAGGAGGGTCAGGTCAGCAGAATTTGTGCAGGTGACTTCGGCTCGGTAATTTCCTATGCCTGCGGCTCCGTGCCAACAGCTCCGGGACAGTTTAATGCCCGCCAGCTCTCAAAATACATGGATAAATACTACAAGGAAGAAAAATAAGTGGATAACATCATTACCATAGAGAACCTTACATTTGAATATATGAGAGGCGAAGAAAGCCAGCCGGTGAGAGCTATAAGCAATTTAAACCTTGAGATTGAAAGAGGCAGCTTCACCGCAATTATAGGTAAAAACGGCTCAGGCAAGTCTACTCTGGCAAAGAACCTTAACGGTCTGCTTCTTCCTACAGAGGGCGTAATCTATGTGGATGGATATGATACCAGAGATGACAGCAGCATCTGGAATGTGAGACAGACTGCGGGGATGGTTTTTCAGAATCCTGACAACCAGCTGGTATCAGCTATAGTTGAGGATGATGTGGCCTTCGGTCCGGAAAATCTGGGCATTGATCCTGTTGAGATCCGCAGAAGAGTGGATAAAGCCCTTGAGGACGTGAATATGGGCCAGTTTAAGAAGAAGGCTCCGCATCTCCTTTCCGGCGGCCAGAAACAGCGTATTGCCATTGCCGGCGTAGTGGCTATGAAGCCGAAATGCATTATTTTCGACGAGCCTACTGCAATGCTTGACCCTAAAGGCCGTGCCGAGATTATGTCCATAATAGACGAACTCCATGCAGAGGGAATAACCGTAATTCTGATTACCCACTTTATGGATGAGGCTGTCAGAGCTGATCGCGTCATCATTATGCATGAGGGTAAGATTCTGCTGGATGGAACGCCGCAGCAGGTGTTTGAACAGGAGGAACTTATCAGATCGGTCAACCTTGATGTGCCGCTCATGGTGGAAATGGGTGCAAAGCTTCGGCGCGCGGGCATAGACGTGCCTGCTGATATTATTACTGAAGAAGAGATGGTAGAATTTATATGTCAATACGAGTAGAAAATCTAGTTCATATATATGATAAGGGTATGCCGACTGAGCAGCTGGCTTTAGATAACATATCGTTTACCGCAGATGACGGCCAGATGATCGGAATTATCGGGCACACCGGCTCCGGAAAGTCCACTCTGCTTCAGCATCTTAACGGACTCTTGAAACCGGAAAGCGGCAGAATAATCATTGGGGACACGGATATTACTCAGCCGGGAGTTTCCATGGTGCAGATACGGAAAAAAATCGGTCTGGTATTTCAGTATCCGGAATATCAGCTTTTTGAGGAAACGGCAGCAAAGGATGTGGCTTTCGGGCCTAAAAATCTGGGTCTGTCAGAAGAGGAAATCAATGAAAGGGTTCGCGAGGCCATAGAGCTGGTGGGACTTGATTATGAGGAAATAAAGGATAGATCGCCTTTTGAACTTTCCGGAGGGCAGAAACGACGTGTTGCCATTGCCGGCGTAGTTGCCATGCGCCCCGAGGTTCTCATTCTGGATGAGCCTACAGCAGGACTGGACCCTAAGGCACACAGGGATGTGCTCACTATGGTTGAAGAGGTTCACAGAAGAACAGGGAACATTACCATTCTGGTTTCGCACAACATGGCAGATATCGCCAGACTATGCGATAAGGTTGTGGTAATAGACAGCGGAAAGCTTGTTACGGCGGGGACCCCTTACGAGGTTTTCTCAAAAAAAGAGGAACTGAGAAATGTTGGGCTGGAGCTTCCGCCGGTGACTCAGTTTACTGAAACACTTCGCGAGAAAGGTATCGACATTGAAGATACCATTTTAGATACAGACAAAGCGGCCCAGCAGATTGCCGCATATTTGCAAAGGAAAGCTAAATGATAAGAGATATAACTATCGGACAATATTTTCCCGGGAACTCGGTCATTCACAGACTGGATCCCAGAGTAAAAATAATAGCCACGCTGCTATTCATCATAGAACTTTTTATCGTGGATAATTTTCTTGGTTTTGCCGTTGCAGGAGTGTGTCTGGGCATCGTTATTGCTGTGTCCGGGGTTCCCCTTGGCTACATTGTACGCGGTCTTAAGCCTATTATCATTATTTTGCTGTTTACCTTTACTCTGAACATGTTTATGATAGACGGCCACATTCTCTGGCAGTGGGGATTTCTCAAAATAACCACAGAAGGTTTAAGGACGGCTGTTTTTATGGCAATCAGGCTTATTCTGCTCATAATAGGCTCATCAATGCTGACGTTGTGCACACGGCCGCTCAGTCTCACCGACGGTATCGAGAGACTTCTTTCGCCATTTAAAATAATCGGAGTGCCGGCTCATGAAATCGCTATGATGATGACTATCGCCCTCCGCTTTATTCCTACCCTTCTGGAGGAGACAGATAAGATCATGAAGGCACAGCAGGCAAGAGGTGCTGACTTTGAGACGGGGAGCCTTATTCATAGGGCTAAAAGCCTGATCCCTATTCTTGTACCCCTTTTTGTCAGTGCGTTCAGGATAGCTCAGGATCTGGCTATGGCCATGGAGGCAAGGTGCTACCGGGGCGGAGAACAGAGAACGAGAATGCACGAAATGAAGCTTAAGGGTAGAGATTACGTGGCGTTCCTGCTGCTGGCTCTGTTCCTGGCGGTGATTATTATAGAATCCATACTGTTTTAACGAGGAAAATTAATGCGACAGAGAAATATTAAAAATTTAGAGGAAAGACTGGCGGCAAATTCCGCATTTCTCATAGAAGATCC
The DNA here is from genome assembly GCA_945828095.1 of uncultured Clostridia bacterium. Lineage (GTDB taxonomy): Bacteria > Bacillota > Clostridia > Peptostreptococcales > Anaerovoracaceae > SUG1106. The sequence continues at coordinate 4,229 of CALZOZ010000094.1, forward strand.
CAGGGCATGCAAAGGACGCTGGGCAGAGGTCTTTGGAAACGATAATCCTATCATGCTGGAGATAGGCTGCGGAAAAGGCAAGTTCATAATAAGCCATGCTTCAGATAATCCGGATGTAAACTACATAGCCGTAGAGGGACAGAGCAGCGTAGTGCTGAGGGCACTGGAAAAAGCTGAGGAGGGAAAGCTTTCCAACCTGAGAATTTTCATAGATTTCGTCCACGACCTTGGAGACTACCTTGAAGAGGGGGAGCTTTCAGGACTTTATCTCAACTTCAGCGATCCGTGGCCAAAGGCACGTCATGCAAAGCGCAGGCTGACTTATCGCAAGAATCTTGAGAACTACAGGAAAGTCATGAAGCCTGATGCAGCAATCGAGTTTAAAACCGACAATGAGGGCCTCTTTGAATTTTCTCTTGAGGAAATAGCTGCGGCAGGCTATAACATATTAGAAATGACTCGAGACCTGCACAGTCCGGAGAGTGAGGATTTATACGAGTCGGCAAAATACACCACCGAGTATGAGGATAAATTCTCGGCGACCGGAAAAAATATTAATTATGTAAAATTCTAGAATGACAGGACAGCGTGGCGCTAGAGAGCGCAGTTGTCCTTTTTTTGTAACATTTGGGGAACGGAAGAGTTATGTCAGTAAAGGGGAGGAAAATCCATGGACTTTGAAACAATATACCGCCGGTATTTCAGGGATGTATATCTATATATACGCAGCCTGACTGCTGACGATGCTCTGGCAGAGGAAATCGCACAGGAAACCTTTTATAAAGCTTTCAAGGGCATAAACCGTTTTGACGGTTCGGAAAATATCAGAGCCTGGCTTTTTGCCATAGCCAGGAATACCTGCTTTTCATTTATGAAAAAGCAAAAGCACATTACATATGGAGAAATACCCAAATCAGTTGATGAAACAGTATCCCTGGAAAAGAGTCTCATGGACAAAGAGAGTATAATGGAGATTCACTGTTTTCTCCATGAAATGAAGGAGCCCTATAAAGAGGTATTCAACCTGCGGGTATTTGGCGAACTGCCCTTTGAGAATATCGGACGGATATTCGGAAAGAGCTCCGGCTGGGCCAGGGTTACTTTTTACAGAGCAAAAGGGATGATTTTAGAATATATGGAGGCGATGGATCATGAAAGAAACCAATTATAAAATAAATTGTAACATAATCAGAGACATTTTGCCCCTTTATGTAGACGGAGTTGTAAGTGCGGACACTTCTGCACTGGTGGAAGAACATCTGACAGAGTGCGAGGACTGCAGGCAGGAGGCAGAAAGGATGAAAGCCCACATGAGTCTGCCTGACAGCGGAGAGGTGGAGGCGGCGGAAGCCAAAGTTATAAAGAACTTCGGAAAAGCGTTCAGAAAGAAGAGCAGGATTAATGCCATTAAAGCAGCAGGAAGCTTCCTGCTGGTAGCCGTTGCAGCATGGATGCTTAACTGGTTGATTTTCAGCTTCGGAGTTCCCATTGATTGGAGGTTGATTCTTGAGATTATTAACACTAAAATGTTCATGGCGACTTTATTCATCGGCCTCATAATTCTGGGTTCGATACAGCTAAAGCTTGATGGGCGGTCTGATAAGAAGGCACCACGTCATTCTCGGAATTCAGATGATACTATGGACAGAATGGCAGGCTCCTTCGCAGGGATGAATCTTGATCCGGAAAAAGAAGAAAAGCCAAAGAATCCTATTGGAAGGTTCTATTTCGGCAAAACTTCTCGCCGCGGCAATATCAAGAGGATAATATGGACTGAGAAAAATATTATGGAAGACAGAATGAAGGATGCTACCAGGCAGGAATCCGGGGAGGACGGGCAGAAGTAATTTTTGAGATTTTAGTTATAACAGGGGGATTGCAAATGAAAAATGAAAAGGACAGAGCGCTGGCTATGGCCATTGCGCTCATAACCGTTACTGTATTCAGCACGGTGTGCTGTCTGGAGGGATTGCTCTCCGATGACTTTTCGATAATATCCTGGGCTGCAAGCTCACTCATGATAGGAGTCTGGATATGGGGCATAGTTTACTTTGCCTTTAATTCCGACAGGAAAAGGAGAATATGGCAGCTGGTTATAGTTACCGCAGGAGCGGTTATCCTGACTGTGTTTGCTTACTGGATGAAGGTGGGATATATAAAGAGTTCTCTACTGATGCTGACACCGCTGGTGCCGATTATGGGATTTGCTGACATGCTGGAGCACCTGCTGCAGATATTTGAACCTGACGAAAAAGCTATATTTGCGATTATTGCGGCTGTGCTCTCGTTAAGCAATCTGGGGATATGCGGAGCTGCAGGGCGAGGAAAAGAAATAAATAAGTAAAATTGAAAAGGGGTGCCGCCCTAACGTTTCTTTTACGTTAATGCGGCACCCCCTTTTCGGTAGGAATTCTTGAAATTAAGTTTTTTAAGTGGTTATAATTTTATATAATCTGCAGGGTTTACATAAACGCCGTCTTTTAGCATTTCAAGGTGCAGATGTGCAGGTTCGAGAGATTCGAATAGTCCTGTGGTGCCCACACCGCCAATGATTTTTCCTGCTTCCACAACATCACCGACCTCAACCAGATCAGCGGTGGAAAGATTAGAGTAAACAGTAATGAATCCTCCTGAATGGGTGATTTCAACGGAGGTTCCGTAGCGGTCATCTTCATAAATTGCAGTTACCGTTCCAGGAGCTGCTGCTGCAACCTGCGTGTCCTCTGGTGCTTCTATGTCCATGCCGCAGTGGGTCATGTACTGATCCAGAGTTACGGAATAAATCAGTGTATCCATTGAATACTCGTTTGTAACATAGGCCTCATCACTTTTGACCGGGTTGATGAATTTTGAAGCAGAGGCTTTGCTGTCTGAACCATCAGCACTGTCTACTGTAGGAATTTTGGCGGAAGCTTCCGCGGAATCTGCGGAATTATCTTTAGCTGACTTATCGTTTCCGTTATTGCCTCCGGTATTGCCGGGAGTTTGGGTTTGGGTCTTTTCCGAAACAGGCACATCTGTATCTGTCTCTTATACACATCTCCGAGCCCACGAGACGTAGAGGAATCT
>CALZOZ010000095.1 GCA_945828095.1 uncultured Clostridia bacterium
GAAAAGAATAAGTACATTGCTGTTCTCAAGGAAGAGAGGAACAGGGTTCAAGATGATCTCAATCGACTCAAACATAAATTTGAAAAAGTCGAAAACATGATTGACACCAAATTAAAAATATAATATTATATTAATACAAAGAAATCCTCTTCCGGAGTGTAGAGGATACTAATACTGTTTCAAAGTGAAGGAACTCGGGATGGGTTCCTTTTTACTTTTAGAAACTTTGTTGACCTTGGGATACCTAGAAACTTCCTTGTTAAAAGGTATGTGACGAAATCTTCATAATTTTATTAGCACTCTGCCACATAGAGTGCTAATTTTCTCTTTACTTTTTGTTTTTCCGGGTATATTATATATGTATCGAGAAGAATAAGGAAAAAAGGGAGGGAAAGAGATGAACATAGAAAAATACACACAGAACGCACAGCAGGCCATAATGGACTGCCAGAATATAGCTATTTCAGAAGGACATCAGATGCTGGATGGTGAACATCTTCACCTGGCATTAATGATGCAAAAGGACGGCTTGATTCCTAAACTGATAAAGTTTATGAATATTGACCCGACATCCATAATCGTCGATCTGGAAGAAGAGATGGAAAAGCTGCCTAAGGTTTCCGGAGCAGCTGACAATATGTATTCCTCAAGGCGCCTTTCGCAGATTCTTATGAAAGCTGAGAAGATTGCCGATGATTTTAAGGATGAGTATGTCAGCGTAGAACATCTTTACCTGGCTCTTCTTGAGGAGAGAGGAACACCTAGTGCAAAGATTTTCTCCAAGTTCGGAATTGACAAGAATAAATTTCTGGATGCTCTTTCAAAGGTTAGAGGAAACCAGAGAGTAACAAGTCAAAACCCTGAGGACAACTACGATGCACTTAACAAGTACGGACGAGATCTTGTGGAAATGGCAAGGGAAGGCAAGCTTGACCCTGTAATCGGCCGTGACGCAGAGATAAGGCATGCCATACAGATTCTTTCCAGAAGAACCAAGAACAACCCTGTGCTCATCGGTGAACCGGGCGTAGGTAAAACCGCAGTAGTAGAAGGGCTTGCTCAGCGAATTCTTAACGGAGACGTGCCAGAAGGACTGAAGGATAAGACCATATTCGCACTTGACATGGGTGCTCTGATTGCAGGAGCCAAGTTCAGAGGTGAATTTGAGGAAAGACTAAAAGCTGTCCTTAACGAAGTGGAAAAATCCGAAGGAAGAATTATTCTTTTCATCGATGAAATCCATAACATTGTAGGAGCCGGCAGAACCGAAGGTTCCATGGATGCAGGCAACCTGCTGAAGCCAAAGCTGGCAAGAGGGGAGCTACACTGCATAGGTGCCACTACTCTTGACGAATACAGAAAGTACATTGAAAAGGATGCGGCCTTGGAAAGAAGATTCCAGAAGGTCCTTGTAGACCAGCCTACAGTTGAGGACACCATTTCCATATTGAGAGGTCTTAAGGAAAGATTTGAGATACATCATGGAGTAAGAATCACCGACGGTGCGCTTATTGCCTGTGCTACACTTTCGGATCGCTATATCAGCGACAGATTCCTGCCGGATAAGGCTATTGACTTGATGGATGAAGCAGCAGCAAGAATCAGGACTGAAATCGACAGTATGCCGCAGGAACTGGACGAGATTTCGAGAAAGATAATGCAGCTTGAAATCGAGAAACAGGCTCTTGGCAAAGAGACAGACAAGGCTTCTGCCGCAAGACTGGCAACTCTTGAAAAAGAACTGGCAGCACTTAAGGAAGAAGATAAGTCCATGCGCGCTCAGTGGGAAAACGAAAAGAAAGCTATTTCCGAGGTTAAAGGCACCAAGCAGCAGATTGAAGAGGTTAAGCACCAGATGGAAGAGGCTGAGAGAAATTACGACCTTGAAAAGCTGGCACAGCTTAAGTACGGTACTTTGCCTGAGCTGGAAAAGAAGCTTGAAGCTGAGAAGGCGAAGGCCGATGCGGCAGATGGAGGAGAGAACAGACTCCTTAAGGAAGAGGTTACAGAAGAGGAGATTGCTGAAGTTATCAGCGGCTGGACCGGTATTCCTGTAAGCAAGCTGGTAGAGACAGAAAGAGAAAAGCTTCTCAGACTGCCAGACATCCTCCATAAGAGAGTAATCGGTCAGGAGGACGGTGTAAAGGCTGTCTCTGAGGCTATTTTAAGAGCCAGAGCAGGTCTTAAGGATGAGAACAGGCCTATCGGTTCATTCATTTTCCTGGGTCCTACGGGAGTAGGCAAGACGGAGCTGGCCAAGGCACTTTCAGAATCGCTTTTTGATACTGAAAAGAATATGATAAGAATCGATATGTCCGAGTACATGGAGAAGCACTCAGTGTCCAGGCTGGTAGGTGCTCCTCCGGGATATGTTGGTTATGACGAAGGCGGTCAGCTCACCGAGGCAGTTCGTCGTAAACCGTACAGCGTAATTCTGTTTGATGAAATAGAAAAGGCTCATCCGGATGTCTTTAATATCTTGCTGCAGCTTCTTGATGACGGCAGACTTACAGACAATCAGGGAAGAACAGTAGATTTCAAAAACACTATAATCATTATGACTTCAAACATCGGCAGCAGCGAGCTTATCGACAATATGACCGAAGACGGAACTATTCCGGAAGAAGTCAAGGAAAAGGTTACAGGTGAACTTAAGAATTACTTCAGGCCTGAGTTCCTTAACAGAGTGGATGATATAATCGTATTCAGTGCCCTTACTCCTGATCAGGTTAAGAAGATAATAGACCTGTCCCTTGAGTCTCTGTCTAAGAGACTTGCCGACAGAGAAATGTCACTGGTAATCACCGAACCGGCTAAGAAATTTATAGCAAATGAGGCTTATGACCCTCAGTACGGTGCAAGACCTGTAAAACGTTATCTGCAAAAGCATGTGGAAACTGAAATCGCTTCCATGATAATCAGAGGAGATTTAGTTGACGGTAATACTGTTACTATCGACTCTGACGGAGAAAAGTTGATTTTTAACGCGTAGTATGATAAAATATCCTTTCAATGAAGACATTGGGAGGATATTTTTTATGGGCTTATTTGAGATATTCATGATAGGTGTGGGGCTTTCTATGGATGCCTTTGCTGCCTCCATATGCAAAGGGCTTAACATGCGCCGGCTAAGTGCAAAAAACATGCTGATAATCGGATTGTTTTTTGGGGGCTTTCAGGCCCTGATGCCGGCTGTGGGGTGGATACTGGGAAAACAATTTGAAGTCTATATAACCAGTGTTGACCACTGGGTTGCCTTTGCTCTTCTGGCATTTATCGGCGGAAAGATGATTTATGATGTTTTTCATGGCGATGAGGATGGCTGCTGCAATGAAAAGACAGACAAGCTCGATATGAAAGAAGTTCTTACTCTGGCAGTTGCAACGAGTATTGATGCGCTGGCTGTTGGAATTTCATTCGCTTTTTTACAGGTAGAAATCCTCAAGGCTGTGTCTGTTATCGGAGTGATTACCTTCGTGCTGTCTGCGGTCGGAGTTGCGGTGGGCAATATGTTTGGAGCCAAGCATGAAAAAAATGCCACCTTGGCAGGCGGCATTATCCTCATATTGATTGGATTAAAAATACTGCTTGAGCATACTGGAATTATCGGATAATCTATTTCCTTCGCATCATTGATTTGTACGCATGAATTTGTGCTGCTTCCGCTCCTGCATCAGTATTTTTTTCCTGAAATGCGCGGAAGATAGCTCTGTGTTCCTCAAGCACAGTGGGGAGATAGTTTAGTGGATAGCCGATATCCTTGTTGGCATAAAGAATCAGAAAGTCATAACGAAGGAGTGTTCTTTCGAGTTCCGGATTGTGTGAGGCATTGTAAATTATAGCCTCAAAGCCGTGGTTGATTTTCTTCATTTTTTCAAGGTCTTCTGTGGCCGTATAAAACTCCATAAACGCAAAGGTTTCTTCAAGAGCGGACATTTCTTCTGCTGTGATACGTTCTATGGCCCATTTAACACACTGGGGATACAGAAGATTTTTCATATAGAAATAATCATCAATATCTCTTTCGGTAATACCGGTTACGAATGCTCCGCGGTTTGGAATAAGGGTAACCAATCCTGTAGAAGACAGCTGATTAAGAATCTCACGGATAGGAGTACGGCTCAAAGCATATTTATCGCACAGTACCCTTTCAGAAATTCTCTGACCGGGACGAAGTGTACCTGTAAGAATATCAATTGCAATAGATTCTGCGACTTTTTGGGCCACAGGGCGGTTGTCCTGGTAATCATTGCTTAGAAAGTCAAGGTCAATCATGAAATTTTACTCCTTTGCCGATATGAATTGTATACAATTTTAACACTCAATATAGAAAAAAGTCAAGAAAGAGGTGGGCGATTTGCTTAAAAAAGAACAAATCAAAGAAGTATTAGACATACTTGAGGATACTTATCCGGAGGCAGAGTGTGCACTTCACCATAAGAATGTGTTTCAACTGATTGTGGCAGTTGCGCTTTCGGCCCAAACCACTGACAAGTCTGTAAATCTTGTGACGCCGGCTCTTTTTGAAAGATACCCGGATGCACAGGCCTTGGCTGAGGCTGATGCGGAGGAGGTATCTGAATATATAAAGCGAATAGGAATGTATAAGACTAAAGCAAGGAACATAGTTGGAATGGCACAGAAACTGGTTTCCGAATACGGAGGACAGGTTCCGGAAGATTATGATGCTCTTGTGAGTCTTCCGGGAGTAGGCCGCAAAACAGCCAATGTGGTGCTTTCAGTAGGTTTCGGTCACCAGAGAATAGCCGTGGATACTCATGTATTCAGAGTGGCCAACAGAATCGGTCTGGTGCACGAAAAGGATGTGCTTAAGACCGAACTTTCCCTTATGGAACGCGTACCTGAAGATAGATGGTCGAGGACGCACCACAGCCTGATTTTCCATGGAAGGCAGTGCTGCGATGCCAGAAAGCCTAAATGTGACGAGTGCCCGATTAACACACTTTGCGAGTACATAAACGGGGTTTCAAAGGAAAAAGAATAAAAAAAACCCGGAGTTCAAGAATAAAATTGTGGCAAAATAATTTCATATGTAGTATAATTTATCTGTTGCCGCTCGTGCGGCACTTTGCTAGTGTGGCTCAATGGTAGAGCAGCTCATTCGTAATGAGCAGGTTGGGGGTTCGATTCCCTTCACTAGCTCCATAAGCCGATGACACCCTTTGGGTGTCATTTTTTATGTATCAAATACTGTAATTTTTCGTGACAAAAAATAAATATGACATTTTGCGTGACAAAACCTCAAAATTCATAAAGAAACGTGAAAATATCTTGTCTTTCGTGAGGATGCCATGTTATAATAAAAAAATATGAGTATATTTTATATGCAAAAATTGATGTCATTTTAAATTTCACATTTCATTTATGAAATTTTAGAAAGAGGAAATTAAGCATGAATTGGCGGCAACAAAAAAAACACATTTTAATTGTAGAGGATAACGATATAAATCGGATAATGCTAGGTGAAATTCTTTCTGAAGAATACCAAGTGCTGGAGGCTGAAAACGGCAAGGTGGCACTTGATATTTTAATGGAATACAAGGATAAGATCAATCTGATTCTTTTGGATCTGATGATGCCTGTAATGGATGGTTATGCGTTTCTGGAACATGTAAAACAGGATGAGGAGCTGGCTCTGATACCGGTCATCGTAATGACACAGGGAGACAGCGAAGAGGATGAGGTTTCTGCTTTGGCTCATGGTGCCACTGACTTTGTGCCTAAACCATACCGTCCGCGGGTAATACTTCATCGTGTGGCAAGTATTATTAAACTTCGTGAGACTGCAGCCATGATTAACCAGTTCAAGTATGACCGGCTTACAGGAATGTACAGTAAGGAATTTTTTTATCAGAAGGTCAGAGAGGTACTGGATGCAAATCCTGATAAGGAGTATACCATCGTATGCTCCAATATTGAAAATTTTAAACTCTACAATGATACTTTTGGAAGAGAGGCGGGGGACCGTTTACTGAAAGAAAGTGCCAAAGGAATGCAGATGTATATCGGAGATGAGGGAATCTGCGGACGATACGGCGCGGATCGTTTTATGTGCATGAGGGAAAGCGGACAGGAAAAATCAGAGCGTGAACATATTTTCGGCAGCACATCTTCCAACATAGAAAAAAAGATAGAAAATCTTTCTGTAAAGTGGGGAATCTATGAAATCACGGATCGTACCGTCCCGGTTGAGAAAATGTGCGATAGAGCCCTTCTTGCGGCAGAAAACATCAAGGGCCAATACAATATTCCATATGCTGTGTATGATGACAACCTTCGCAACAAGCTGCTTAAAGAAAAGGCAATCACAGATGCCATGGAGAAGGCCCTTGAAAATGGAGAGTTTCTCGTGTATTATCAGCCTAAATACAGTCTGAATGACGACTGTATGTCCGGGGCAGAGGCTTTGGTTCGCTGGGTTCACCCGGAGTGGGGATTTATGAATCCGGGAGAGTTTATTCCTCTGTTTGAGAAGAATGGCTTTATTCCAAGTCTGGATAAATACTTATGGGAGCAGGTATGCATCAAACTTTGCGAGTGGAAGGAAAAAGGGTATGCATTACTGCCTGTTTCGGTTAATATTTCACGGGCAGATGTTTACCAGCTTGATCTGGCAGACACCTTGCTGACTATTACTCAAAAGTACGGTGTTGATCCAGCCTTTCTCCATTTGGAGATAACAGAGAGCGCTTATGCTGATAATCCAAATCAGATAATAGCTACAGTGGATAATCTCAGGAAGCTGGGTTTTATTGTTGAAATGGATGACTTTGGCAGCGGATATTCGTCACTTAATATGCTTAATCAGATGAAAATTGATGTTCTGAAGCTGGATATGGAATTCATGCGTAATGAAATGAAAAAACCTTCAAATCAGAGTATTCTTCGATTTGTAGTCAGCATGGCCCATTGGATGAACCTGAGTGTTGTGGCTGAAGGTGTGGAGACCAAGGCGCAAGTGGAGCGCTTGAGAGAGATTGGATGTGATTATGTTCAGGGGTATTACTTCGCAAAACCGATGCCTGTCAATGAATTTGAGGATTTATTAAAAAAACAGAAAATCCGCAATACCATTCCAATTTCAAGAGTTATACGTGAAGAGAAAGAAAGAGGAAAGATACTGCTGATAGACGAAGACGCAGATTATAGAGAAAAAGTTCAAAAGTCATTTGAAGGACAATATGATATTCTGGAGGCATCCGATGCAGATAGTGCGCTGGATTGTATTGCAGACGCAGGAAGTGATGCTGTTTCAGCTGTTATTCTGAGTATGAC
>CALZOZ010000096.1 GCA_945828095.1 uncultured Clostridia bacterium
TGATGACTGTGAATACTTTGCAAAGTGGGAACAGATGGAAACTGTAACCGAGTTTTTTACCATAGATAAAGGAAGAGACTATCAGGAGGTGGTTACGGAGTTTATAAGCAGGCAGAAAGATGACGACAAGATTCAGCTTACAATATGCTCTAAAGAGGACGAAGAACCTATTGGACGAATTTATATCAGCAACATAGACAATCACTATGACTCCCTTGATATTACAAGAATATATATAGCTGATAAGGCAATCAGAGGAACGGGACTCGGTGAAGAAGCCCTCCGTGCAGCCCTTAAACTGGCATTTGAAGAGATGAACAGAGAAAGAGTTACCCTGGACCACTTTACGGGAAACCAAATTGCTTCTCATCTATATCTTAAGGTAGGATTTCAGTATGAAGGCGTAATGCGTCATGGTGGTAAAAAGGACGGAAAATACATAGATCTGCACCTTATGTCCATGCTAAGGGATGAGTATTTCGCCCAAAAAGATTTAGAGACTAAGTAATTAATTATTGACACTAAGCTCATTTAGTAGTATAGTTTTACTGCGCACACTAGATGTAGTGGTGACGATTGGGCAAAATGAAAAATTACTTTAGAAAGGGAGCAAAGCATGGATAGCATTAAAAAGATTGTTAAAAGAGACGGCAGAACGGTAGATTTTGATGTCAACAAGATTGCAGACGCAATTTTCAAGGCAGCGCAGGTTCTTGGCGGCAGAGACAGAGAAATGTCTATGTACCTGGCAAGACAGGTTGAACTATATCTTCTGGAGGTATGTCATAACAACGTACCTACTGTAGAGCAGATTCAGGACGCCGTAGAAAAAATCCTCATTGAAAACGGACATGCCCGCACTGCAAAGGAATTTATCCTTTACAGAGCAGAGCGTACAAGAGTAAGAGACATGAATACCAAGCTCATGAAGATATATGAGGATCTTACTTTCAAGGAGGCGAAGGATAACGACGTTAAGCGTGAAAATGCAAACATTGACGGAAATACCGCCATGGGCACTATGCTTAAATACGGTTCCGAAGGCGCCAAGGAATTCTATAAGATGTATGTAATTGACCCTAAGCATGTAAAAGCTCATGAGCAGGGCGACATTCATATCCACGATATGGATTTCTATACTCTTACTATGACCTGCTGTCAGATCGACCTGGTTAAGCTGCTTAAAGGCGGATTCTCTACAGGCCACGGTCATTTAAGAGAACCTAATGACATCGAAAGTTATGCAGCTCTGGCTTGTATCGCTATCCAGTCAAACCAGAACGACCAGCACGGCGGACAGTCTGTGCCTAACTTTGACTACGGCATGGCTCCCGGAGTAAAGAAGACATATAAGAAGCTGTATCTCACAAACCTGGGTAAAATGCTCGACTTCCTTGAAGATGTGGAAGACGGCGTTGACAGAATGAAGGAATTGGGCCGCAAAATAGAAGAGGAGCATGGCGTTTGCCCTTGTATGGCATGGGATAACAACTATAAAGAACTTGAGCTTGAGGAACTGAAAAAAATTGTTCCTGAAGAAGAAGCTAAAAAAATGCAGGATAGGGCTACAAAATTTGCTGATAAGGAAATCAGAAGAAAGACTTATCAGGCTATGGAAGCTCTTATACATAATCTCAACACAATGCATTCGAGAGCAGGTGCACAGGTTCCGTTCAGTTCAATAAACTACGGAACTGATACATCTCCGGAAGGCAGACTTGTGATGGAAAGCGTAATGCTGGCTACAGAAGCGGGCCTTGGAAACGGCGAAACTCCTATCTTCCCAATTCAGATTTTCAAGGTTAAGGAAGGCGTAAGCTATAACCCTGAGGACCCTAACTACGACCTGTTCAAGCTTGCATGCAGAGTATCAGCAAAGAGACTTTTCCCTAACTTCTCTTTCCTGGATGCTCCTTTCAATAAGCAGTACTATGTAGAAGGGGATCCTAATACTGAGTGCGCTTACATGGGATGCAGAACTCGAGTTATAGGAAATGTATATGATCCTACCAGAGAAATCGTAACAGGCAGAGGAAACCTGAGCTTTACTTCAATTAATCTGCCTAGACTGGCTATTAAGGCAAAGGGCGATGTTGACATGTTCTTTGAAGGTCTGGACAGAATGATAGACATTGCTATCGATCAACTCTATGATAGATTTAAAATTCAGTCACAGAAGAAGGTGAAGAACTTCCCGTTCCTTATGGGACAGGGAATTTGGATGGACTCTGATAAGCTGGGTCCTGATGATACAATCGAGGAGGTTATCAAGCACGGAACTCTCACTATAGGATTTATAGGACTGGCAGAGTGTCTGAAGGCACTTCTGGGAGTTCACCACGGCGAGTCCAAGGAAGCTCAGAACCTCGGTCTTGAAATTGTAGGATACATGAGAAAGCGTATGGATGAGGAGGCTAGAAAAACAGGCCTTAACTGGTCAGTTATCGCTACGCCTGCTGAAGGCCTGTCGGGAAGATTTGTGAAGATCGACAGAACTAAATACGGTGAAATCCCGGGAGTAACCGACAGAGATTACTACACAAACAGCTTCCATATCCCGGTATACTATGATATTAACGCTTTTGAAAAAATCAGACTTGAGGCTCCTTACCATGAACTGACCAACGGCGGACATATCTCATATATTGAGCTTGACGGTGATCCGCTTAAGAATCTTGATGCCTTTGAAAAGGTAGTAAGATGTATGAAGGAAAACGGAATCGGTTACGGATCAATCAACCATCCTGTAGACAGAGACCCTTGCTGCGGCTATACAGGCATTATTGATAACGAATGCCCTCAGTGCCACAGAAAGGAAGGAGAAGGTGATGTGGGATTTGAAAGAATCAGAAGAATCACCGGTTACCTGGTAGGAACCATGGATCACTGGAACAACGCTAAGCGTGCTGAAGAAAAAGACCGTGTAAAGCACGACATGGCAGATGGCGAGATGGAAAGACTTTAGAATATAATACGCGGAGGCAATTGTGATGGCGGAAAATAAAAAAGCGATAAGAATTGCCGGAGTTGTAAGAGAATCAATAGTTGACGGACCCGGACTTCGGTTCACCGTATTTTGTCAGGGCTGTCCTCATGACTGCAAGGGTTGCCATAACATGGCAACCCATGATTTTTCCGGCGGATATGACTGTGACATTTCCAAAATTCTGGATGCTATAGATCAGAATCCTCTTTTAGATGGCGTTACCTTCAGCGGCGGTGAGCCGATGTGTCAGCCGGAGGCCTTTTACAATCTGGCAACTGAGGTCAAGTCGCGTGGACTTAACATAGTTACCTATACGGGTTATACCTATGAGGAACTCCAGCAGATGTCCGAAAAGGACAGATGGGTCAAAGGGCTGATGGAGATGACGGACATTTTAATAGATGGAAGATTCGTCATGGAAGAAAGGGATTTGACCTTGATTTTCCGCGGCAGTCGCAACCAGAGGGTGATAGACATGAATCTGACCCGCAGCAGCGGAAAGCTTACTCTGGCAGAAAAATATTATTAAAATAGAAAAAAATGCTTGAAATACCTAGACATTTTATGTTATACTATCTTGTGTTCGAGTGCGGACAGATAAGTTAAGAAAAAATGCTACGGCTTAAATATATTAAAGGAGGTGCGGTAGATGTCAAAGAAATGTGAAATTTGCGGTAAGGGACAGGTTTCAGGAAACAATGTTTCTCACTCCATGAGACACACAAGAAGAAAATGGAACGCTAATATCCAGACTGTAAGAGTTGTTGATGAAAACGGAACAGTTAGAAAAGCCAACGTATGCACAAGATGCATCAGATCCAATAAAGTAAACCGTGCCATTTAATTAAAAAAGAAATTAAGAGAACTCGCAGTTTGGTGCGGGTTCTTTTTTCATATGATAATACTTTTAGCTTGCGGAGGACAGTACAATGAAACAAACATCAATCGGAACAAGATGTGTGCAGGGCGGATATCGTCCGGGAAACGGTGAACCAAGACAGGTGCCTATTATACAGAGCACTACCTTTAAATATGATACAGGGGATGCAATGGGAAGACTTTTTGACCTTGAGGATAACGGATATTTTTATTCCAGACTTCAGAATCCCACATCAGATACAGTGGCAGCTAAGATCTGTCAGCTTGAAGGTGGAACAGCTGCAATGCTCACTTCATCCGGCATGGCGGCAAATTTTCTCGCAGTATTCAATATATGCGGATGCGGGGACCATCTGGTAGCCTCATCGGCCATTTACGGCGGAACATATAACCTTTTTGCCGTAACAATGAAGCGAATGGGTGTGGAGGTAACTTTTGTGGCTCCCGATGCATCAGAAGTGGAACTGAATGCAGCTTTCAGACCTAATACCAAGGCTGTTTTTGGAGAAACAATTGCAAATCCGGCATTGAAGGTTCTTGACATAGAAAAATTCGCAAAGGCGGCACATGATCACGGCTGTCCGCTTATTATTGATAATACATTCCCTACACCTGTTAACTGCAGACCTTTTGAGTGGGGAGCAGATATTGTAACCCATTCTACAACAAAATATATGGACGGACATGGAAGTGCTGTGGGCGGAGCTATAATTGATTACGGAAAGTTTGACTGGACAGCATATGCTGATAAATACCCGGGACTTTGCACCCCGGATGATAGTTATCACGGAGTTACATATACGGAAAGATTCGGACTGGAGGGCGCATACATTACAAAAGCCACCGCTCAGCTCATGCGTGACCTGGGTGTGACTCCTGCACCGATTAGCTCATATATCCTTAATCTGGGCCTCGAAAGCCTGCATGTAAGAATGAAACGTCACTGCGAAAATGCTATGGCAGTGGCTGAATATCTGGAAGGTCATGAAAAGGTTTCCTGGGTTACATATCCAAAGCTTAAGTCATGTAAGGACTATGAGCTGGCTGAAAAATACCTCCCGGACGGAGCATGCGGAGTGGTTAGCTTCGGCGTAAAAGGCGGAAGAGAAGCAGCCGGAAAATTCATGGAAAACCTTAATATTATTGCCATAGAAACACATGTTGCTGATGCACGCTCATGCTGCCTGCACCCGGCCACAACAACTCATCGTCAGATGAATGATGAAGAGCTTGTAGCTGCAGGAGTTGCACCTGATCTGGTAAGAGTATCACTTGGACTTGAAGATGCAGCAGACCTGATTGCTGATATAGAGCAGGCCCTGGCAGCAATATAATGTTAAAATAAAATCGGAGGTTAAGAATAAATGCCTATTAAAATACCAAATAATCTGCCTGCGGTTCAGACACTGGCCGACGAAAACATCTTTGTCATGACAGAAACCAGGGCAATAACTCAGGATATAAGACCCCTTAGAATACTTCTTTTGAACCTTATGCCCAAAAAGATAGAGACAGAGACTCAGATTTCAAGGATCCTGGGGAATACCCCTCTGCAGATTGAGCTGACTTTGGTACGGGTTAAAACTCATGAGTCACACAATGTGGCAGAAGAACATCTTCTGTCATTCTATAAGACTTTCGATGATGTAAAGAACGATAAGTTTGACGGAATGATTATAACAGGAGCACCTGTAGAGCTTATGGAATTTGAGGAAGTAGACTACTGGCAGGAACTTACCGAGATAATGGAGTGGTCTAAGAAAAATGTTCACAGCACCCTTCATATATGCTGGGGTGCTCAGGCAGGTCTATATTATCACTATGGAATTAAAAAGCATCTTCTGCCGGAAAAGCTTTTTGGCGTATATCCGCATACTGCTGATTATCCTCATTCCATGCTGTTGAGAGGCTTTGACAGCACTTTTTACGTTCCTCATTCGAGATATACCACAGTAAACAGGGAAGATATAGAGGCAGTACCGGAGCTGAAAATTCTGGCATCTTCTGAGCAGGCAGGTGTATACCTTGTCTCAAGAAACGGAGGAAGGCAGTTCTTTGCCATGGGGCATTCTGAATATGATCCGCTAACTTTGGATGCCGAATACAGGAGAGACCAGGCTGCCGGCCTTGGAACAGCTATTCCGGAGAACTACTACGTGGACAATAATCCAGCAAATCCGCCTGTGGTAAACTGGCGTGCTCACGGTAGTCTGCTGTACATAAACTGGCTGAACTACTTCGTATATCAGTCTACACCTTACGATCTGACTGAGCTTGCCGGAGAGGAATAGTCAACGTTTGAGCAAAGTACAACCGCATATGATAAGTAAAATACCAAGGAGAATGATCCATGCTTTTGGAGGGAGGAAAAAGGCGCAGATTGTCACTGCACCGAAAACCAGAAGCACGAATCCTATATCCTTGGTTTCTTTATATATATCAAAACACTTTTTTTTACGAAAATTGTTATTCATTTCTTACACCCCATACATTCTATGAAAAAGAATAGGAAAGTGTGCGGAATTGTGGTATATTAAAATTATCATTAAATGCTGTACCGGGTGGAGAGGTAAGCGGAAGGAGAACGGCCATGTCCCTGGAACGTACAACACAATACGGAAAAATAAGATTGAACGATACGATATTTGCTAAAGCTGTGCTGTCTGCTGTTGCCAGAACAGGTGGCAAGGTGCTTTGTGCATCGGAAAAAGGAAAAATTCTGGGCGGTATAGATCAAAAGGTTTCTACAGGAGAACTCGCTTCCAATATATTTATGAGTGAAACAGAGGAAAACTATTGTTTGAAATTTTTTGTAATCATGACTTTCGGTGCAAGTATAAAGGATAATTGTACTGCTGTCCTGGACAGTTTGGAAAAACAGATGAAAACTATGCTTCCGGACAAATCGGGACAGATAGTGCTGAAGATAGTCGGTGTGAAATCTAAAAAAATCGCCAGAAGAGATATAGAGATTGTGAGGGAATATGAGCGCAGATAAGACTTTAAAGCTTGCTGACAATGTGACCTCCATAAAAGGGGTGGGCAAAAAGAGGGCTGAGCTTCTCGAAAAAATGAATATAAGGACTGTTGAGGATCTGCTTTACCTCTTTCCAAGAAAATATGAGGACAGACGCCGCGCTGTAAGCATAATTGAAGCACCCTTTAATCAGGATGTGCTTCTTGAGGTTCACGTTGTTACAAAACAGATGAGCGGTAATCCCTACAGTAAAAAGCGGCTGCTTCGTGTCCTTACAGAGGACAATACAGGAAGTCTTGAGCTGCTGTTTTTTAACGCAAGGTATCTGGCAGACTATTTTAAACCAGGTCAGGCGCTGACTCTTTTTGG
>CALZOZ010000097.1 GCA_945828095.1 uncultured Clostridia bacterium
ACACACTGCATATCGTCGGCAGCGTCAGATGTGTATAAGAGACAGACCTATATGTAACCGATGCCGATAAACTCGCAAAAGATTCATATAACTACGCAAAAGAAGGCATTGCCAAATTTGCTGGATATGATGAAGGCTATCCTGTTGTCGCAAGAAGAACTAAAATCCGAACAGTCTTTGGTGGATATTATTATAAATATGACCTCTATCGATACAAAACAAATTTTAAAGTTACTTGGCACAATTCTTATAGGAGCTATGATGAATACTCTATAAAGAAGTTTAAAACCTTTTAAAAAGTACTTTAGAAGCAAAATCTTTTTTAAACATTTTTTCTATGGACGTATGGTTTGCCGATTACACAATGTTTACGGAGAATTTGCAGTAATGTACGAGGGGCGAATACCATCCTAAACTAACCAAGAGATAAGCAAGGACTCCTCCGAAAAGCTGAAGGAGCCCTTGACATTTTTTGAATGTTAGTTTATATTGTCAGCAAGCAAGGCACCTGCTGAAAAGAGAGTGTCAAAGCTATCTAATTACCATAGAAGGCTAATTTACAGAAAAACTTTCACAGTCTCTAACAGCGTGTAGTTGCGTTTGAGAAAATGAAGAACTTGAGCGCCTGCACGCCGCTTTCGTTTTTCGTTAACTTTTCATCTTTTTTCTTTTCGTTTTCCATGTTATTCTCCTGTTTTTTTCTGCCCGCTGTGAGGCGACTGGCCCGTATGTCTGGTTTTGTGCCAAAATTGTACTGGAGTACAATTTTGTCGTTATATAAATTATACTCCCGTCCAGTTTTCAAGTCAATAAAGAAAGTGGCTGCGTGGCTTGTATACACGAAAAAAGCGGCCCGCATGGGGCCGCTCTGTTAAATCAGTCTTTAGGAATATTAATTTCCGGTGGATACATGTCCGGTGTCGGTGCTTTCATAAACCTGATTTTACGGTCTTCAGCAAGATATATAAATTCTACTGTATCCTCCATAGCATCAGGTAATGTCATCAGATGCACAATTCCATCGGCAGTTTCGTGCGCCTCAGAATCGCCTCTAGGCATCAGGTTTTCCCCATCCAATGGATAACTGTATATGTATGGCATATAGTCATCGGAATAAGGATTCTTATAATCCGGCCTTATTTTTACTGCGTACTCTCCATATTCATCTGGTTCCTTTGCAGCAAAAATAATATACAATGGAACTAAATAATCTGTATCATCTTTATAGCTTCTTGGCGGGAATAAACTTAAATCTGCGAAATCACAGTAAAAATAGACTTCATCATTGTAGAAATAGTTGTACACATGGCCGTCTACCTGAACATATCCTTGTGAATCATAGTCACCCTTGAGAAGGCGATTCATAAGATTGCTTATTCCTCCACATACTCCAGCATTATGTTCATAAGTGAAATCTGCAGAAAGATTCCAGCCCCATCCATATCCATTGTATTCCATATACGGATTATATGAATAATCTATATAGTAACCCCGATCATACATATAGTTAACAGCATCCTGAACAGTAGTGATCTTTTCTGCGGCCTCTTCAAGAGACAAATCTGTCGCCAGCATTTCTTTGATTTCAGCCCGTGTTAATTCCGGCTGTATGAAATCAGCAATAACTTGTTTATCCTGATCACTTTCAATGCTGCTGCCTGCTGCAATACCATTTACAAAATAGAGTTCATCTGTCGCCAAACCTCGGTGAACTAATATTTCAAAATCTGTTTTTGATTTGCCTGTCTCAATGGTTAAGTAACATTTCCCCGGTGCATTATTAGAAAGTGTGAAATTACCGTGCTCTTGTTCAACGGAACAGATTCTTGAATCTGATGATGTTACTGAATAATCTTCGATTTTTGTTCCATCTTCATTAAATACGGCGTAGCATGTTTTCTGTAATCTAGGTTCAATTAATCTGATATCCCAGGCTTTATAAGAATTCACATTAGAAACAAGTATGACATCGCTTTCTACACCATAGTCAAAACAAATTTTAATTGAACCAATAGAATCACCCACCTGAGCGGTTATTATGTGATTACCCATGCCTGTATGTCTGATTGTCGTTGTTCCATCTGATTTTTTTACAGGGCTAAGCAACTCTTCATCACAATAAAGCTTATAGTCAGTTACAGCGGTACCGTTTTTCATTACAACAAGATCTAAGCTTTCGCATCCCAGACCTATGTCAGAATTTGTTTCCATAGGAATGTCTTTGTTTTCAAGCTTCAGTACAAAACTCAATTCACTGTCATACAGCAGCTTTCCCTGTGTAAAACCATGAACTGTTTCGCTTACCGCAGGCGCACCTTTTGATTTTAAGCCCTTTACCTGATAGTAATATGTCTTATAGTCCTCCACATCAGCGTCGTTAAATACAAAGGTTTCGCTGTCTGCTGAGCCTATCATTACAAACTCACCGTCTTCAGTATCCGCTCTGTATATTTCGTAGCCAGCTGCATCTTCTGCAAAATCCCAGACCACATCAAGACTTCCATCGTCTGCATAAACAACGGAATTAATCTGCAAAGCAGAGCTATTATCAGCTGAACCGCCTGAGTTCATTGTCAGTAAAAAGAATATAATGATTATAACAAAAAATATTATCAGTCCTATAGTTTTTTTCTTCATGTTGCGTCTCCTGTATTAAATATTTCAGAATTTATAATCCAAATTTTTCTAAAAGCCAGATGTAATGATACATAAAACTAATTTTTTAAGTATTCATGTGTTGGCTTTCTACATTCAGGAAGTTTATCCTCTTCAAGATATCTGAACTCAGTTGTATATCCATCACGGACAAACAGTACATTGTATGAATCCTTATACTGTTCCGGCATAATAAATACTCTGGAATCGTCAAGTGGCCATCCTGTTGGATGCGGGTCACCTTTCTTTTCATAGAAAGCGAAGTATGCCATAATTCCTTCTACAGAATCAGGTACAGTTGCAACAGGATTAGTCATCCAGTATTTTTCTTTAAACTCCTCCGGTGTCCTGCAGATATATTCAAAATAATTTGTGATATCGACTGGATATTTTTTATTTTCGTAATCAAAATCCTGAAGTATATCTACAAAATCACATATCACATAAAGATTGTCTACTTTAAAGTAGTTGAATATGTGTCCTCCGCTTATTGTATTAAGATATATTACATAGCCCATTTCTTCAAAATTATCCATAAGAAGTCTGTTCATAAGATTGGATGTTCCTGCACAATGACCGTATCTGAGTTTAAAATTCAGCTCTGCAGAGTAGTCATAAAGCCAACGAATCCCTTCATTCTCATTAATGTAGTCCAGATCCTTCATCAGGTCTTTCGGTTCCTTGCCGTAATCCATAGCTAAAAGCAGGTTGACCGCATCAGCAGCAGTACTTATTTTTTCTGCACACTGGTCAAGGGTAAGACCGTTTGTGACCATCTGCTCTATTTGTTTTTTAGTGTATTTAGTCGTTGTAAAGGATTTAATTATTGCTTTAGCATCTTTTTTCGAAACAGACTTTGCAACAGGAACACTATTTGCAAAAGTGAAGTCTGCAGTTGCCAATCCTCTCTTTACAATCCACGGGAAAATAGTCTTCTTGCCTTTATATGTAACTGTAATATTGCACTTACCCGGGCCTTTATTAGTAACAGTTACCTTGCTGCCGTTCTTTGCAACAGTACATACATTTTTATTAGAAGAAGTTACTTTAAAGTCTTTTATGGCCTTACCATTATATTTCATAGTCAGAGTTGACTCCGAATATTCAGGGATTTTCACTGACATGCTGTCTTGCTCCCAGTTATTTTGACTCCAGGAAAATGTTAAATTGCTGTATTTACCGATTTCTGCATCATATGTAATAGTGCCTTTTTCATCACCGATTATTAAAGTACACTGATAACGACCAGGTGTTTTAGGCATAATCTGGAGTTTTCCATTTTTGCCTTTCTTTATTGTGACATTTTCCTTATCATAAAAAATTTTATAATTGTCTGTCGGCATTCCCTTAAATTTCAAAGTACCGTTTACCAAGCTTGCTGTAGCCGATATTGCATCACCAGCTGGCATATTATGGGATTCACCGGTTTCCCATTTAATTATATAATTTATTTTATCATTGCTAATTCTTGGGCCTTCAACATATGCAGACACCACCTTACTGTACGCCGACTTCTTTCCATCATCCACGGTCTTCAGTTTGTAGTAGTAATTCTTGTAATTTTCTACATCTGTATCATTGTAAATACGATTCTTGGAGCTAACTGTAGCAATCTTTGTGTATTTACCCGACTTGGAGGTTGCTCTGTAAATTTCATACTTGTCAGCACCGGAAACTTTACTCCATACCACGTCAACGGAACCGTCATCTGCAAGGACAGCTGAGTTCATTGTAGGTGCCTTCGGTTTAGCCGAAGAAATGGTCGCAGCAGAAGCAAAGCTTATCTGACCTAAAACCAGTGATAATATCAAAATGCATACTATTAAAATTCGTCTTTTCATAATTCATCCTCCCACGGGTAAGATATCTGCCTCCATCATACCCCCACGCCTGTCTTTTGTCAATGCAAGGCAAAAGCCCCGCTATGAAGCGAGGCTCTGTAACTGCTCTTTATATTCGTCATATGCGCTGCTGTAAATCATCCCCTGAAGCAGGCCGCCATTTTTAAGGCGCCAGCCCGTCTTGCTTCTGCCTTGGAACATATATGCCCCGCTGCTGTCGGCTGTTATTGTAAAGCTCCGGTCGTTTTTGATACCTGAGATAACGTAATAGTATTCGCTGACCTGATGGCCCCGTGATTCAGTGGGTATCAGACTGGCGTTAAAGAGTTTCAGCATCAGTTCCAGGTCGTTGAGTTTCAGATATGAATTCAGGTTGCCTTCCGGCTGGCCTTTGTAGTAAAGGTCCACGTCGGAAATTGTCACATCGTCGGCTGCGCCAGATACAGGCCAGACAGGCAGAAAACACACGGCTGCCACTGCAATCACCAGAAAGGCTGCGATTATCATTATGCGTTTTTTGTTTTGTTCATGGCGCACCTCCCCTAAATCTTAAACCCGAACTGAACGCCCAGCTCAGTATTGTAAACAAAAACCTTGCTGCCGTGGAGTTCAACAATATTTTTTGCAATGGCAAGGCCCAGGCCTGTGCCTTTGCTGCTTCTGGACTTGTCAGTGCGATAAAAAGTTTCCCAGATTTTTTCCTTTTCCTCTTCGGTGAAGTGCTTTCCTGTGTTCTCAATGAAGAAGAAAGTTTCTCTGCCGCGGGCGTACGCTCTCACCCGGATTTCTCCCCCATGAGGTGTGTAGTGCACTGCGTTGGACACGAAATTAGTTACCACCTGTCCCAGGCGGGCTTCATCAGCGGTTACCGGCAGGTTGCCCTTCATATCCAGCGTTAGTCTGAGTGCCTTCTCAGCAGCCAGAGTTTCAAACTTCTCAAAAGTCTGACTAATCATATCCGTCAGGCTGAAATCATCCTGGGCAAGCCTTACCTTGCAAAATATGTTTAACACATTCTCATAGTAGTAAAAGATTTTATGCAAAAGAAACTCCATAACCCATAACCACATCACTTCCTACAGCATAACACAATCTCATGCAGGCATCATTGCTGTTTCCTTCTATGGTATAAATCATGTCATCTTCGCATTGCTCAACAATGCCTACATGGTCTGACCTGCCATCCTGATCCCAGTCAAAGAATATAACCATTCCCGGCTCAGGACTGATATTCCTATTAAACCACCTTCCCTTCTCCACAAACCAGCGTATTCCATCATCACACACAGCAAACTTCGGCATACTCCCATCGTCAATGGGTCCTGCCTGATCTGCGCACCAGCTTACGAAAACAGCACACCAGTCCACATGTGAAGAAAACCCATACCATCGCCAGTAGAGTTCTCCGCCCTCGTTACCGATTTGGGATGCTGCAACCATAACCATATCCGTACTGCCTTCACCTGTAAGTTCAAGGTCGCTTATATCTGCCCCATATGCACCGGCCGCAAGGCTCATCATAAGGATAACAATCATTGCAACAAGGAATACCCCTGAGCACGCAATAACAATTTGCTTTGCGTTACCTTTTCTTCTTTTTGGCTTGTACCGAGATACTCCATTTTTTCGGGTTCTCCTTTTTTTATTTTGTGTGTCCTTTTTAACGAAGGTAATATTGTGCCGATGGGTATTTTCAGATGTCGGCTTCGCATTTCCGGATGACACAAAGGGTGTTCTTCTGTGCAAAGTAATGTCATTATGATGTCGCAAAGTTTCACAATATCCAGAGCCAGTAAATGGTTCATAGAAATCTTTCTCATCCTGCTTCTTACTGCCGTTTTCAGTATAAAGTTTCGAATTCTTGACTCTTCCAAGCAGTTTCACCCTTTGCCCCAAAAAATCAGCCGCCTGTATTCCCCTTACAGACGCTTTTTTTGACCTGTTCGATATCTGGCTCATCGCATATCGCTGGGGATTCCCTCTGGCACCTGCCTTCTCATCCTCTTTCTCCTGCAGCGATTCTGTCTTTAAATTAATACCTCTTTTCAAGGTGCTTTTCTTCGTTGCTATTACAAACTGCTTTACTTTGATATCCTTTTCATCCTTCACATCAGAATCCTCCCTCACCCGGCTTGGTGGTCATCAGCTTGTATAACTCCGTGTTTTTAGGAAAGCTGTTTTCAAATGGAACCAGCGCATTTCCCACCTTAAGCAGACCGTGTCCAGCCGGGACATCTGTGATATATGCAAGCTGTCTCTCCGAAATGTGCAGCAGCCTTGCCAGCTCCTGACGGTCGGTGGCAGCCTGATTGAGCATCACCAGAAACTCCGAATTGGAAAGCATGGTTCTGGCTGTCTGCGAGCGCAGCACCTCATCCACATTCTGCGTGATTCCGGTGCAGTATGCGCCGTACTTTCTCACACGCTTCCAAAGCTTTGACAGGAACTGAGCCGAATACTCATGCAGAAACAAAAGATAAATCTCGTCTATGAAGATCACCGTCTGTTTTCCTGCCTCACGGTTTTGGGTCACCCGGTTAAGAATACTGTCAAGTATCACAAGCATGCCGATGGTC
>CALZOZ010000098.1 GCA_945828095.1 uncultured Clostridia bacterium
CCGATGATACTTGGTGGGAAGCTGCCTGGGAAAGTAGGACGTTGCCGGTTTTTTAATAAGGCTCCATGGTCAAGCGGTCAAGACACCGCCCTTTCACGGCGGTAACTCGGGTTCGATTCCCGATGGAGTCACCAAATCGTTTATCAAAGGAATCCGAATCCTCGTGATTCCTTTTTTACAATATATGAATGCTTGCAGCCTTTTCTGCAGGCAGAAGTTATGCGCGATTGGCGGAATTGGCAGACGCACTAGACTTAGGATCTAGCGGGCGACCGTGGGGGTTCAAGTCCCTCATCGCGCACCACAGAAAAAGAGATGTCTTTTGGCATCTCTTTTTCTGTTATGTACAATCAGAAGGGACTTGAACCCGAGAGGGCGTGACCGGAAGCGAGAATGTCCTGTGGACATTTGAGCCGGTCACGGTCTGAAGGCGACCGCAAAGGGAGCCGAAGAAGAAGCCTGCAAACGAAGTGCAGCAGGCGGTCAGTCCCTCATCGCGCACCAAAAAAATGAGACCGGATTTTAACCTGTCTCATTTTTTTTATACACAATCAGAAGGGACTTGAACCCGGTCATGTTCTAAAGAAAATACAAAAATTTAAAAAATAAAGTAAAAAATGCTTGCATTTACCACACTAAAGTAGTAAAATACCACCATCAGTTATACCTCATACTGTTAATACAGTGTGAAATGACTTACTCTCTGGAGAGCACCGAAAAGGTCGCCGAAGGTTTAAGCAGCCGGATTTAAGCAGCCCGACTGTGATATCTCAGGCACAAGGGACAGAGCATAGTTAGTAAAATCTAAAATAGCTTATGTCATCTCTCTAGAAAGTCGAAGGAAAAACCTCGACTTTTTTCTTTATTTATTTTTATTTATCTAGGAGGAGATGTAGAAAAATGACTTTTATGGACTTTTTAACAAAGCTGGACGACATTGCATGGGGAATTCCTATGTTATGCCTAATCATGGGCGGCGGCCTGCTGCTCACAATCAGACTTAAGGGAATGCAGTTCAGAAAAATCGGACTGGCTCTTAAGTACATGCTTCAGAATGAAGAAGACGGAGAAGGAGAAGTTACAAGCTTCGGAGCGTTGTGTACAGCACTTTCCGCTACAGTTGGAACCGGTAATATTGTAGGTGTTGCTACAGCCATATTAGTGGGAGGTCCCGGAGCCTTATTCTGGATGTTCGTTGCTGCCTGCATCGGAATGGCGACGAAATATGCAGAAGGTTTGCTTTCAATTAAATACAGGGTAATAGATAAAGACGGACACGCACTTGGCGGGCCTTTCTACTATATCGAAAGAGGTATGGGAAAGAAATGGACATGGCTGGCAAAGTTGTTTGCAATCTTTGGATGTCTGGCCGGTCTCATGGGTATCGGTACTATTACTCAGGTTAACGGTGTTGCAAGTGCAGTAGAGACTTTCATTGATCCACAGGCACAGCACATCGCCATTACAATCGGAGCAAATGATTATACATGGGCTACAACAGTTACAGCAGTTGTAGTAGCAGTAGCAGTTGCGCTTGTAGTAATCGGCGGAATCAAGAGAATCTCAAAGGTTTCCGAAACAATAGTGCCTTTCATGATTGTACTTTATATCGCGATCACAGCGGCTATCCTTATTTTCAACATCAAGGAAATCCCGGCAGCATTCGTTTCTGTTCTCAAAGGCGCATTCGGTCTTGATGCAGCAGCAGGCGGAGTACTTGGTGCAATCTTTATTGCAATGCAGAAGGGTGTTGCTCGTGGTGTATTCTCCAATGAAGCAGGTTTGGGTTCTGCTCCTATTGCGGCAGCAGCAGCCAAGACAAATGAACCTGTAAGACAGGGTCTTGTTACAATGACAGGTACTTTCATCGATACAATAATCGTCTGCATGATGACGGGTTTCACAATCCTTGTTACCGGATCGAACACTGTTGAAGGACTTGAAGGAGCAGCAGTAACTGCTCACGCTTTCGGCGTAGGTCTTCCTTGGGCTGAACAGGTAGGATCATTCTTCTTAATGCTCTGTCTTGCACTGTTCGCATTCACCACTATACTTGGATGGGACTATTATGCAGAAAGATGTCTCGAGTATCTGTTAGGCGGCAAGAAGAACAGCATGGTTCTGACGATGTTCAGATGGTTATACATACTCGCTGTTCTCATCGGACCTTTCCTTACAGTAAAAGCTGTTTGGACAATCGCCGATATCTTCAACGGATTCATGGCTATTCCTAACCTTATCGCACTCATCGCATTAAGCGGAATAGTTGCCAAAGAAACAAAGTCATACTTTGACAGACAGGGAAGAGACAGATTATAATACATAAATGACAGAAGCCGTCCGCGTATCACACGTGGATGGTTTTTTTTGTTATGAGCACGCAGTGATACCATACCGCATACCATAAGACAGGAGGTATGTGTTATGCTTAAAAATAAAAAATATATGGGCGGATTATCGGAATTATGCGAAAGGATGAAGCAGAGGCCATGTGCTGTTGCCAGAATTGCGGGCAGCTGCCAATACCCTGAAATCAGAGGATGTGTATGGTTTTATAAAACAGAAATGGGCGTGCTGGTGTCAGCGGAGATATACGGACTGCCGGAAGCAGAGGGAAAGTGCAATACTCCGTTTTTCGGATTCCATATTCATGAGGGACACTGCTGCACAGGTACAAAAGATAAACCTTTTGCAGACGCGGGAGGGCATTTTAATCCGGACTGCTGTCCGCACCCTGAGCATGCTGGAGATATGCCGCCTTTACTGGCTGACTGCGGATATGCGCTCCAGGTTTTCCTGACGGACAAATACTGCATCGATGACATAATTGGAAGGACAGTGATAATTCACGCCAAGCCAGATGATTTTACATCACAGCCATCTGGCAATTCCGGTGAAATGATTGCATGCGGCGAAATCAGGAGATTCCTTTGCTGCAGATAGCAGTTTAAAAAAGACATCAAAAAACGGTGTCAAAAAACCATGGAAATTTTAAAAAACACCTTGAAAAAATATAAAAATATAGTATAATAAGAGAGGAATATGGCTCTATGGTCAAGCGGTTAAGACTCCGCCCTCTCACGGCGGCTACTCGGGTTCGAATCCCGATAGAGTCACCACACCGATAAAAGGCAGGTCTGTGTACCTGCCTTTTGTCATATCCGGAAAAATCACAGACAAGAAAGAGGTAAGCAAAATGGTCAAGCACATTATTTTATGGAAACTGAAGGATATGCCTGATGCTCAGAAGGCTGAGCAATTAAAGAAAATAAAGAATGGACTGGAAGGATTAGACGGAAAAATCCCGGGCATGATCGACATAAAAGTGAACATTGAGAAGCTGGCCACATCAACGGCAGATGCCATGCTTGACTCCACCTTTGAGTCGGCAGAAGCATTAAAAGGGTACAGCGCCAATCCGGAACATGTAGCTGTTGCTGAAACTTTTATCAGACCATACATTGAAATCAGGTCATGCATTGACTACGAGATATAGGAGATTTTTTGAAAGAATGGAAACAAAGATACTGAAAATCCTTACGGAACTTGTTGCACTTAAAAGCCGCACTGGCACTTCAGACGAGAACCTGGCATCAGACTACATTTACAACTATATAAGCAGTCTGGAATATTTCAAAGAGCATAGCGAAAACTGCGGACTTGCGGCCATAGATACAGATCCAATGAAAAGACACATTCCTTATGGACTGATACAAGGTAAATCCGGTGATACAGTTATTTTAAGCGGACATTTTGACGTGGTGGACGAGTTTGATTACGGAGATGCCAGAGAGATTGCTTACAACATCGGTGAAGAACTTGAAAATGCCCTTAAAAAAAATACTCTGACTGAAGAGCAGAAGCAGGACATGGAATCGGGAGAATGGATATGGGCTAAGGGCGCTGCCGATATGAAAGGCGGTTTAGCCATTCACATGGCACTTCTGGAGGAGTTCTCCGGGCAGGCACTGGCTGGCGAGCTTGAAGGCAGTGTGCTGTTCATAGCCGTACCGGATGAGGAATCTTATTCCTGCGGCATGAGGGCTTCTTCTGAGCTTTTAGCACGCTTAAGGAAGGAAAAAAACCTTGATTACAAACTTCTCATCAATCCGGAGCCGACTGATCTGGTGGACGGCAGCCAGGTGATGTATCTTGGAACAGTGGGAAAGACCATGCCCGTCATAATGGTACAGGGAATCAGCAGCCATATAGGACATTGCTTCGACGGATTTAATCCTTTGAACGTGCTTACAGGTATTTACCAGCAGACAAACGGTTCCATGATCTTTGTGGACAGATATAAGGACGAGGCTACTATGCCGCCTACATGGCTCAAAATGCGTGATTTAAAGGAAGTTTATGATGTTTCCATACCTTTGAGGGCAACGGGGTATTTTACCGTTCTGAGCTTAAATTCCGGTCCCGATGATATTCTAAAAAAACTTCTGGCAATATCAGATCATGTTGCAGCAGAAGAGGCTGTAAAGTTGGAGCAGACATATGCTCAGTATAAAAAGATAAATAAATTCGAAACCAAGTCCGGGTTGGGGCTCAAACCAAGAGTGTACAGCTTCAACCAGCTCAGAGAGGAGCTTGAGCAAAGGGATGGCAAGCGTTTCTGTGATTTTTATGATCAGGTATACGATGAGATTGCCGGACAGATAGCATCGGGCAGCACCAACTATCCTGACGGAACCATCAAGCTTATGGAAAAGGTATTGGATTTTGCAGGATTTACTGATCCGGTGGTGGTTGTTGCCTTTGCACCGCCATATTATCCGGCGGTTAACGGCAATATGGTAAGCGGCAAGGAGTTCTTTGCCACAAAAGCATACGATATAGTGGCAGGACTTTCTGCGGAAGAGGGACAGCCGGTTTCCTACCAGAACTTTTTCATGGGAATCTCGGATAACAGTTATACGGCAGTGACAGCCAGCGACGGTGGAAATCGTGATTTTGCAGCTGCAGCACCTCTGTGGGGACAGGTTTACACCATCGACTTCGATTCCATTAAAAAAATTAATGTACCTGCAGTCATTTACGGGCCTATTGGCAAGGAGTATCACAAGTGGTCGGAAAGAGTCAATAAAAAGAGCCTGCTGGATACTGTTCCTCGTGTTACACGTGAGCTCATAAAGCAGGCATGGAAATTCCGATAAAATATTATGAAACTTATATAAAAGGCGTTTCACGCATGAATTTTACAAGAAGCTCTCTGGCAAGCATGTTGATTTCCAGAGGGTTTCTTTTATTATTCTGGCAGAGAATCAAAAATCCGTTTACATGGCCGGGCAGTATTTCCAGGGCAGAGGTATCCCCCAAAAGTTCTTTGACATTAATAAATAAGCTATCACGTAGTTTTTCTATAGGAACAGTGAACTGGAAGCTGCCGTCACTTTCTATGGTGCAGTCATAGCACTGCTCAGGGGAACTGAAACCTGCATAGGCAGTGTATCCGACTCTGCTTTCCGGAAGTATCCCTGACACAGTAAGATTTTTGGTTGAAAGATTAAGCTTCCGCACCGTAAGGTTAGGCCAGTCACCTTCACCTTTCACAGGAAAACCCAGAGAAAACATGGCACTGTGAAGGTCAGTCTGCTTGATAACAGGCAAAATCCGGTAAAGCTGTACCAGGTCATCGTGGTTATGAAGAAGAATTTTTTTCATAAGCGACTCTTTAAGTTCAGGGTCCGGGCAGCGCAGGTACTCATAGTAAAGGTCCACACTTTCCTTTCCCGAAATTTCATCCAGACGTCCGGAAGAAAGGCCCATATATTCCTCCACAGAACTCTGACGGAGGCTCTTAAGAGTCTGCCTGAAGGGACTGTGGCCGTTGATTATCAGGTAAAGGTCTAAATTGAAGGGCTTTACAGAAAATCCGTCAAGACCGCAGACTTCGGCTCTTTTTTTTATGAAAGGTACATCGAAGTGGCGTCCGTTGTAGGTAATAATACAGTCGAAGTCATTAAGATATTCTTCCAGAGAAAGGAGGAGTTCACCCTCATCCTCGGCAGTTTCTGCAAAGTACTGGGTCAGAAGGCAGCTGCCGTCTCTTTCCACGGTCATAACACCGGCCAGCACTACAGGACAAAAACCGGGTTTCAGCCCCAGAGTTTCTATATCAAAAACGCAAAAGCTCATATCTCCGAAATACCGGTCAAAGAGAGCAGAGGAGAAATATTCAAGATTGTGGTGATATTCGATTGTTTTCATAAAATCCTCCCGTTTTGCCTTTAGCTATGCTATAATGATATGATAACACATTTCCCGTAAAAACAAAATAGACTGCAGGGGAGCAGTCTACTTTGTTCAAAAGGGGTATTTTGGATTTGAGATTATGAGGTTATCAGGGGGGATAACCACGATTTCATTGTACAAGATATTTGGAAGAAATGCAAGTGTTTCTGTGAAAAAAATGTGAAAAATTTTAGAAAAAATTAGTTTTTTGTCCGAAAATGTCGACAAAAACTTGTAATTTTACCCACAAGGACAGGTTATAATGTATGTAGCCTAACCAAAAGGGTTGTGTGCGTATCAGTATTTTCATTTTAGAAATTATTTACAGGAGGAATAATAATGGAAATCTTAAAAGTATCAGCAAAATCTAATCCCAATTCAGTAGCAGGAGCACTCGCAGGTGTTTTGAGAGAAAAAGGGGGAGCAGAAATTCAGGCGATAGGAGCAGGGGCTTTAAATCAGGCTATAAAGTCAATCGCCATAGCAAGGGGGTTCGTGGCACCGGGAGGCATAGATTTGGTATGCGTTCCGGCATTTACCGATATTGAAATTGAAGGTGAAGAAAGGACGGCAATAAAGCTTATCGTAGAACCGCGGTAGGCACCGGGTAAAACCGGTACAGCGCGGGCAGATAAACAGCTATACATAAAGCGGCGGAAACGCCGCTTCAGACTGTAGACAAAAGCCATGAATGTCATATGATGTTCGTGGCTTTTTCTAC
>CALZOZ010000099.1 GCA_945828095.1 uncultured Clostridia bacterium
ATGCAGAATATTCGGGAAGGTGAATGTTGGAAATGTAATAAAAATTACAAAACTGGATGATGAAGAATTTAAACCACAGGAGAAGACTATTGCTAAAAATGATACAGCAATAACTGCAGATTCCTTATCTCCCGGCACATATTTGGTATCCTTAATAGATAAGGACGGTATATATACGCATACAATACAGCTCATTGCTGAAAAAGAACAGCAGTCGCATGATGTTCGTTTTCGGATTGTGGACAATGAAAGTAAAGCAAGCATAGATGCTGCTGAAATTGTGGTGACGGATTCTGACAAAAATAAGATTGAACCAAATGCAGAAGGAATATATAAGCTGGTCGCCGGGACGTATAAATATGTTGTGTCGAAAGAGGGCTACTTTACCGAATCTGGTGATATCATAATAGAAGACGAGGGAAAAGACATTACCGTTTCAATGACGAAGGCAGAAAGCACGGAGGCATCTACTGATATCAACTGGATAAAGGGGACTTCGTATGCAAGTAAAAATTCGCAAGTGGAGTGGGCCGCAAGTAAATATAAGGATCGTGATGATGTCTTTATTTCAGAGGTAACAAAATTATACTCTGGCGATAATGCTTATTTCGTTGTAAACGGTGCTTTAACCTCGCCATACGCTATGGTGGAAATTCAGGACTGTAATGGGAAATTTTACGACGTTAGCTATTCCGTTGATGAGGGGAAACGCATATTTAGCTCTAAGGTTAACTTTTTCGGAAGGGGCGTACAGCATGTCAGAATAACTGTTTCAGATGGCGGCAAGAAGAAGGAGAATGAGTTTATCCTTAATGTATCTGATTCTGCTTCAATTTTGGACTTGATTAGGATACGAGAAGGAAAAAGCGGAGAAGTTTTAAATGATGCTAATCAGCCTGTAACAGAATCTGGCAGCAACGGATTCCTTTTGGAAGCATCTCTCCCGGATGGTGTCAACAGTATTAAACTGCAGATTAAACGTAACGGGAGTGAGCCGACAATTGCCTTAATGGGCTGGATGTTAGGGGACTGGTTTACTGATGATGAAAACTGGGTAAGGGTAAATAATGGGCCTTGGACGAGAGTTAGTGCATCTAAGAATATTGAAAAATTCAGTTCATTACTTAATCTGAAGCAGGGGATAAATATTATTGACATTAAGAGCTGCCGCCCGACGATTCCATATACGATTAAGGAAAACGTAGGGTATCCATCTTCAAGTGTACGGGCAGATGAAACATATCTTCATACTCTGCTCATAGACTGCGCGGCTTCTGCTTCAACCGAAGAGGTTCAGTCCAATGGTACTATAAAAGAAATCAATGCTAAACAATGGATTGTAAAGAAGGCCATCCCGATGGATAAGTATCCGGTAGAAACGGGTGAAGGTGGTTCGTATAAGCTTTTGCTTCCTGAAAGCATGAGTTTCCCGTATGTTGTTTTAGCAGTCTATCCGGATGAGCCGACTGATACCATTAAGGTTGAGGGAGCACTTGGAGAACAGGTTGGTAATAATTTCGTTGTTCCGGTTAATGGCCAAAAACAAATTAAGATTACCATAAAAAGTTCCGATAATACTGTTTCAAAAGAATATGTTGTTCATCTGGAAAGGAAGTCAAATGATGCATATATAGAATCTCTGCAGATAGAAAATGGAACTCTAACCAAAAATTTTGACAAAAATGATTTGAATTATTTTGTAACTGCGGAAGGTAATAAAATTGCTACGATTGTTCCTACTTTATCCGAAGGAGCATCAATGACAGTCAATGGGGAATCTGTAGAAAGCGGGTCAAGGATACAACTAAGTGCAGATAAAACCATTATAGAAATTACAGCCGCCAATACTGTAACCAAGAAAAAATATATCTTTTTCAATGAAAACGTAATCAATACGGGGGTTTCAAAAGAAACAAAAGAAAGAGCACAGGCGATTCTTAAAAAGGGATTTCTCTCTGACAAGTCTATAGTGGGAAAGAACCACTACAATGATTACTGGGAGGTTTTCAAGGCGGAAGCAACGGGCATAGATATGCATAATTGCACTTTTTCGGTAAAACCTCTTGAGGACTGTACTCAGGCAACCGATTACGGCGCAACGATTCTGCAACTGATTATAATGGGAGAAAATCCATATAATTATAAGGGAAGCAACTATGTAGAAGCACTTGCTAACGACCAAACACATACTTATGCCAATGATATTTTTAGATTACTCGCATATACGGCAGCAGGATATGACTATGATGAAGAGCTGGTGGATACAGTAAAAGCGAAGGCTAAAAGTAAGTCTTTTGATTTGGATATGAGAGGATGGTCTCTAATTGCGATATCATCCCTGCTTGATAAAGAAGAAACACTGGGGATTGCAGAAGCTTTCAAAGAAAAAGCTGAAACAGAAGGCCTCGATACAGGAATGTTTGTCGGTGACTATGGGGCAAATGCATTCACCCAAGGGTGTGTTATCTCCGGCTTAGTTTCGGCAGGCGTTGACATAGGCAGCGATGATTGGCACATCAATGGGATTGATCCGTTAGCCGTAATTGAAAATTACTATGTGTCGGAAGAGGGTAAAATTTATCAAGTTAATCCTAAGAACAAACCATCATATTGGGGAACTGTTGCCTGTGATTATAATAAAGATATGATTATTGCCCTGGGCGATATTGTTCAAGGGTCAAGTGTTTGGCAAAGGCAGGCTTTAACACGCCAAAAGTTTGATTCTTTGGTAGAAAAAGCAACTGCACTGTCAGAAGGAAACAAAGGCACTGAAGCACAGAAAGCGAATGTTAAAGCTAAGCTTCAAGCAGCCCAAGAAGCGGCAAAAGGGGTAGAAGCAACGGCCATAAAGGGATTAGGAACTTCATACTACGCCTTGTACGAAGCTATGAGCAAGATAGATGCGTCGATGAAACTTACTGACCCGAACGCAAAGAAGGTATCTATACTGTATGTGGATGGATTAAAAAAGACTGAATACAGTATAGGAGAGGCTTTTGACCCTAACGGGCTTAGTTTTAAGGTGACATATGAGGATGAATCCACCGAATTTATTTCATTTGAGGATGTAGAACTGCTCGGATTTGAGACTGAGGTTTCCGGAAAAAAATCAATTAGATTTTTGTATAAAGGCGTATATTCCAATCTGTTGTATATAACCGTCAGAGGGAATACATCAGAAACAACTGATAAAGTTACATTGCTGGTAAAAGACCCATCAGGACAAACTTACTATCCGAGCAATGATATTGCTATAGAAGACGGTGAAACGGCATACAGCATTTTACAAAAAACCAGCTTAGATATCTCTTTCAGAATGTCTCAATATGGAATTTATGTTGATGGCATCAATGGATTATATGAGTTTGACAAAGGAAAAGGAAGCGGCTGGATGTATTCTGTAAATGGTGTATTTCCAAGTTATTCTGCTGCAAACTACAAATTAAAAGATAGGGATGTTGTGAAATGGTTATACACCTTAAACTATGGTGAAGATATCGGTGCAGGGACAATATTTACTCCGGGCGAGGAGAAAGCCAAGGATGTAACCACCTCCGGCACTTCCGGCTCAGCTACCACCACAACACCGACCGAGGTCAAGGTCAGCGGCAGTACCGCGACAGCGACCGTCAAGGCTGAAAATCAGAGCGAGATCCTCAAACAGGCTGCGGAGAAGAAGTCCGCGGAGATTGTGCTTGAGGTCAGCAAGGCAGACAGCAAGGGCGCGGACAGCGTACAGCTTTCCTTGGAAGTGAGCTTCGTGAAGAACGTAGCTGACAAGACCGACGCCGATTTGACGGTGAACACCGAACACGGCAAGGTGACGCTCGATCAGGAGACAATCAAGACCGTACTCGCTGAGGCGAAGGGCGCGACCATCACACTCGAAGTGAGCAAGGTAGCGAAGCCGACCGAGGTACAGAAACAGGCAGCAGGCACAAACGGTCATCTGCTCAAGCTGACGATCAAATCCGGCGATAAAGTCATCTCTGACTTCAACAAGGGCAAGGTCAAAGTGGTTGCGGAAATCGTTTCCAAGCTGCTCGACAAGAAGGTGGCTGCAATCCACATCGCTGAAGACGGCAAGATTGAGCAGCTGCCAGGAAAGACCGTAAAAATCGACGGCAAGGATTATTACATCTTTGAAACACCGCACTTCTCCGCCTTTGCTCTGGTAGACGCTGAGGAGCTGGGACTTGAAGCGGGCGATGAAGAAGCCAACATCGAGAGAGTCAAGAATCTTGTTTCTGACATGAGCATGAAGGCACGTTCATCCAAGACTTCCAAGAAGAACATAAAGGTTAATCTGACCGTGGATAAGAGCACAGCAGCAGCCATAAAAGAAATCGAAGATATGGGCTATACTGTGAAGTACAAGTACTACCGTTCAACGAAGAAGGCCTCCAAGTATCAGGCAAAGATCACCAAGACAACAAAGACCTTTACCAATACTGCAGGTAAGAAGGGAACCAGGTACTACTACAAAGCACGAATCCAGGTTTATGACAAGGATGGCAAGCTTGTAGCACAGACCGCACTTAAACAGTGCAAGTACGCTGTGAGAACGTGGACGAAATAAAGCTCACGCTAAATAAACTGAAAACTAAATTCAACATGCCTGCCGGCAGCCAGAAACTCCGGCAGGCTTTGGCGTAAAATCAACGCAGAAAGCGAAAGGACACACAGGAAAGAATGGATGAAAAGGAAAAGAAAGAACTGGCTGTGAGTCTTAAGGGCAAGCGGTACAGAAAGTACATACTGACAGCACTTGCAGTCTTTATCTGCGTATCTGCTGTAGTCGGCATCTCTATAGAGGGAAAAGATGCTAAGCTACCTGACGGACAGGGAAACATAGTAACAGACCGCCAGGACGATCTGAATCTGGATGCAGATGCAGATTCGGACGCAGGGAAAGAAGAGATTGCAGCCGATGCCACAGATAAGGGTACAGAAAGCAGTACAGATGGAAGTGAAGCGAAGAAAGAAGCAGAAAAGCAGGCGGAAGAACTTTCCCAGCTGACTGACGAGGAGAAGGAAAAAATCGACCCTTCCGATGTTAAGGTGGATAACAGCGAAGACTTTACCGCATCAAACGGCGGCAATGCAGCCCTCAGGCCAAAAGAGCCAAAGCCTGTAACCGTCACTCTGGAAATCCGCTGCGACACCCTTTCCTCGGACATGAGCAAGCTGGAGAACCCGGCTATTGAGGACTATATCCCGGCGGACGGAACCATACTGGAGAGGTCCACCTACAAGGGAACCACGGACAACACGGTTTTCGATGCGCTTAACACCCTTTGCAGAAACAACGACATACAGCTGGAATTCAGCTACACCCCAATATACGAATCATATTACATAGAAGGCATCAATTATCTCTACGAGTTCGACGGGGGCAATCTTTCAGGCTGGATGTACAAGGTCAACGGCTGGTTTCCGAACTACGGGTGCTCATCATACTATCTCAGCGACGGAGACGTTATCGAGTGGGTATACACCTGCGACCTTGGAAAAGACGTAGGGGATAATTCCATGTCATAAAGGGAGTGTTTAAAGGAAAGGAGAAAAAGGAATGAAAAAGAAAATAGTATCACTGCTTCTGATTATGACCCTTGCTCTGTCCATGACATTCGGGGCATCGGGCTTTGCGTCAGCGGCTTCACAGAGCAAGATAACAGAAGCCTTCGAAAAATGCGGCGATTACATCTATGAGACAGTAACGGAACCCATATTTGGCAGTATCGGCGGCGAGTGGGTAATGTACGGCCTTGCACAGGCAGGCTATCCCATGTCTGATGAATACATCGCAAAATATCAGGCAAGTGTAGAGAAGGCAGTCAGGGAGGGCTACCGCGGAGTTCCCGGACAGCTTCATGACCGCAAGTACACAGAGTATTCCAGAGTCATCGTGGCATATGCCGCACTGGGCCTTAACCCGACGGACATTGCAGGCTATAACATGGTGGAAAAGCTTGCCGATTTTGACAGCGTGGTATGGCAGGGAATCAACGGTCCCATCTGGGCACTGAGAGCCCTGGACGCAGGGAATTATGATATTCCTGAGGTTTCGGGCATCGAAAATGTGACGACTCGCCAAAAGCTCATAAACTATATCCTCAGTAATCAGCTTGACGACGGCGGCTGGAACCTTTATTACTCCGAAAGCAGTGATGCGTCAGAAAATGCGAAGCAGAAGGCACAGCTTAAGGGAGACCCTGACCTTACTGGAATGGCCATGACAGCCCTTGCACCTTACAGGTCGCAGACGAAGGTGAAGGCGGCTTTGGATAAGGCGGTAAAGTGCCTTTCATCAATGCAGAACTCTGACGGAGGATATACCGCATGGGGTGCATCCAGTTCCGAAAGCATTTCGCAGGCCATCTGCGGTCTGACTTCTGTTGGTATCAACCCGAATACAGACAGCCGTTTCAAGAAAAACGGCAAGTCCCTTGTCGATGCCCTTCTCAGCTTCTATGATGAGAAGACCGGCGGATTCAGGCATGTAAACACTGCATCGGGAGGATATGAGCCGGTAGTGAACCAGATGGCCACAGAGCAGGCATATTACGCATTGGCAGCATACAATAACGCCGTCCCTGACAAGACGACCATAAGCAAGGCGTTAAAGTCCGGCAGTACTTCTGTCAAGGTCACATGGAAAAAGGCCCCTTCATCATCGGCATGCACAGGCTATCAGGTGGTTCTGGCGACCAACTCCGGCTTCACTAAGAATGTGAAGAAGGTGGCTGTATCAGGCAGAAGCACTGTTTCAAAGAAGGTTACGGGCCTTTCCAAAGGCAAAACTTATTATGTGAAGGTCCGTGCCTACAAGACAGTAAACGGAGTTAAAGTTTACGGAGCCTACAGCAGCGTGAAGAAAGTGAAGCTGTAAAATATTTAATTAATGTGTGCTCAATAAGCAATAATTGCATTTAAACCATTGAAATTCCAA
>CALZOZ010000100.1 GCA_945828095.1 uncultured Clostridia bacterium
TTTATGGCACTCATCAATGTACCTGTATGCGTAATTCTGGGCGACAAGGCTTTCGATGCCTTAAAGGATTATCTGGAACAGAAGTCCGCCGGTAAAAACCCGGAATTCAAAGCTTCCGATATCGGCATCAGTGATACTGACTATTGGCAGTAATATTTTCCGGCAAAAATAAACGAAGCCCCGCAGTTCAAATGCTTGCGGGGCATTTTGATTATTATGTAGATTATGCAAAGATATTGCAGCTTACTTTGAGTAGTGGAAAGCTTCTCTGGGGCTTCCATCAGCCACATAAATTACACCACAGTGTGTGAAGCCATACCGTTTCACAGCTCTAAGCATCGGTTCGTTATCCCCATGGGTATCAATCCTCACATTATCCGTGTGGCTGAGGCAGAACGGCATAGACTTTTCCAAAAGACCGCTGATTACGCCATCGCTGGCCATCCGGTGGATAGTGCCGTAAGGTTCATCGTTGAGCCAGCTTCCCCCCTCGATTACATGATAGGTAGGGTCGTCGCCCAGGATGAAAGCAAATACTCCATGGATTTTTCCATCATATTGCTGGCCGTCATCAGTGCCCTTGCAGTCATCTATGCCACTGCTAAAACAGTCAGAATCGACAATAGTATCATTTTCAATACAAACGAAAAGCTGTCCTGCCTCGATATCCTCGGTAATCAGCTCACGGGACGGGTAACCGTTTATCCACTGGTTCATATTACCATTTTCCCTCATATACTGCCTTGCGATATCGAATATTTTCATTATCTCATCAAGCTCAGCGAGCTCTGCTTTTCGTATTACCATGTTGTTCCTCCACTTTTATTCATTTTTTTCTTACGAAACCCGCAATCGTTGAAATTAAATTCAGAATAGGAAAAAGTCGTTGGCCGAAACTCAAATCAACCCTAGCCATACTTTCCTTATATTGTAATTCAAGTCTAAAAATATAACATTTATTCCAGTTTTACAGTCTGTTTCATACAATTCTCTGGCATGCTATGATTGGACCTTTTGCTTGTTTTTCTTACTTCCACACTTTTTATGCGGGTTTCAGCCGTTGGTCAGAAAAATTTGCATAAAATGGTGTGCATGATATGGCCAAAAAATCCCGCATGACAATCACGCGGGATTTTTATCTTCTTTATGTTTCTATACTCTTTCCACCTTGATTCCGGATTTATGTCCGTTAAGGTCATACTTGGCTTCAAGTCCGTCAACGCATTCAAGAGAAACAGCCAGTGTTTCCTTCTTGATGTAGTCGGCGTGCTTTGCGATAGCAGTCTTTACAGCATCATCAGCAGTAACCTCGATAGTGATGTTATCCATCATTTCGTAGTCGTTCTGCTTACGCAGCTGCTGAACCTTGGAAACAAGCTCTCTTGCCAGGCCCTCGTCGATGAGCTCATCGGTGAGAGTAGTATCGAGAATTGTGAAGACATTGTTTTCCATTGCTACAGCGAAGCCTTCCTTGGCACTGATTCTGATGTCAAGGTAATCCTTGATTACATCGAAGTCTTCTCCGTCAAGGTTTACAGTTACCTTTCCGTCTGCCTCAAGCTGACCTACAAACTCAGCAGGGTTTACCTTGGCAAGAGCTGCACCGAAAGCCTTTATCTTAGCGCCCAGTACAGGACCGGCTGCCTTGAAGTTCGGCTTCAGTGAGAAGTTCATATATTTATCAAGGTCCTTTTCGAATACAACCTTCTTTACATTAAGCTCTTCCATGATAAGCGGTGTAAGGTCGCTGATTATATCTTCATATTTTCCGTCTACCAGAACTTCTGAAAGCGGCTGTCTTACCTTGATTCTTTCCTTTTCACGAGTTCCGCGGCCTAAAGTTACCAGAGCTCTTACAAGGTCCATTCTCTTTTCAACGCCTTCATCCACAAGGCTCATATCAGCCTTAGGGAAGTATGCAACGTGAACGGTTTCCTCTCCTGTCAGGTTGGTGTAGATTTCATCTGAAATAAACGGTGCAATCGGAGCGATAAGCTTGGAAACGCCTACGAGAACTTCATAGGTTGTAGCATATACGCTCTTCTTGTCTTCTGTCATTTCCTCAGCGTAGAATCTGCGGCGGGCACGTCTGATGTACCAGTTGGAAAGATCCTCTGCCACGAAATCAGTGATTGCTCTTACAGTCTTCATGTGGTCATACTGATCCATATATTCAGTCACATCTGCCACAAGGCGGTTGTATTTGCTGAGAATCCATCTGTCAAGCTCAGGTCTCTTGTCGTAGTCCACCTTAAGCTGGGCAACATCTATATCGTCCTGGTTGGAGTAAAGAACAAAGAAATTGTAAACATTTCTAAGTGTACCGAAGAACTTGCTCACGATGTCAACAAGACCGTCTTCGTCAAACTTGGTCGGTGTCCATGCCGGTGAAACGCTGAGCAGATACCATCTGGTTGCGTCTGCGCCGTACTTGTCGAAAAGCTCAAACGGTGAAACCGTGTTGCCTCTGGACTTGGACATTTTCTTACCTTCTTTATCAAGAATAAGGTCGTTTACCAGTACATTTTTGTACGGAGCCTTGCCCATGATGAAAGTGGAAATAGCCATCAGTGAGTAGAACCATCCTCTGGTCTGGTCGATACCTTCGCAGATGAAGTCAGCAGGGAACAGCTTGTCGAAGTTTTCCTTGTTTTCAAACGGATAGTGCCACTGTGCGAAAGGCATTGCGCCTGAGTCGAACCAGCAGTCCATAACTTCAGGGATTCTGTGCATTTCCTTGCCGCACTCAGGGCATGTGATGGTAATCTCATCAACATAAGGTCTGTGAAGCTCTACGGACATATCTATATCCTGATTTGCAAGCTTTACCAGCTCTTCTCTGGAACCTACGCAGTGAAGGTGTCCGCATTCGCAGCGCCAGATAGGAATCGGTGTGCCCCAGTATCTTGAACGGGAAATAGCCCAGTCTTTAACTTCAGCAAGCCAGTTTCCGAAACGCTTTTCGCCTACGAATTCAGGGAACCAGTTTACAGTGTCGTTATTGGCTACCAGCTGGTCTTTAAGCTTGCTCATTTCGATGTACCATGACGGGTGAGCATAGTAAACCAGCGGTGTGCCGCATCTCCAGCAGTGAGGATAGTTGTGTTCAAGCTTTTCCTTTGCAAAAATCTTGTTATCCTGTGCCAGATACTTGATTATTTCAACGTCAAGACCGTCTTCCATTACGAAGCGGCCCTTCCAAGGTGTTTCTGTGTAGCAGCCTCTTTCATCAACAGGTTGAAGTACAGGGAGGTTGTATTTGCGTCCGCACTGATAGTCGTCTTCACCGAAGGCAGGAGCTGTGTGTACAATGCCGGTACCGTCTTCAGTTGAGACATAATCCATGCATGTCACAAAGAAAGCTTTCTTGCCTTCAGGGACAGCTACGAAAGGCATAATCTGCTCGTATTCCATATATTCAAGAGCTGCACCCTTCATTTCTTCGAGAACTTCGTATTTTCCTGCACCCAGAACCTTGTCTGCAAGGCCCTTTGCTACATAGAAAATATTACCTTCATCATCGCCTTCAAGCATTTTTGCCTTGATATAATCGATGTCAGGGCCTACTGTCAGTGCAACGTTTGATGCAAGTGTCCAAGGTGTGGTTGTCCATGCCAGGAAATATTCATTTTCGGCACCCACCTTCTTGAACTTCATGGTCAGGGTGTTTACCTTAACCATCTTGTATCCCTGAGCTACCTCGTGGGAAGCAAGGCCTGTTCCGCAGCGCGGGCAGTAAGGCAGAATCTTGTGACCTTCGTAGATGAGACCTGCATCAAAGAATTTCTTTAAAATCCACCAGCCTGTTTCGATGTAGTTGTTGTCGAGAGTGATGTATGGATTATCCATGTCAACAAGGTATCCCATTCTCTCAGACATTTCTCTCCACATTCCTGTGTAGGTGAAAACTGATTCTCTGCACTTCTGGTTGAATTCCTTGATTCCGTATTTTTCAATGTCCTTCTTGCCGGACATGTTAAGCTGCTTTTCTACTTCGATTTCTACAGGAAGTCCGTGGGTATCCCATCCGGCCTTTCTGTTTACCTGGAAGCCCTGCATGGTCTTGTAACGGCAGATAGAATCCTTAAGGGTTCTTGCCATTACATGGTGGATGCCCGGCTTGCCGTTGGCTGTCGGAGGTCCTTCATAGAAGATGAATGGAGTGGCTCCTTCTCTTGCTGTTACGCACTTATGCAGCAGGTCTTCTTCTTTCCACTTGGCAACCTGCTCGTTCTGAACCTCTGCAATTGGTTTTTCTGATAGATTCTTGAACATTTTTCTCTTTTTTCCTTTCTTCATGTGCCCCTTTCAGGGGATGTTTGCTTTTCGCGGACTGCCTGTGCAGCCACTGGCTTTTCGCTTAAGGACAAAAAAACGCCCCTAAGCCGATATGTTTTTATCGATTTAGGGACGATTATCTCAATTCTTTTAAATAACCGCGGTACCACCCTAATTGCGAGCCTCCATCAAGGCCGCCTCTCTTTAGTGTGTCAGACTCCGGAGTGATATTCACAATCAGGCTTCACCGCCGCCCTCTCAGCTTATGGGCCGCTCTCTGTAAGGTTATTACGCCCGGCTACTGGTTCCTTCACCGTCTGGATATTAAACTACCATAATATTTTAAACTCGGTCGGGCATGTTGTCAAGTGGAAATATCACAGTTTCTGATTCTCTCAATTAGATTTTGCTTGACACTTTTTAATAGTTAATGTAGTATGGAAGTAGAAGAAGCAGGTTTTTTACCGTACAGTGTTTCACTCAAGCGGGTTACTCTGCTTCTTCTTTTTGATGTTTACGATATCTTTTACTCCAGTCTGTTCATTGCTCCCCGCTGCCCTTTACAAGCATCCTCTGAACTTCCTTATCAAAATCCGAGATTATATTTTGCGTTTTATTGAAAGCATCGTATTCTTCTTCTGCTCGTTTTAGTGCAGCCTGCCGTGAGATTGTACCTTTACCTTCAAGAATATCATAACGACGAAATTCTAAAAATTCATTTACACTTGCCGCAAATTCTTCCATTGTAAATGTATTTTCCCGCTCAATTAAATCTTCTATATAGTCAAAATATCCTGTAACTGTCCGTTCCAACTGACGAATTTGTTTCTCATCAAGATAGTTCTTTGCAATTATTACATCAGCTTTCAATATGCGACCATCTGGTGCATTCTTCCATGTAGTCAGCCCCATATTCTCTTTTTCCCTGTCTGCAGAATTATATACAATTTCTGCCGCCGTTTGCCCGGTAATGGCATAATGAAACTTGTTCTGCACCATTGCATAAAACTCACGGGTTATGGATGAATCCTTATCATAGTCTATACTGCATTCCGCAAAAATATCTGTAATCTGCTGCCAAATGCGGCGTTCACTAGAACGAATCGAGCGAACCCGCTCCAGCAATTCACGAAAATAATCTTTTCCAAAAGCAGTCCGCCCTTGTTTTAGGCGCTCATCATCCATTACAAATCCCTTAATCATATATTCTTTCAGCACACCTGTAGCCCATATGCGGAAATTTGTCGCACGCCGTGAATTTACACGGTAACCAACAGAAATAATAGCATCCAGATTATAAAACTGAGTCAATTTGCTTTGTGTTTTTCCCTTAATAGCCCCGTGCTGTGTGGTTGTTGCAAAAAATGCAACAACCACATTTTCGTCCAGTTCTCCTTCGTTAAAAATGTTCCTTAAATGTCGGCTAATAGTAGATTTATCTACACCGAACAGTTCTCCCATCGCTCGCTGTGTCAACCATATTGTGTCCTCATGTATCATAGCATTTACCGACACATCTTCATCAGCGGATTGATATATCAAAAATTCCAATTGTTTGTTCAACATCTCACCTCTATTTTAGCAAAAGCCTCTACAGAATCACTAAATAAAAATTTATATTTCCATTATACAACATGATTTTATTACTTTCAGCACAATCAAGAAAATAATAAAAAATAAGGGAGCACTCTCGCTCCCGTTTACTTTTTATGCATCTTCTCTCTTGTAGGTGATCAGATCCTCTGCAATCTCATTGGCTGCGATTGAAACAGGTCTGTCGATGTCAACATCTGCCAGAATCGGCTTGCCGTCAATAATATCTCTGGCTCTCTTTGCCGCCAGAATAACCAGCGTATATCTGCTGTCTGCTTTCTTTCTGATCTCATTAATTGATGGGTATAACATTATTCGTCC
Organism: uncultured Clostridia bacterium; assembly: GCA_945828095.1. GTDB lineage: Bacteria > Bacillota > Clostridia > Peptostreptococcales > Anaerovoracaceae > SUG1106. Next base: position 6,193 of record CALZOZ010000100.1, read on the forward strand.
TCCTTATACCTTCTGACTAATTCTTCCGCTGTCATGGTCACTCTGGAATGCTCGGCAATAACAATGGATTTAACTCTCGCCACTGCCTCTTCCAGCTCTCCGTTTACAACGCAATAATCGTATTTTTCGATGAAGGAAAGCTCCTTCAGAGTTTCTCCCAGCCGCATCTCGATTGCTTCGGCAGTTTCTGTGCCTCTGCCTGTCAGTCTCTTTCTGAGTTCTGCCATGGATGGAGGAAGAATAAAGATAAACACGCCGTCAGGATAATTCTCCTTAACCTTCAGTGCGCCCTGAATATCTATTTCCAGTATTACATCAATGCCTTTTTCGAGTTTTTCAATGACCGGTTCCTTAGGTGTGCCGTAACGTCTGCCGTAAACCTGCGCATGTTCCAGGAAACCGTCAGCTTCGATACGTCTGACAAACTCCTCTTCATCCACAAAATAGTAATGCTGTCCGTGGATTTCTCCCTCTCTCGGGGCTCTGGTAGTCATGGAAATTGAGAGCTCAAGCTCCGTTTCCTCCAGCAGTCTCTTGCATATGGTGCCCTTGCCTGCCCCAGACGGACCGGATAGTATAAAAAGTTTGCCTGAATGTTTCTGGTCTAAGTTCATTGATAACTCCTGTTTTGTATTATCTTGAAATATCATTTTAACACAGTTTTGCAGATTTTTCAAGGGGTAATACCTGATTACTCACTTTT
>CALZOZ010000101.1 GCA_945828095.1 uncultured Clostridia bacterium
CGAAAGCCTTGTCGCCCAGAATTACGCATACAGGTACATTGATGAGTGCCATAAAGCCCATGAGTACATCGGCGAGGCCCCATGCAAGACCTGCACTGAACTGAGCTCCCAGGAAAATAATCACAACGGCCAGAAGTCTGTAGCAGTTAATAAAAATCTTGTTTTTGAGGGCATCCTTGTATAAATAGCTTATATTCATTTCCGCATAATAGTAGTTTCCAACCAGAGTGGTATATGCGAAAAGGGCAAGTGCCAGTGTGATGAACACTCCGCCGAACTCGCCGAAATTGGAACTGAGAGATGCCTGAATATATGCTGCATTCATTGTATTACCTTCCGCATCGATGAAACCGGAAGGGTCCACTCCGGAACAGAGAATCATGAAAGCGGTGGAACTGCATATCAGAATGGTATCGATAAATACAGAAAGCATCTGAACCAGGCCCTGTTTAACCGGATGAGAAACATCAGCTGAAGCAGCAGCATTAGGAGCAGAACCTATACCGGCCTCGTTGGAGTAAAGCCCACGCTTGATGCCGTTCATAATTGCCGCACCGAAAAGACCGCCTGCCGCAGCCTGAAAATTCAGTGCACCGCTGAATATGCTGCCTATTACTCCCGGGAGAGATGAAAGGTTCATTATAACTACAATCAGGGACACAGCAATATATGCCAGAGCCATTACAGGAACCAGCACCTGAGTTATTTTTGAAATTCTTTTACCGCAGCCAAAAATCACGATTCCGGCAAGAGCAGCAACCACAGCACCTATTATAAGTGTAGTGTTTTCACCCGGAAAATATGCTTTGACGAAGTCGGTAAAAGACGCCAGAGCGTTAAAACCGCCCATATATGTTGCAATAAGTGCTATAGCAAAAGCACCGCCCAGTGCGGGAACGTTGAGAGCCTGCTTGATGTAGTAGGCAGGACCGCCGTAGGAGCCGTCTACACCTTTTTTCTTATGAGTAGATTCTACGAAAGCAGAGGCACCGCCTATGAGCGCGATGAGCCACATCCAGAAGACTGCTCCGGGACCTCCGGCCAGAATAGCCCCTGTAACACCTACAATGTTTCCTGTGCCCACTCGAGAGGCAGTTGAAACCATCAGGGCCTGAAAGGATGAGATTGAATCACGATCTTTTTTCGGCTCTGAAATAACGCGGATTGACTCTCTGAGAAGCCTGAACTGTACGAAACCGGTGCGGAATGAGAAGTACAGACCTGCGGCAATGAGCAAAGCAATCAGAATATAGCCATATAGCCATCCGCTGATTGTGCCTACAATTTCTCCAAAAACTTTCATAATTTTTCCTTATTATTCCTTTCTGATTTATTTTTCACGTTTTCTTCAATATATATACCTAAAATGACCTTTAATAGAGTACCGTAAAAGAGAATAACAGTCAAGAGATAAAACGAAAATGATGTAGTCAGAAAAAAATGATTGTGGTATACTAAAACGCAGAAAGAAGGACAGGAGAGCAGATTATGATAAATCTTTTGGATTTACAATTAAATGAAATAGAGGAGCTGATGAAAAAGCTGGGACAGCCCAAATTCAGAGCGGCTCAGATTTTTGGCTGGATGTATAAGGAAGCGGGGAAAGGCGCAGAAAGCTTTGATGAAATGACCAACGTCCCTGCGGACCTAAGACAGAAGCTGGCGGAAATAAGTACAATCGGTCTTCCTGAGGTTTTGAAGGTTCAGGAATCAAAGCTGGACGGAACACGCAAGTACCTTTTCGGGCTGGAAGACGGCAATGCTGTGGAAAGCGTTTTCATGCGATACAAATTCGGCAATTCAATCTGCGTCTCCTCCCAGGCGGGATGCCGCATGGGCTGCAGTTTCTGCGCATCCACTCTTGGCGGTCTTACAAGAAATCTGACGGCAGGGGAGATTGCGGGACAGATACTTTCTGCAGAAAGGGACACCGGCGAGCGAATCAGCCATGTGGTAGTAATGGGGACGGGAGAACCCTTTGACAATTACGAAAACCTTTCCTCATTTATAAAAATAATTAACAGCCCTAAGGGATTGAATATCGGCATGAGAAATATTACCGTATCGACCTGCGGAATTGTTCCTATGATAAAGAGATTTGGAGATGATTTTCCTCAGGTTAATCTGGCAATTTCACTTCATGCTTCTGATAATGAGAGCCGGAGTGCACTTATGCCTGTAAACAGAAAGTATCCGATGGGAGAGCTTTTGAAGGCATGCAGAAGTTATACCGAAAAGACTTCCAGGCGTGTGACTTTTGAGTACACTTTGGTAAAGGGAGTCAATGATAGCAGAGAAGATGCCGACAGACTGGCCAAACTGCTCAGAGGAATGCTTTGCCATGTAAACCTGATTCCACTGAACACCGTGAAGGAAAGAGATTTCGAGACTACGGGAAAGGCTGCCGCCGCAGCATTCAGGAACAGACTTGAAGAATCAGGTGTGCCGGCTACCATCAGACGAGAGCTGGGGGATGACATTGATGCCGCCTGCGGTCAGCTGCGCAGAAGCACCATGTCGGAAAAATAAAGGCAAAATAGAGGCAAATAGAGGTTGAAAGAGGACGGGTTTTGTTGTATAATGAACAAAATACTTGAAAACAGAGCAAAAATATTTAGGAGGCGATATTTATGGTTAAATTATTAGTTGGACATAAAGGCAGCGGCAAGACAAAGCAGATGATCGACATTGCCAATGAGTCCGTAGAATCAAGCAAAGGAAGTATTATCTTCATCAACAAGAATCACAGGTTGATGTATGATTTAAAATACAGAATCAGAGTAATCTGCATGGAAGATTTCGAACATATCACAAACAGCGATGAATACATAGGTTTTATTTACGGAATCATCAGTTCCGACCACGATATCGAAACTATTTTCATCGACAGCATTTTAAAGCACGCAGACTTCACTTTAGGCGACCTGCCTGAATTCGTAGAGAGACTTAAGGACATTTCCAAGAACTACGGAATGGACTTTGTAGTAAGTCTGAGCGCAGAAAAAGAAGAAATGATCGGCGTAAACTTTGACGACTGCGAAATCTTAAATTAATTGCCTTTGAAATATCAGGCGGTGGGTGACCATCGCCTTATTTATTTTATGCGGTCTAACGCACCGTGCTCGTTTTTTACGCGCCCATGAGCGTCGGGTTCGTTTGTTTTGATCGACAGCTAGCGTTGGACTAGTTTGTTTTGCACGCCAACCAGCGTTGGCCTAGTGTGTTTTGCTCGGCAGCTAGCGTCGGAATAGTGGGAACTCCACCAAAATCTTTCTTTTATAACAAATTGGTGGAAAAAAGGGGTTCGAAGCGTAAGCTCATAGCCACTGCTGAAATTTTCGATCATCGTTAAATGTTGAAATTTCAATGTTTTACATATTATTACAGACGACCGGAACAATAATTATTCCTTAAATTCTCCACCAAAACTGAAGAAAACCGTGTAATTGGTGGAAAACCGGCCGCAGCACGGTAAGCACCTTTACAAAAAAAGAGTCACGGCAGTGTGAAACTTAGAAAATATTTTTTTAATAGGTGAATATGAGGGTGAAAAAGATGGACATAAATGGTGTAAAAGAAAAAATGGCCGGCAGAAAGCCCGGAGTCATAGGCGACAGAAGGGAATTCGCCGTGCTTATTCCTCTGGTGGAAAGGGCGGATGGGCTGCATCTGCTGTTTGAGAAGCGCTCCGGCAATATAAAGCAGCCGGGTGACATCTGCTTCCCGGGAGGCAGAATAGAAGAGGGAGAAAGCATCACCGAGTGTGCGCTGAGAGAGACAGCTGAGGAAATAGGAATCGATGTTGTTGAGATTATCGGACAGTTTGATTCAATCCTCGAGGTGAACAGAATCACAATGCATACGGTGGTGGGGATTGTCACTGAAGAAGCATTAAAAAATGCCCGCGTAAACCCCCATGAGGTTGCGGACATATTTACTGTGCCTCTTGAATTTTTTGTTACCACCAGACCAATGAGCCATACGATCAGGATCCTTCAGGATACTGCCGATTTTCCATATGAGGAAACAGGTATACGAAAGGACTACAAGTGGCGTGTAGGCAGCGAGGAAATATTCATCTATCACTATGAGAACAGGATTATCTGGGGACTGACCGCAAGAATTGCCAAGTGGTTTGCAGAATTTACCTGTGGCTCGCTGTGATTTGCCTACGACTCAAATGAAAGACTGATGTTGTAGTTTTCATCGAGAGAATCGTTGAATACTTCGCATACCTTGTCCCAAAATGCACCAAGGTTATGCTCCAGCATGCTGCGGCTTTCCACAACGAACTCTGTTGAGTATGAAACTGTAGTGAGCGCATCGTGTAGAGCATCCAGATTTGAGCCTATGAGAAGGTTGCTGCCCAGACTGAGGCGCATAAAATCATAAAATTCTTCTTTAGTAGTAATCAGACTGCCGTCGATTACTATTTTTTTTGTCGTATTCACATCGTTGTTCATAATTTCTCTGTTCATTTATATTATTCCTCTCCATAAAGCAGCTCGAAGCTTTCGTAATGATCTTCTGTGTAGTAGATAAGGCCGTCACTTGAATAAACAATCCTTTTAGCACCACGGGTTTCAGCACCAAGGGTATCTATGTCGCATTCATAGTATCTGCGCCCGCTTTTTTCGGGCAGCAGGCCTTCGTAATTGCCGAATTTGTCTCCTCCTATGCACATTCCCGGTGCGTAAGGTTCCAGCGAGCCGCCGTTCCAGCCCAGTTCTCTAGCCTCGGATTTGGTGATGAAGTTATCGGGCAGACACCCGTTTTCGTGAATATATTCAGCGACCTCGTCTTTTGAAGTCAGCGAGACATCGCTGGCACCGGGCACTGTGGCAGGGGCACATGCGGCAAACAGGAGTGCAATGAGCACTAACAAGGTCATTGCCTTAAAAATCTTTTTCATAATTTTCTCCAAACACCTCACTTCTGATATTTTATCAGTTTAATTTTATATAATCAGTGGACGTAAGTCAATGGCAGAAGTCAATATCCAAATTTTGATGGGTTACTTTTTGTAACCTTTTACGTTACCCTTTAATTACAACCAATGAAAGGAGAAAAACAACATGAAAAAGAAATTTTTGATGGCGGCGCTGGCATTATGCATAGCAGCCGGTTCTGCAGATGCAGGCTTCGGTCTCACTGCTGAAAAGGGAATATCCTTCGGAGGCTTTTGTAAAATATTCTCGTTAAACTGCGGTCAGAGTGTGACCGGCACTGTAAAGCCTTCAGGCTCAACAGGGACGGTTAAGCCGGGAAGTTCCGACACAGGGACAGTAAGTTTTGTAAATTCCATGGAAAAGCAGGTGGCATCGCTTACAAACAGCGAAAGAAAGGCGGCAGGCCTTGGAAGCCTTACTCTGGACTCACAGCTTTCAAAGCTGGCAAGAATGAAGGCTGAGGACATGGCGAAAAAAGGTTACTTTTCCCACACATCACCGACTTACGGCTCAGCCTTTGACATGATGAAAAAATACGGTGTTTCCTACAGAACCGCAGGCGAAAACATCGCCAAGGGTCAGAAAACGCCGGAAGCGGTAATGAATGGCTGGATGAATTCATCGGGTCACAGAGCAAACATTCTGAGCAGTGCGTATACACATATCGGTGTGGGATATGCAAAGGACAGCAAGGGAAACACTTACTGGGTACAGATTTTTAAAGGATAATTAACAAACAGACAAAAAAAGTCTAAAAAACGGTTAAAGAGGAAAAAATAACTTTTACTTTTCTCCCTACTTGTATTATAATTAAGAAGTAAATATTTCTTTTATTCACTTAGGAGGGAAAAAATGAAGAAGTTTTTAACATTATTACTTATCCTCACTATGGTATTCACATTTGCTGCCTGCGGCGGCAACAATGATGGAGGAGATGCTGAATCCTATGCAGTTGCAATGATTACCGACTATGGTGACATCACAGACGAATCATTCAACCAGACTACTTATGAAGCATGTAAGGAATTCTGCGAAGCAAACGACATCCAGTTCAACTACTTCAAGCCTGCCGGCGACAACACTGCCGACAGAGTTGCCATGGTTGACCAGGCTGTAGGCGAAGGCTACAACGTAATCGTAATGCCGGGTTATGCATTCGGCGGAACTGTTGTTGAGGCCGCTCCTAACTATCCGGATGTTAAGTTCATTGTATTAGACGTTGCTAAGGGAGATATTCTTGAAGCTGCCGTAACCAAGGCAGGCGAGTCTTATGACTATCAGCCGGATAACTGGAACCTTGAAGACTACTTCGACATGTCCAATGTATACTGCGTAGTATATCAGGAAGAAATCGCAGGCTATATGGCAGGCTATGCTGCTGTTAAGCTTGGATACGAAAAGTTAGGTTTCCTTGGCGGAATGGCTGTTCCTGCAGTAGTTCGCTACGGACAGGGCTTCGTTCAGGGCTGCGATGCTGCTGCTGCTGAAATGAACAAGGATATCGACCTTAATTACGTATACGGCGGACAGTTCTTCGGTAACGCTGATATCACAGCTGTAATGGATACGTGGTACAAGGGCGGCACAGAAGTTGTGTTCGCTGCAGGCGGTTCAATCTATACTTCAGCTTGTGAAGCCGCTGTAAAGGTTGGCGGAAAAGTTATCGGTGTTGACACTGATCAGGCTTCTATTATTGATGGCGCTTACGGCGACGGAATTACAGTAACATCTGCCATGAAGGGCTTATACCCGTCAACTTACAATGCTCTTGAAGACATCGTTCTTAACGGTAACTGGGATAAATATGTTGGTCAGATTGCTAACTTAGGCATCATTTCAGACAATCCTGAAGAAAACTATGTACAGATTGCTCCTTCAACTCAGTTCAA
>CALZOZ010000102.1 GCA_945828095.1 uncultured Clostridia bacterium
GTGGTGCTACTCTAAAGTGATAATTTTGCCCGGAATAATAATAGGGCTCACTTTCCATGAGGCGGCTCACGGATACGCTTCATATTTTCTTGGGGATCCTACACCGAAGCTGCAGGGAAGGCTTACATTAAATCCATTTAAACATATGGACCCTGTAGGGTTTATTGCGCTGCTCTTTGCAGGATTTGGCTGGGGCGTGCCTGTTGAGATTGATCCAAGGTACTATAAACACAGAAGGGCGGATGAGTTTATAGTAGCCATTGCTGGAGTGGCAACAAACTTTATAATTGCGGCGATATTTGCATTTGTTATAAAGATGATGAGTGAGAACATGTCATATGATTTTTACATGGGGCTGGGAGGGACTATCCTGCAGATTTTCATTTATATAGTTGCGATAAATATCGTTCTCATGATATTTAATCTTATGCCGGTGCCGCCCCTGGACGGATTTGGTATCCTGACCCAGATTTTTGATTTAAGAAAATATGATTGGTATTATAAACTGTATAATAACGGTTTTCTGATTTTAATGATACTGATTATCTTCAACATTACCGACAAGATAATCGACCCACTGTACGATTTCTTCATGAATCTGCTGCTGTGGTAGGGGAGATGGAGCATGAAGATACTGATTGTAGAGGACGATAGGGCACTAAACAATGGAATAGCGCTTTCTCTTGGCGAATATGATGTGGAGCAGGCGTTTTGCCTTGACGAAGCAGAGAAGATACTTGACGAAAGCTTCAGTCTGATTATCCTTGATGTAAATCTTCCTGACGGGAACGGTCTTGATTATTGTAAGAACGTGCGGAAGGAAAGCAATATACCTGTAATTTTCCTAACAGCCAACGATATGGAAGTGGACATAGTCAACGGTCTTGAAGCCGGTGCGGATGACTATATTACCAAACCTTTTTCTCTCGCTGTGCTGAGAGCAAGAGTAGGAGCGGTGCTGAGGCGTCGTGAAAGCACTTACAGCGTGGATAGCGACAGAACATTTACATGGCAGGACTTCAACTTCGATTTTGAAAACATGATTTTTTGCCGTGGAAATATGCAGGTTGAACTGAGCAAGACCGAGCAAAAACTGTTGAGACTACTGGTTTCAAACATTGGAATTACCCTTTCCCGTGAAATGCTCATGGATAGGATATGGACTGATGGTGCCGAGTTTGTGGAAGAAAATGCTCTTTCTGTGACCATGAAAAGACTGCGTGAAAAGCTGCCGGGCATTCCGGTAAAGACAGTCTACGGTATAGGCTACGTCTGGGTGAAGTAAGATGACAGGATATATTATATTTGGGATTGTTTCAGCTGCTGCTATAGGCGTTGCAATATTTACATATATAAAAACGCAGAAGACCATGAGTCGTATGGACGAGATGGTGGAAAGTGCAGTTTCAGGAACTTTTTCTGAAAAAAGATTCAGCGAGGAAAGGATGTCTCGCCTTGAATCGAAGATGTACCGCTACATTAACAAGGGCGAAAGCGGAAGAGAACAGATTGAAAGGGAAAAGAAAAATATAGAATCCATTATAAGCGATATTTCCCATCAGACCAAGACTCCCCTTGCAAACATTTTGCTCTACACACAGCTTCTTAGTGAAAGCAGCAGGCTCGGTGACGAAGATAAAATGATTGCAGGGCAGATAGAGAGCCAGACAGAGAAACTAAGCTTTTTAATTTCGTCGCTGGTTAAAACTTCCCGCCTTGAAACAGGCATAATCGCCGTTAATCCTTCGGAGCAAGACACGGAAGGGCTGCTTCGTCAACTTACAGATGATTATATGCCTGCTGCAGAACAGAAAAATATAACTCTCGTTTTGGGAGAAAATGCTGCGGGCAGTGCTGTTTTTGACTATAAATGGACCATAGAGGCTATTGCCAATATTGTCGACAATGCCATAAAGTACACACCCTGTGGAGGCACAATCACACTAAACGCCTCTGAATACAGCATGTTTGCGAGAATCGATATAAGTGATACAGGTATAGGAATGACAGAAGCAGAAACAGCGGCAGTTTTCCAGAGGTTTTATCGTTCACCGGGGGTAAGTGACGAAAAGGGTGTAGGGATCGGACTGTACCTTGCCAGAGAAATCCTGGAAAGAGAGGACGGATATATTAAAGTCTCTTCCAAGAAGGGGAAAGGCTCCACGTTTTCTGTTTTCCTTCCTAAAAATTAGAATTGTGTCAGAAGTGTAAGAATTGAGAAAGATTCAGGAAAGAATTTTGTTTTATAGTAGTGTATGTAGGGATAAACTGCATACACTATTTTGTTTGAAAGGGGAAAAGATCATGGACATATTGAAGACCGAAGAATTAAAAAAGTATTACGGAAAAGAAGAAACGCTGGTAAAGGCACTGGACGGTGTGAATTTTACGGTGCACGACGGTGAGTTTGTGGCTATAGTAGGAACATCCGGCAGCGGCAAATCAACTCTGCTTCACATGATGGGCGGACTGGACAGACCTACATCAGGCAAGGTGGAGGTGGCTGGAAAGGACATTTTTACGATGAAGGACGATGAACTAACAATATTCAGAAGAAGAAAAATCGGTTTTGTATTTCAAAGCTACAATTTAGTACCGGTGCTCAATGTCTATGAGAATATAGTTCTTCCTATAGAACTCGACGGGAATAAAATTGACAAAAGGCACATCGAAAGCATCATAGAGACTTTAGGACTGACGGACAAGGTAAACAGCCTGCCTGGACAGCTTTCGGGAGGACAGCAGCAGAGGGTTGCCATAGCTAGGGCTTTGGCATCAAAACCTGCTATAATTCTTGCCGATGAGCCTACGGGCAACCTGGACAGCAGGACAAGCCTTGACGTGCTCGGCCTTCTTAAGATCACGAGCAAGAAGTTCAGCCAGACCATCGTTATGATAACCCACAATGAGGAAATCGCCCAGATGGCAGACCGCATTATCCGCATTGAAGACGGTAAAATTGCAGGCGGCAGAATTGCAGGTGATAGAAATGCTTAAGGTGAGAAACGCAAAATGCATAAATCGCCTGTCTCAGAGGTCACTCAGAAGCAGCCGTACCAGAAACATTGTAGCGGTAATCGCCATTATGCTGACGGCGGTAATGTTTACGTCGCTCTTTACCATCAGCATGAGTCTGATGGACTCCTTGCAGCTTTCTACCATGAGGCAGGTGGGAACCAAAGCTCATGCAGGTTTTAAATTTTTCACCATGGAGCAGTATGAAAAGGTGAAAGCTGACCCTGCAGTGAAAGATATCTCATATAACATCATCGTGGGAACCGGTGAAAACGAGGAACTCTTAAAGACATACACAGAAATCAGATATACGGAGCCGAAAGCTGCTGAATGGGGCTTTACGATGCCCACCACAGGTCGTCTGCCGGAAAAGGGTATGGAGCTTGCTGCTTCCACGGCTGTTCTTGATGCTTTGGGCGTACCGCATAAGCTGGGGGAAAATGTAACTCTGCAATTTACCGCCAAGGGTGTGAAGCATAAAGACACATTCACTCTTTGCGGATTCTGGGAACAGGATAAAGCAGCCATGGCTAATGAGGCATTTGTTTCCAGAGAATACTGCGACAGCGTGGTAGACGTATGGAAGGATGAGGCAAATAATGGCGGCGACTGGATCAATATTGAAGGGTCAGTTAATCTGTCTTTTTGGTTTGATTACTCCTGGGACATAGAAGGGCAGGTTGAGGCTCTCAAGGAACGATGCGGATTTGGTAAAGATGTAAATGAAGGTGTAAACTGGGCCTATGCAAGCTCATCGGTTGATGCCACCACCGCAGCTTTAATCACAGGAGTACTGGCAGTAATAATACTGTCGGGGTATCTGATAATTTATAATATCTTCTATATTTCTGTCACGGCAGATATAAGATTTTACGGTTTGCTCAAGACCATAGGGACTACAGGTAAGCAGCTGAAAAAAATCGTAAGGAGACAGGCCCTTCTGCTGAGCTTTATCGGTATACCGGCAGGGCTTGCTCTGGGTTACGGCATTTCGTATATCCTTATGCCTATAGTAATCAAAGGCATCGCTCTGGGCGGTGAAGATATGGTAGTTTCCTTAAATCCTCTTATCTTCATAGGAAGCGGACTATTTTCATTAGCCACAGTATGGATAAGCTGCATCAGGCCATGCAGACTGGTAAAAAAAATCACACCGGTTGAGGCAGTGAAATATACGGAGAGTACCAATGACCTTCAGAAGGTTAAGCTCAGAGAAAGAAAAAGCAAAAAAGTCACGCCCCTTTCTATGGCTATTGCCAATCTTGGACGAAACAGGAAAAAGACGGTTTCGGTGGTGCTTTCTATCTGCCTGTCGATTATTATGATGGGAAGCTCAGTGACTGTGGCTCAGGGATTTGATATGGATAAGTATCTGGAGTCAAAGATGGTGACAGACTTTTATGTTACAGATGCCACGGTAGACAATGTAACGAGCCAGTATAATGAATATGCAGGCGTATCGGAGGACGACAGAGATACGTTTTCCAAAATAGATGGCATAACGGGTATAGGAAGTGTATATATGCTGGAGGGAAGTCATAAAGCGGAAGGCAATGCCGCAGAAAGAGCAAAAAAGATATTTGAAGAGCATAAGGATATTGTCCCGATAGATGAATATCTTAAGACTCTTGAAAAAGAAATCAATGAAGACAATACGCTGCCTTCACATCTGTACGGCATTTCACCATATATCTGCGATAAGATTGAAATAACCTACGGCAGTTTTGATGCGGAAAAATTCGACACAGGCAATTATGTTATAGCATCAACATTTTCCTATAACGGAGATGATACAGGAAAAGAAAGATATTACGATGTGGGAGAGAAGGTAAAAATAGAATTCAGTGACGGTACTTACAAGGAGTATGAAGTGATGGCACTGGGTGAAATGCCTGATGCTCTTGGGCCACAGCATGGCCATTGGTTTGAGGTGGACTTCATATTGCCTGAGGCAGAGTTTATTGAAAGAACGGGGGAGACCGGGGCTCTTAGAACTGCCTTTGATGTGGAGGAATCGTACGATGATGCAGTAAGCGAATTTCTGAATGACTACTGCAGTAATGTGAAAGACAGTCTGACCTGCAAGTCAAGACAGGACTATGCAGATGAGTTTAAGTCCATGAATCAGACATTTTTAACAGTAGGTCTTGCTTTGAGTTTCATTCTGGCCCTTATTGCTTTGCTGAACTTTATCAATGCTGTCATAACATCAATTCAAAGCAGGAAAAACGAGCTGGCAATCCTTCAGTCAGTAGGTATGACAGGGAAACAGCTTAAATCAATGCTAATATGGGAAGGCGTTCTTTACGTTATGATATCGCTTGCGCTTGCTCTGACAGCTGGAACACTTTTAACTTACCTGCTTGTTAAAGCAATTACATCCCAGATGTGGATGTTCACATACCACTTTATCATATGGCCTCAGCTTGCAGCTGTACCTGTGACATTGATTTTTGCATGGTTTATACCGACTTTATGCTATAAAAACATGTGCAGAAGCAGCATAGTGGAAAGGCTGAGAATGGCGGAATAAAAAAGATAATATAACTATAATGAAAGGAACTCGGGATGGGTTCCTTTTTTGCATAGTTTTTCAAAAGCGTTTTCTCAGATGCCTTGACATACACCCGAAATACTAGTACAATATAAAAAGAACATATGTTTTCTAAAGCTAAATGAAGGGGCCAAAATGAAATGAACATAGAACTTGATAAAATTCAAAATATACTCGACTGGATTAAAAAGAAAATTCTTCTTGATGCGGTTTCGGACAAAGCAAAAAAACGCAATGTTAAACGTGGACAAGTTTATCGATGTAATTTTGGTTATGGTATAGGAAGTGAAATGCAAAAAGACAGACCGGCTGTCGTCGTTCAGAATGATGTGGGAAATAACCGTTCGGGCAATACTATAGTATTGCCGATAACCCATGATAGCAGCAATCTTCCTTGTGTTACTAATATTACAACTCAGCTAAAAAATGACGGTTCTGTGCTTCTGGATGGACAGGCAAATGCATCCAATATAATTTGTGTAAGTAAAGCAAGATTAGGAGACTATATAACTGATTTACCGGCTCAAGACATGAAAGCAATAGATGCTGCAATAGCAAAATCGACAGGACTAATGCACTACTATTCTGGCTTGTTAAAAAAACTTGAGGAAAAGAATAAGTACATTGCTGTTCTCAAGGAAGAGAGGAACAGGGTTCAAGATCTGTCTCTTATACACATCTGACGCTGCCGAC
>CALZOZ010000103.1 GCA_945828095.1 uncultured Clostridia bacterium
TCTTATGTATAAAGTGGAGAATCGCATCTATTCCGCCGAATTCCCTTACCAGAGCGGCAATTGCAGCTACAGTGATGGAAATAACGGTGATATCATACATGGAGGTAACGCCTCCGCCGATGCTTGTAAAAATGTCGCCTACAGCCATAGCTCCTGTGGCAACTCCTGCAATTACGGAAGTTACGGTTCCCACAATTAGAACTATGAAAACATTGATTCCGGCAAGTGCACCTACAAGTACCAGAATATAAGGGATGACCTGCCATATGTTATATTCACCCAGTTCAACCTGTGATGAACCGTGCATTGTCAGAACGAAATAGATAACTGCACTGACGATTGCAGCCGGCAGAACGATTTTAAAGTTCATTTTGAACTTGTCGCTCATTTCACAGCCCTGTGTACGTACAGCTGCGATAGTGGTGTCGGAAATCATTGAAAGGTTGTCCCCGAACATTGCACCGGATACTACCGCGCCAAGGCACAGAGGCAGAGCAAAGTCAGTGGCCTCGCTTATACCCACTGCAATAGGCGCCAGGGCAACAATTGTTCCCACAGAGGTTCCCATGGATATGGAAATAAAGCATCCGATTAAAAACAGTCCCAGTACTGCAAACTGGCTTGGAATGAGAGAAAGTCCCAGGTAAACTGTACTGTCAGCTCCTCCGGCAGCAGTAACTGCTCCGCTGAAAGCTCCTGCAGTCAGGAAAATAAGGCACATTGTTACTACGTTGTCATCGCCGATTCCTTTAGTGCAGACTTTTATCTTCTCGTTAAAGCTAAGCTTGGGATTCTGTGCGAAAGCCACTCCAAGGGCGATTAGGAACGCCACTATAGTAGGCATTGCATAGAAATCCTTTGTAATGATTCCGCTTCCTATAAACAGAACCAGAAACACAATAATCGGCAGAAGCGCCGCAAAATTACCTTTTTTCTCTTCATTCATCTGTAAATTTCTCCTTTTCCGGCCTGCACTGCTGTATCAGCTGCATAAGCTACTTCTGAGCTACTTTAGCAGTGAACCTGTAAACACTATTTTTTCCTTTGCAAAGTTATTTACGCTGTAAACAAGCAGCACTCTGTCGTAGTCCTCAGCAAGCCTGGAAATATCCCCGCGGTAGAATCTGGTATCCACCATGGTTATTTCCGAAAAATCATCGAGAAGAAAAGGTATCATTGAGTTGGCAAAGGAGTCCTTGATTACCAGAAGCTTTTCCTCCGCTTTATGCCCATCTCTCGCTGCGCCCGTTTTAATGTTTACTTCGGAATAGTTGCCTCCAAAATAAACTGCGTATTTATCTTTTTGTTCCAGATATTCATCAAAATACAGGGAGTCATACTCCTTTCCTTCGATTTCAACCTTTATGTCGGCCGCTCTTGCATGGGCTGATGTTTCTATAATATCAGTTCCCAGAGTTTTTAGCAACACCTTTGAGTATAATGTGCCTCTAAATTCCGAGGAAAGCAGTTCCATTTCCTCTTTTTCAGCCAAAGACGCCTGATCGGGTCTGGCGGCAGCGGCAAGAAATTCTGCAGCACCTATCCGCGCGCCTTTTCCTGTCCAATGGTGGTCGGTCTTAAAATAAACCTCTCCGTTATATTTGGCAGCAATGAGACTGTTTCTTATATCGATAAAACCATCTTCCAGCATATCCTCCGCCTGTTTAAATGCCCCTTCCTCATCGAAGGTCAGAGCATGGTCAGGCAGCTTATCAGCATAAACATAGGCTGCCGTAGGCACCAGCATAGTGTGAACCTTTATTCCCTGTTCATTGCAGATTTCAGTAAATTCCGCTGTGCGGCGAAGATTTTTTTCAAAGTTTACCCGGTCAAAATCAGACTCGGTTACTCTTTCAACTGCACGCCCTTCCGTGCAGAGATAAACACCATTGATATCATTTATTCCCAGAGCCGCTTCTGTAAGGCCTTTAAACTCTACCCATTTTTTACGTCCTATTATCTGATCAGATAGGTACTCTTCCGACCGTTTCTCAAAACTTCCATCAAGAATATTTTTTGTATTTAACTCAGGTTTTCCTGTCAGATACCTGTTTTCATCAGGTGAAAAGGCCACATCAGGTGTGACGAAAGTTCCTATGCTGAGCAGTAGAATGAAAGCCGCAGCAGCGGATATTAAAATCAAACTTCTTTTTTTCATCATTCCACCTCTTCCCTCTAAAATCTGAAATACAGGAACGGATTATACGATCCGCTTACGAGAAATGCCATAGAAAAGGCAAAAATCCCCATAAAGAGCACCGTTTCAATAGTTCCAAGCAGCACTTCCCTATCTTCCAGCTTTTCTGCAATAATGCTGCATACTATCTTTGGCAAAGGTGTTGAGCCTATTACACAGGCTATGAGAAGCCAGATTCTGCTTTCAAAGAAATAGATGAAGGCATCATCTGTGAATACCTGGGAGCTTCCCAGCATCATCCCAAGATATGCTGCCACCTTTCCCATATCATCCACAGCAAAAATAACCCAGCCTATGACAATAAGAATAAGGCTGTATATGTGTCCTACTACCGCCGGGCACTTTTTAAGAACTTTGAGCAGTCCGAGTTTTTCTATAATCAGAATTATTCCGTAATACACGCCCCACATTACAAAATTCCAGCTGGCTCCGTGCCATAATCCCGTCAGAATCCATACGATTGAGATGTTTATAAGCTGACGGCTGAGGCCTTTTCTGTTTCCCCCAAGAGGGATATATACATACTCCTTGAACCAGGAGCTGAGAGACATATGCCATCTGCGCCAGAACTCGGTAATGCTCCGGGAAATATAAGGATAATTAAAGTTCTCCAGATAATCAAATCCAAAAATCTTTCCAAGGCCTATGGCCATATCCGAATATCCGGAAAAGTCAAAGTATATCTGAAATGTAAAAGCCACAGCTCCAAGCCATGCGGCAGAAACGCTCAGATTTTCCATGGCGGAAAGCTCCATCCACACCACGTAAATCTGGTTGGCCAGCAAAACCTTTTTGCCGAAACCGATGATGAATCTGCGCACGCCCTCCGCTATCTGCTCCAGATTGGTTTTGCGTCCAACCAGCATTACAGCCACATCTGAATATCTTACGATTGGACCTGCGATAAGCTGCGGAAACAGAGTGACATAGGTTCCGAAAGTTATAATATCTCTTTGAGCCTCAACCTTTCCTCTGTAAACATCTATAACATATGACATAGTCTGAAAGGTATAGAAAGAAATACCAATAGGCAGCGCTATACCCGGCAGTGCCAGACCGGCCTCCGCCAACCGGTTTACAGTTTCTAAAACAAAGTCGGTGTACTTAAAGTACCCAAGCAGAGCCAGATTACCGACAACACATAAAATAAGAACTGCCTTGCTGCGATTTTTGCCTGCAGCAAGCCCGCACACATAGTTAAATACTATGGAAAAAATCATTATCAGAATATACTTTGGCTCACCCCAGCCATAAAAGACAAGGCTGGCAGCCAGCAATACGGAATTCCTGGCTTTTATAAACCTTGCCGGCACAATGAAATATGCCAGCAAAGTTATCGGTAAAAATACTATTAAAAATACAGAACTGCTGAAAACCATTTATTTATAACCTCTTGTCAATTCATATGTATCTTCTGTTTCATAAAAGTCCTCGTCTCCCCATTGGTCGGCACCGCTATTCAGTTCTCCGATTATTTCCGAAAGTTTTGAGGACACTTCAGGCGGAATATCTTCACCGCCGCCTTCATTCCATCTGCTTATCTCAAAAATGTAGACGATTTTGCCGCCAAGAGAGTAAGTGTTGCTGAAAAATATGCTTCCGTTGTCTATGTACATGGAATTGCTAATAAATTCTGCCACTGACCTGCTGAAATCGGTTCTGTCCTTCAGGATTACAGCTACGTAGCTTGACCCCTGATCAACGGCATCCTTTATTGCGGCCGGTATCTGGTACAGATTTTCGCATTCAGACGCATTGTTGAGCATATAGCAGTATTTCGTTCCATTAGCGGCAGGAATCTCGGAGTGATCCCACGGCCAGCTGCCATCATCCTTGACGCTGTCAGGGACATTGAAATACGCATATCCGGCATTTTGTCCGGTGCCGCCATCAAAGGTCACGTCGACATGATACCAGTCTCCATCAAGCTGTACCACATTCCAAGCATGCTCGCCCTGCTCGGTGGAATGAATTATCTTACATGGAATATCCAAAGCATCCATAAACAGTTTAAACGTTGTGGCATTCCCTACACAAATAGCTCTATGAGAGCGAAGCACTCCGTATGGTGTGTAGTTATCTGCTGATGAAGCTATAGGATTTAAACCTTCATCACCATATGAAACCCACCTGTGCTGCCAGTCGTAAACAGCCTTTTCCTTATCATAATCTGACATATCATCAGTTATGATTTCATCGATAACCTGCGTCATCTTCTCCAGAACAAAAGTATCCTTTTCATCGAGATGACTGCTGTCTCCGCTTTTATACGCAGCTATAACTTTGCTGTCGTCGTATATTTCGTGAAAGCTTCCCTCCGCCTGATTGAGAATCTTATTCATACTGTCAATCATCCGGCTGTTCTGCACAAAAATTGCTCCAACAAGGAGCACCACACAAAGACATGCTGCAAGAACTCCTTTCCCTTTTAATCTGCCCTTTAGATCATAAAAAAATTCACGTACATGTCTTTTATTAATTTCAAGCCTTTCTTTAAAAGGAATTTTTTCGCCTTTATCAATCATTATATAACCCCTTTCTTTTACTGAACATTGCCTTCACTTATAACTCTTCTGATTTCCGCTTCAAAACCTTCGTTATCATCGCTTATAATCATAGCTGCATAGTTTCCCTGTACTATCACCGACGCATTGTCGATTTTATAGACTTCTTCCGGTTTATATCCGGAAAATGTACTTCTCCTGGCCTCTATCCTCTCCTGAAACTTCTGCTTTGCAACTGAAACATCTTCATTTTCCTTCATGCAGACTATGGAAATTTCGTCTGCGCGGCCTCCTTCTTCGCTGTAAAGTATTGCGCCGTCGCTTATATCCTTAAACTGTATGCCGTAAAGGCTGTCAAAGCTCTCGTCGTAAAGTTCTTCACCATAGCACACCAGCGTGTCAAAGCTTCCCTCGGGTGCAATCTTTCTGCATGCATCAAGAACATCTCTGCAATCTGCACCGCTGCTTCCCTTTCCGCAGCCGCATAAGCATAGTGCAAGTGCTGCTGTCATCAAGGTTAAAAGGAATACTGCAATAGTTTTTCTGAAAAATTTTCTGCTCACTTTTCTCCCCTCTTCTTTCCCTTTCTATATTACAATATATAGATGGTTTTGAACACATAAAAGTTGCAAAAATGTAAAAAAAATCGCCCTTCGGACCAAGTCAGCAAAGGACAATCTTTAACAAAATGATTGGTGCCCAGACTCGGAATCGAACCAAGGACACGGGGATTTTCAGTCCCCTGCTCTACCTACTGAGCTATCTGGGCATACATTGCAAACGATGAAATTGGTGGTGGGCCTTCAGGGACTTGAACCCGGGACCTGCCGGTTATGAGCCGGATGCTCTGACCAACTGAGCTAAAGGCCCACGTCAGCTTTTGAAAATGGTCGGGGTGGCAGGATTTGAACCCGCGGCCCACTGGTCCCAAACCAGTTGCGCTACCAAACTGCGCTACACCCCGATATTAAGTTTTTTAAAAATGGCAGGGGCAGTAGGAATCGAACCCACGGCACGCGGTTTTGGAGACCGCTGCTCTACCAGCTGAGCTATACCCCTATATGGCGGAGAAGATGGGATTCGAACCCATGCGGCCCTAAACGAACCCTAACGGTTTAGCAAACCGTCCTCTTCAGCCTCTTGAGTACTTCTCCAGGCTAAATAATTCTTTATGGCGGAGAGGGTGGGATTCGAACCCACGGCCCCTTTCGGAGTCACTGGTTTTCAAGACCAGCTCCTTAAACCACTCGGACACCTCTCCATGTCCGATACTTGCTAATCGCCGCGGTATGTTGATGGTGACCCATCGGAGATTCGAACTCCGGACACCTTGATTAAAAGTCAAGTGCTCTGCCGACTGAGCTAATGGGTCATACTGGCTGGGGTAGCAAGATTCGAACTTACGAATGCTGGGATCAAAACCCAGTGCCTTACCGCTTGGCGATACCCCAACGATACCCCATAAGTCTGAAAAAAATTGGTGAGCCCACAGGGATTCGAACCCCGGACACACGGCTTAGAAGGC
>CALZOZ010000104.1 GCA_945828095.1 uncultured Clostridia bacterium
TAACAAAGGCCTACGCTATGTTTGAGCGAGGCCTTATGTACGATTGGTGTATATGTAACGGCGATTATTCGCTGTGCCAGTACTCAGCCACAATGCTGCCGTTGTTTTTAAAGGGTCTGTGCAAGTAAGACATTGTTTGCTTAAGCCGGTTCTTCCTCTTCCACTGCCATATTGTGCAGCCAGGAACCGCTTTTCACCAGCACAAAGCCTATGATGCACTTCACGAAGTCCGTAAGCTGTGATATGAGGTAAATAGGAACTATCGGCAAGGCCGTAAACCTGCTGAGGCAGAACACTATAGGTATGGCAAAAACCCACATGAACCCGCTGTCAAACAGGAATGTTATTACAGTTTTGCCTCCGGACCTCAAGGTAAAGTAAGCCGCGTTTACAAATCCGTAAATCGGCATACACAGTCCTACTATGCGTATAAATGATGTCGCCAGAGCCCGAACCGCCTCTGAAGTATTATAAATCTGCGGGAAGAGCGATGCCAGACTGAACATGAGCATCCCAGTTATAACGCAGCAAAAAACAGAGAAGGCTATAAGCTTGGTGTCCTCGTCCCTTGCTCTCTTCAGATCTCCCGCTCCCAGTATCTGTCCAATTATAATACCTGTAGCATTTCCCATGGAAATAAACACAACATTAAACACATTGCTGAGCGTATTGGAAATATTCACTGCGGCAACTACATCCAGCCCGCGCACAGAGTAGCACTGTGCCAATACGGAGACTCCCAGAGCCCAAAGCACCTCGTTGATCAAAAGAGGTGTTCCCACCTTGAAAATCTTAGATGAGACGTTTTTTGGGATTTTCATACTGCTGTATACCCCTGCAATGAACGGATTCTTCACCACATTTTTATGGGTCCAGCCCGCTACAAGAGTCAGCTCCACAAATCTGGAAATAGTAGTCGCTATGGCTGCACCGACTACGCCAAGAGCCGGCGCACCAAACTTTCCAAAGATCAGCACATAGTTAAAAAACAGGTTTACGCATACAGCTGAAATTCCTGCCGCCATGGGAACCACCGTCTGTCCGGTCTCTCTCAGAGTACTGGAATAGACCTGGGTCAGTGCAAAGGGTATCATTCCTATATACATAACCTTCATATACTCTTCGCCGTACTTAAGGGTTTCGGCAAGGTCTCCGCCGCCTTCTCCCTCATGAAGAAAAGCCGAAATAAGACTGTCGCCAAAATTCATCAGCACAATCATGCATACAGCTGTAATGGCCAGGCAGCTGAGAAGTTTAAATCTGAATGCATTCCTGACCCCGTCATTGTTTCCGCTGCCGTAATACTGTGCCCCCATAATACCGGCGCCTGCAGTGGCCCCGATAAGACAAATAAAGAACACAAACATAAACTGGTTGACAATCGCAACACCCGACATAGGTTCTGTGCCTATCTGTCCCACCATTATGTTATCCAGCATGCTGACAAAGTTTGTAATGCCGTTTTGTATCATAATGGGTACTGCCACCAGCAGTACCCGTCTGTAAAAGTTTCTGTCGCCTATAAGGATGCTTCCTATATGGCGGTTCTGTTTGCTATATTCGACCATTTAGTGTAATACTTCTTTCCGTCTATAATACGCACTCCGCGAATTCTATAGTAATAGCGGGTGCCCTTTTTTAATGATTTGGTGTTTGTATAGTAAGTTGCTTTTCCGGTCTTGGTCTGATAGAGCGGTTTAGTGCCGTATCCGGTAAGCTTCTTGGTTGAACGGAATACCTGGAAATAATCAACCTTGTATCCTGCGGATTTTTTCCACCTGATTGTAATCTTTCCCTTTGCGGCTGATGTGGAAGCTTTAATTGAAGTGGCCTGAACGCCTTTGATGGTCTTATCGCTGTCCGCTGCGGGCAGTTTATCATCTTCCTCGCCATATATTACAACCTTTACCACGTCGCCATTCTTTAGTTTAATCGGCTGACCCAGCGGAAGTTCCACTCCGTTTAAATACATATTTGTAATTACATAGCTGAGCTTTGGTTCTATTCTTATTGTATTTCCATCCAAAATGACCACATCGGCCCTGTTCATATTCATATCCAGAGTATAGCTGCCCGTAGTCTCCATTATCTGAAAAACCTCTGCACCGCAGACTGAGCAGGTTCTCTGCATTTTCCCGGTCTTAAGCAGTGTTGGCTGCACAAGCACAATGTCCTTTGAAACATTAAAATCGTGTTTTGTCTGTTGAGATTTTTGACCGCATTTGCAGAGATAGTAATGCGCATCATCATCATAGGTGTATGTTGTGCTGAATACATGCACATGTTCGCCAGTATCATCCTGACTGCCTATTACTCTGTTCTTATAATCAGTACCAAATGCCTCGCCGGTGTTGCTGCAGTTTTCTACTGTAACACCTTCTCCCGCATAACCGACGATCAGACCAATATTTTCGCCTCCCGTTATAGTGCCGTAGTTGGTGCAGTTTCTCACCACAGTATTGGTGCATTGACCCACCATGCCGCCTGTATTATAGCTTTCACTTTTTCCTGCCGTATGATAGCATCCTTCTATAATTTCGCAGCGGCTGGTGCAGTTTTCAATACGGGTGATTGCATTGCTGTCACCCCATGAGTTTATAGTTTCTCCCAAAATTCCGCCGGAAAGTCCCCGGTTGACCAAAATTCCGTCTATAGAATGGCAGTTTTCTATCACCGTCCCATTCCATGCCTTAGCACAGATTCCGGCACAGTTGGCCCCTCTGAAGTAAAAGTTTTTGACGGTCACATTTCGGATGACGGCCCCATCGCATCTTCCAAACAATGCATATTCGCCGCCACTGTCGGAATCAAAAAACAAACCTGAAATCGTATGGTTGTTTCCCTCAAAAGTTCCCGAAAAAGTTCCGGTGGTCTGTCCGTTATGAGTTGCAATGGGCTGCCACCAGGTTATTTCACTGGAGGCAGTAATAGCCTTTCCGTCAAGCGTCGGAGCATATTTTCCCGCTTCACCCATATGAGAAAACTTACCTTCTGCCACAGAGATATCGCTGAGAAGTTCAACTGTGGAGCCTTTAAAGCTTGCCCCTGTTCTTGCGATTGCAGCAAAATTAAGAAGCTCTTCTTTATTGGAAACCGTATATGTCTGTCCGCTTTCTATTGTAATATCCGTTGTGTCAAGAGGTATTCCAGTCTGGGCATATGCTTCAGTTGTCTGTACATATATCATGATAACCGCGATAATTACCGCAGTAGCAGCCGCAGCGGCATACCTCAAAATCATATTCTTATTCACATCATGTCCTCCTCTGCAGGTCTATATAAATAACTCCATTTGAGCTGGCAAAAGGTTACACCGGCCTGTCCTTGCTGGATGCTCTTTTGATCATATGGAATACGATAAAATACATTACAACTACGAAGACCACAAAAACCGTTGTCGCCTGCCTGGTGCCTATCATGCAGCAGGAATCATAGAATCCGTGAAGGAACACAGCTGCGGCATAACCCATGGCCATGTTGACCTTTGATGCAAAATAATGTCCCCTGCTTTCACAGAGCTTGGCCCGGCCGTAAAATACGCCCATGAACACAGCGAATCCCAGATGTCCCGGCACCGCCAGCAGCGCACGAGGCATTGCCACAGAAAGACCGTAGTTGAACACATACTTGATGTTTTCAAAAGCCGCAAAACCCAGCGACACAAATACGGAATATACGATTCCGTCAAACATAAAGTTGAAATTAGGATCCCTCCATGAACGGCGCTTAAGGAAAAACAGCTTGGTTCCCTCCTCCACCACGGCTACAACCAGGAAAGCGAAAATTATGTAGTAATACGGATCACTATTGTCCAGTGTTGAATTGATGATAACACTTCCTATGTTTTCAAGAACTATAGACGCCAGTGCTGCCAGTACTCCCGCCAGAAGCAGGGACCACAGCAGGTAAGGAGGCTCCTTTTCAACTGTATCCATTTTATATATGTATCTCAATAGGAAAAATGCCGGCAACACAGCTGCCAGCACATATATTCCCAGGATACTCATGATAGGACTGAAAAAAATCATGTCGTTATCCTTTCTCCGTTTATTTCAGCAATTTATTTTGTGATTGCTTCTGCTCCGCCCATATATTTTTTCAGAACTTCAGGAATTACAATGCTTCCGTCTGCCTGCTGATAGTTTTCAAGTACTGCAGCAGTAGTACGGCCGATTGCAAGGCCTGAACCGTTTAATGTATGAAGGAATTCCGGCTTTCCCCCTTCTCTTCTGAAGCGGATGTTAGCACGTCTTGCCTGATAATCCAGGAAGTTGGAGCAAGATGAAATTTCCACATATCTGCCATAGGACGGCATCCAGACTTCGATATCGTATGTGCATGCGGATGAGAAGCCTAAATCTCCTGTGGAAAGTCTTACAACTCTGTACGGAATATCTAAAAGCTTAAGCACTGCTTCTGCGTCAGCTGTCAGCGATTCTAATTCATCCCATGAGTCTTCCGGTTTACAGAACTTAACTAATTCAACCTTGTTGAACTGATGCTGTCTGATAAGGCCTCTTGTATCTCTTCCTGCAGATCCTGCCTCTGCTCTGAAGCAAGGAGTATATGCAGTGTAATGAATAGGAAGCTGATCTTCAGGGATGATTTCCTGAGCGAGCAGATTGGTTACAGGAACCTCTGCAGTCGGAATAAGGAAGAAATCCTTCTGAGGTACATAGAACATGTCTTCTTCAAACTTCGGAAGCTGTCCTGTTCCTGTCATTGCAGCTCTGTTTACCATGAAAGGCGGCAGAATTTCAGTATAATCCTGATCAATGGTATGAAGGTCAAGCATGAAGTTCATGATAGCTCTCTCCAGTCTTGCTCCTAAACCCTTATATACGGTAAATCTTGCGCCTGCAATCTTTCCTGCTCTTTCCCAGTCAAGAATATCCAGGTCTACGCCTAAGTCCCAGTGAGCTTTTGGCTCAAAATCGAACTTTGTAGGTTCCTTAAACTTCCTTATCTCCACATTGGCATTGTCATCCTCGCCAACCTGTACAAAGTCAGCAGGGATATTCGGAATATTAAGCAGTGCGTCTTTGATGTCAGCATCCAGCTGAGATACCTGTGCATCGAGAGCCTTGATTTTCTCTGAAAGCTCTTTCATCTCTGCCATGATAGCAGTAGTATCTTCTCCTGCTTTTTTCATCTTAGGAATTTCCTTGGATACTACATTCTGCTTGTTCTTCATAGCCTCTACTTCAGCTAAGAGTGCACGTCTCTTTTCGTCCATTGGCGGAACAGTTTCAATGCCAAAGCTTCCTTTGGTTCTTCTTTCAACTCCGGCTTTGACATTTTCATAGTCTTCTCTGATTCTCTTAATGTCCAGCATTTTTTCTTTCCTCTTTTCTCTGATTATCCCTTATCTAAAATAAGTTTCTTTTATATATTGAATATAATTTTTGCAGTTCTTCCATCTTCTGCTGAAGCTCTATCTGAAGTTCAGACGCAAGGCCGTAGTCCTTGGCCTCCAAAGCTTCTCTTGCCTGAGTCAGCAGCGATTTTCTCTCCAGGGAATCCTTGGCTATATGGTACTTAAGGTTGGTTATCTTTTCCCAGTTTGCAAGATCGTAGTCGGTGGCATCCTCACCGTGACGCTTAACGCATTCCCTTACCTTATCCATATAATTATGTATCTCTCTTGAATGGAGTTCTGTGCTCCACTCATTGATTATGTATGTCTTATAAGATTCCAGCGACTTTTCTGTAAATACGCCGTCTCCGGAAATAGCTGCCACCTTTTCAGGATATTCCACCCAGCCCTGCACATTCTGCCATACTGTAGCAGGGGCTACACCAAAGAATTTATTTCT
>CALZOZ010000105.1 GCA_945828095.1 uncultured Clostridia bacterium
GCGAAAGTATATGATTTTTTTCTCATTTCTCACTTGACATCACACCGCTGGACTTTCGTCAGGCATATTATAGGTCAAAAGAAATGGTCGCAGGTCGCCTGCGGAGCGACATTTTACGCAAAAGCCCACAGGATCAATCATCCAGTGTCGGCAGGTTGTATTCGAATAAAATAATGTTTATTGAGTTCACGTCAAAAATCCCGTGGCTCAGGCAGTACTGCAATATGATGTCCTGCTTGCT
Source organism: uncultured Clostridia bacterium (assembly GCA_945828095.1). Lineage (GTDB taxonomy): Bacteria > Bacillota > Clostridia > Peptostreptococcales > Anaerovoracaceae > SUG1106. The sequence continues at coordinate 242 of CALZOZ010000105.1, forward strand.
GGACGGCGAAAAAGCCATGCCGGCACTCACCAGAAGGTCTGCCGCTTCGTCCGCATTGAGTTTCAGTGCCGCCGCCAGAGCCAGAATTGTTTTTTTCTTAGGTATGTAGGTGTCGCTGCAGCGTATTTTGGAAAACAGCTTCCGGTCAAGGTTCGCCGCCTTATACACCGTCACATCATCCATGCCTCGTTCATCTATGAGACGGAAAAGTCTCTCGCTAAAGCTTTCTCCCGCGTTGGAAATCAGCTCCTCTAAAGAGAGTGCTTCCATGGGAGCCTGTTCGATTGCTTCCTTTTCAAAGCACTCATCTGCACAAATCACCGCTGTTCGGCGAGGCATATCCCATGGTGTCGCCTGCATTGCACAGAATTCTTCAACGTAGTTTTCGTCGATAAACTCGTCAATGTCGGCGATGATTTTCTTCGATAACCCGAAAGACTCCTTATCGAACACGCAGAGATATACTTCCATGTCCGAAGTAAAAAGGAAGGCATTTATTGTGCTCAATGCAATCTCCAGCGCTTCCTCCTTAGGAAAACCGTAATTTCCCGAGGAAATCAGCGGAAAAGCCACACTGCTGCATTTAAGCTCTGCTGCCAGTCCGAGACTTTGGGTGTATGCAGAACGCAAAGTCTCACGTTCCCCATGAAGCCCGTCAATCCATGCCGGACCCACAGCGTGTATTATATGCTTTGCTGGCAGATTAAATCCCGGTGTCACCGCCGCGCTGCCCGGCTCAATAGGGCCGATATTTTCACGTGCGGACAAAAGGTCGTCATAACCTGCCGCTTCGTATATTCGGCTGTCGACGCCGGAACCCGCCATTGGCCTCGGATTCGCCGTGTTTACGACGGCGTCGGTTTCCATCTTCGTAATATCGTTTCGTATTATTTTTAAAGACATACGGTTCTCCTAATTATCTCCTGTGTTGCAAAATCTGTACTTTCCTTTTCCATGGCCATCTACAGTACAAATAATATGCCTGTCCTGCATCTTTTTAATTAGTTCTGAAGCAGGGGACGGCGTGATTCCCAAAAGATTTACAATATCAGTTCTGCCAAAAAATTCTCTGTTCAAAAATTCCCTATATATCTTTTCGATATTATTGATTGTCTTTCGGGACAAGCCAGTTATGTGCTCAGCATATAATGTACTAATCCCAATGTCCTGTTCTGCAGGTTCAATGTCCTGTTTTACGAGTCCAATGTCCTGTTTTTTATTTGATTGGAAAGCCCCACTTATGTGCATCTCCCTGTTATGCAGTTCATTTTTCTCGCCCAAAAGCAGGTTCTTCAGGAATAATTCCAGAAATTCAGTAGTCTCATGTATGCCGTTTTTCAGGTCATTATAATTTGCTCTGACTAAAGCATTTCTGAAGTACCAGGCATTTTCCGCAAAAATGTCATTGGTCACATCAAAGCCCAGTGTCCGAAGATACTTTATAAAAAACACCGCCGTCGTTCTCGTATTGCCCTCTGCAAAAGCATGAATCTGCCAGAGCCTGGACACAAATACAGCCAGATGATGTATTGTCTCATCCATAGACAGTCCTTTGTAGCTGAAACTTTTCTCCTGTGATAAATCGTACTCTAAAGTGGCCCTGAGCTCCGATGCAGTTCCATACAAAACGGTGGCACCATCCAGCACCCATTCTTTCTTCGTTATATTGTAAGTACGGATTTGTCCGGCGTGTTTATATATGCCCCTGAACAAGTCTTTGTGTATTGCCAGATACTGGTTCGGTGTAAAAGAAAATGCCTTCTCTGAAAGCAATTTAGCAATCCTGGCCGAAACCTTGTCCGCTTCTTCAGTACGATCATTTTCCTGTGCTGCAGGGTTTTCTCTATAATACTGATCCAGCAGCTGCTGCGCTTCATCGATATCAATTCTTCCTTCAATGTTATTTATTGCAGTTGCAATCAAATACTCTGAAGGTCTTAATCCGTCAACTGCCTGAAGCCCGATAGCTGTCTGCCACGCATAACCCTTATCCCTTTTGCTGGGTTCCGTCTGTATGATGTATTCTTTAAAAGGGTCTGTTTTCAAAATATTTCCCTCCTTATCCACTCCAGGACCTCGATGTCCGCCGGCAGCCAGTCCACGCTGTCTAATTCGTCCTTTGACAGCCATCTGGCTGCTTCATGCTCCTTAAGATTGAGACTGCCGGACTTTATTGTACACATGAAACACTGCATTGACAAATGAAAAGTCGGATAATCGTATTCTACAATTCCCAGTAAATCACCAACCTCCACCTCTGTGTCCAGTTCTTCCTGAATCTCACGCACCAGAGCTTGCTGAGGCGTCTCCCCTTCTTCAATTTTACCGCCGGGGAATTCCCAGCCGCCCTTGAATTCACCGTAGCCTCTCTGTGTTGCGAAAATTCTGCCTTTCTCTGCAATTATTGCTGCAACAACTTTTACTATTTTCATAATGTCACCTTATCCTACCAAATAGTCGTATAAATCATCCCTGACAGGAGTTTCCAGAGCATAAGTGATTTCCACCGCACTCTTATCTGTGTTTGGCATAGTAAACTCGTGAGTTTCCCCGGTGGCGTTTATTCTTCCCAGATAATAAAATTCCTTGGAAATTTTGTCATCCTTATTTTTTCTCACGAACAGTTCCATATTAATTCCCAGTTCCTCTGCATGAAGGGCAGTGTACACATCTTCAGACTCCACTGTCCGCCCCGATTTGGAGATAGCAACTAGTGAGCCTTGATTCTCGAATCTGTCCTCATATCTTATAGTATCTGAAATGTCCTCCGTTTTATCGTAGTTAATGAACACCGGATAGGTTTTGGTTTTCTTGTCATACTTATATCCGCCAATATTAAGTGCAACCTCGCCTTTTTCCCATTCGAGAAGCCTGCATACATCTTCATAAGTGTACTTGGAATAAAGCTTAAGAGAGGTGTCTTTATATGTGCCGCTGTAATCTTTTCTGTTACGATAAAGACCGAATTCAACTATTTTTTCAACCTGGTCATAGAATCTCTTGTCTTTCAGCATATCCTTTAAGCTTTCAGAAATTCTGTATTCGTTTTCCGTCTTTTCTATTATTGCACAGTCCCTGTAGGTTTCTTTGGCAGACCCTGTTGCAAATTCATTTGTGAGCACATTTACCACATTGACTTCTGTACGTCTGGTCATGCTGATACCATAATCATCTTTCAAGTCTGCTCGAAGCTTCTCAATCACAGGTTCTGCACCCTCAAGGAGCTCTTTTATGACGAGCAGTTCATGGGGTCTCTTGCCGGAAGCAAATTTCTTTGAAATAAACTCCAGCATTTTTTCCTGCTTGCTGCTGAACTCAACCTCATATTCTTTTTCATATTTTTTGAGAAACATATGATATGAACCCAAAGATTTATTATCAAAAACTCTGAGCACATCAATAGAGCCGTACGCCTCAAAATCCATCAGCGCAGGAATTCTACCAAGTTTGAATTTCAGTTGCTGATAGCATTCCTTAATCAGTTTTATATCGTTGAAGTTAGCACTGTCAATGGACTGGAAAATCCGTTTTCTTGATATTTCATCAAAATGGATGGTGGAATTGCCCGGTATTACCCTTGATCCTTCCCTCACATATCGTCTGATCGTATCTTTGTTATATGTTCTGTCTCCCGACAGTGCTATTGGAATCATAAAATTGTTAGTATAATTACCGATAAAGTCGAGGATTACAACATACTCTTTTCCTGAAGCTTTTCTCAATCCACGTCCCAGCTGCTGCACGAAAATAATCGGGCTTTCCGTAGGTCTCAGCATAACTACCTGATTAATTTCAGGAATGTCCACGCCTTCATTGAAAATATCAACAGTGAATATATAGTCCAGCTTGTCCGTCCTGGTATCACTGGTCAGTCTGTCAATACAGTCTTCTCTCTTGCTTTGCGAGTCATCGCCACAAATAAATTCAGTATTGTACCCGCGCGCATTAAAAGCCCGCGAAAGTTCACGGCCTTCATCTTTTCTGCTGCAGAAGACCAGACCTTTTACCCTGCTGCCCGAGTAATCGTAATATTTTATTTTTTCTATAATATGCTCGACTCTGGCATCGCTTACTAATCTTGCAAAGTTCCTCAGCCCACTGTTATCGTCAAAAGTCTCACCATTTATCTCCAAATCGGTCAATCCAAAATAATGGAACGGACAAAGTAAATCTTCCTCCAGCGCCTGCTGCAATCTTATTTCGTATGCAATGTTATGGTCAAACAGATTATAAATGTCGAAACCGTCTGTTCTATCCGGACTGGCAGTCATACCGAGCCATAATTTCGGCTCAAAATATTCCATTATTTTCTGATAGCTGACTGCTCCCGCCCGGTGAACCTCATCCACCACAATTATATCGAATTCTTCTCTGGAAAACCTCTGCAGAGTTTCTTCCTTGCACATCATCTGCATGGTGGAAAACAGGAAATCAGAATCATAGTTCTTTTCATTTCCGGAAAGAAGTCCAAATGACTTCACCTCTCCGAATACTCGCCTGTAGCTTTCCATTGCCTGCTTTGCTATCTGCTCTCTATGCACCACAAACAAAGCCCTTTTCGGCATGTACTCTCTCAAAGCAAAGGCTGATGCATAGGTCTTTCCCGTTCCTGTGGAACTGAGCAGCAACGCTCTCTTTTCTCCTTGCTCAACAATCTTTTTTAAATTTGCAACGAAGGCAACCTGCATTTTGTTTGGTTTAAGAGAAAACTGCTCATAGTCAACTACTTTCTGTCTGGCAGCTATAGCCTTCTGCTGGCTTACAATTTTATATTTCGTTCTGTAGGTCTCGATAAATTGTTCATATCTGAGACTCCTTCGGTCATTCCAGAATGAATCGAATTCGCTCAAAACTTCTTTTGCCATTGCCCCTTGAGAAGTAGACACAATTTTTGTATTCCACTCCCTGTTTTTAGTCATAGCATTCATTGTCAGGTTGGAGCTGCCTATAATAATTCTGTAGATTTCCTCTTTTCTGAAAATATATCCCTTCGTGTGGAATCCACCTGTTTCATTATCAGTACAAAACATCCTCAGCTCGATATTATTTAGCTGACTCAGTTTTTCCAATGCCTTTGGCTCGCTAAAGGTCAAGTAATCTGTGGTGAGAATTTTACCGGGAATACCCTTTTCCTCAAGTTCACGAAGTACCTGCAGCAATGGTGTTATCCCGCTCATGGTAATGAAGGCCACGCTTATACAAAATTCGTCACAGTTAGAGAGCTCCGCTTCTATCGAGGACAGCACCTTTTTTCCCAGCCTGTAATCATTGGACAGAAACTCCGGTCTGTATGAGAAACTTGCGTTATAGTCGCTGTCAATAAATGCTGCATGTGCGCCTCTTTTTATTTCGTCTGTTTTTGTCAGGGTGTATCTGTTCATTTGTACCTCGCCGCAAACCTTCTTGCCTCGTCTGATTTTACTTTATATAGTTTAATTATATATGATTTCAGTAGAATTTCAACCTGAGAATGGTTTAACCTGCTAGGGAGGTTTTCCAAAACACTAAAAAAGTTTCCGTGAGAAAACAAAACGCCCCAATCGGAAAACCTTTTTAC
>CALZOZ010000106.1 GCA_945828095.1 uncultured Clostridia bacterium
ATCTTATTCATAATGTAATATTTTTCATGGCGGTTCCTGCCGATTTCACGGTTTTTAGCTTGAAAATCCCCAATTGCGCGTCAAAGGTTTTCCTAAACCGTCCAAAAGTTTTCAAAAAGAAAACCACACACCCTAAAATGAAAACCGGCGACTGTAAAAATTTTACGTGCCAACAATCTAGAAGATATTTTGGTATATTTTATACTAAAATATCTTTTATGTTTAGAAGTCCAACGAATCCGGATTCAGTAAAAAATCATAAACATTCATCATCAGTATTCCCTCATCACTGTAGAATGGTTTTGGAGTATCTGATGTAATTACAATTTTTTTGAAAGAATCATTTATTTTCAGGAATGGTCTGATTTCCTGAGCCATTTTTTCTTCTGTTCCAAGCATATATGCCGATTGAATGTAGTATTTCTTAGAACCCTTATTACATATAAAATCCACTTCTAACTGTTTCTTGACAGGCTTTCCGGCTTTATCTTGTTCCAGAATTTTAAGATTTCCAACATCAACGCTAAAGCCTCGCTTTCTGAGCTCATTGTAGATTACATTTTCCATTGAATGAGTAACTTCCATCTGTCTGAAATTAATTCTGGCATTTCTGAGACCCATATCCATAAAGTAATATTTCATAGGTGTCCCGATATAGGATTTTCCCTTAATGTCATAGCGCCTTGCTTCTTCAATAAGGAAAGCATCTTCCAGATACTCGAGATACTTTGTAATGGTAGTTGCTGTTATGTTGGATTTATTAACGCTCTTAAAGGTTTTCTGCAGCTTATTAGGATTTGTCAGACTGCCGATTGCTGATGACAAAACATCCAGCAAGGCTTCCATCTCCCCGATATTTCTGATCTTGTTCCGTGTAACAATATCTCTGATGTAGGTTTCTTTAAACAGATTATTCAAAAGAGCCATTTTCTGCTCTTCGGTTTCTGCCAATACTACAAGCGGAATTCCGCCAAAAGTAATGTATTCATTCCATCCGTCATAGCGATTTCCATCATATACAGTCATAAACTCCGAAAAACTTAAAGGATACATATGAATCTCGTCACCTCTGCCCCCGAACTCTGTTGCGATATCCTTTGAAAGAAATCTGGCATTGCTTCCTGTCACATACACATCACAGTTCTTTTTATCTGCCAGACCGTTAAGCACACTGACAAATTCCCCTAATAACTGAACTTCGTCCAAAAGGAAATAGTATTGCCCGTCATCCTTAATCTGTTCTTTTGCCCACGGATAAAATCTCTTGGGATCTCTGTAATCTATGTTATCGAACAAGTCAAAAGCCATTTCGACTATATGGTCTTCATCAACGCCATTCTCAATCAAATATTTTTTATACAGAGTACGGAGCAAAAACGATTTTCCGCATCTTCTGATTCCTGTGACAATTTTAATCAGTCCATTATTTTGGCGTTTTACCAGTTGATCCAGATAATAATCTCTTTTAATCTCCATATCGGTCCCTTCTATAAGATATTTTGGTATATTTTAACCATAATTTCTTGTATTATACCTTAAAGAAACTTGTTTTTCAAGTTAAAACGCCCACAAAAAAACTGACGCAAAATGCGCCAGTTTTCTACTTATTATTCTATTTTTCAGCCTTTCAAGCCTCAGATTATAATCCGAATCCTGTAGCTACAGCTATTACCATTAAGATAGCCTGTACAACGATAAGGATACCGAATAACTTGAATGCTAACTTCCACCACTTGTCAAGAGGAACTCCTGCAAGACCGGCAACTACTGCAGCGAATGCTGTAGGCCAGATGATGTTGGATAAACCATCACCGAACTGGTAAGCAAGAACTGCTACGTCTCTTGAAAGTCCAAGAAGGTCTGCCATCGGAGCCATGATAGGCATTGAAACAGCTGCCTGTCCGGAACCTGACGGAATGAAGAAGTTAAGAATTGTCTGCATAATGAGCATTGCAATTGCTGATAATGAAGCCGGTAAGTGTGAAAGCGGAACTGTAAGAGCGTTTACAACTGTATCGATGATTCCACCTTCAGTAAGTACTAACTTAACTCCACGAGCAACACCAATCATCATAGCTGCTGTAGTTGCTTCAGTAAAGCCTGCTGCAAACATTTCACCGATAGTATTGAGATTCCACCTCATGATGATAGCAGCGATGATAGCCATGATGATGAATATAGCACAGATCTGTGAGAAGTACCAGCCTGCTTTGATTACGCCTACTACTACTACTACTATAGCAGCAACAAGGTCTAATAATACCAGCTTCTGCTGGAGACCGAACTTCAGGTTTTCAACATCAGCAGCATTTTCTGACTTAGTGAGATCCTGAACTGCTGTGCCATAGAGATAAGAATTCTTTTCGTCGTCCTTAACCTTTGACGCATAACGCATGATAAATGCTGATCCAACGATCCACATTACAGCATGGCACATCAGACGGAAACCTGAACCTGACATATATGTAACTTCAGCGATACCCTGAGCTACACCAACTGTAAACGGATTCATCATAGCACCTGAATAACCGATACCGGCACCGAATGCTACAACTGCAAGGCCGACTAATGCATCATATCCCATACCAGTATAAACTGCTGCAAATACAGGTATGAACGGTAACCATTCTTCGAACATACCGATAGTGGATGAACCTAATCCGATAAGAGCCATGAAAATAGGAATTGTAATCAGGGAGCTCTTACCCTTAAAAATCTTAAGAAGTACAGCTACAGCACCATCAAAAGCGCCTGATTTAATTACAAATGTTACTGAAGCGAATGTGATGAATACGAGGAATGCAATGTCTGCTGCATTAACCATGCCTTCATAGATAAGTTCGAACATTCTTAAAGGTCCCACCGGTGTAGCTTCTACTTCATGCCATGTTCCGGCAACTGCAACATCTCTTCCTGTCTCAGTATTCTGCACATAATCAAATGCGCCGGCAGGAACAATCCAAGTGAGAATAGTACATAATACTATAATCGCAAATAAAATGATAAATACGTGAGGAACATTAAATTTTTTCTTTTCCCCAATTTTTGGACCATTACTCATAGTCAAATCTCCTTTCATAAAAACTTTTTTAATAATATGTATAACAATAGGTTTTACCTATAATTACCGTTAAGGTATTATCATTGATACCCCCTGCGCCTGATGCAGACTATTTGCAGAGGAGTTCTATCATTTCTTTGTAAATTCCGGCTGTTTTTTCAAGGGATTCGGCAGAAACATGCTCGTTCGCCTCGTGAGCTGTCATAGGTCCTGCACCTACGATAACTCTATCGCCTTCAAAGAAAGATGCCTCAGTAATACCGAAGAAAGGCTGTCCCTTCTTTCCTGTTTTCTCTTCATATATATGTACAAGCGGACTTTCATTTCTGAAGGATGCAATATCATTGATTATTACATATTCGCCGTCAAGGCCCTCGAGAGCTTTATCTACAGCTTCTCTGATGAGAGGATACTCCCTAGGGGAGTCACAGATTCTAAAGTCCAGATACACGGTTGTCTTATCCGGCACCTTATTTATGGATGTGCCCCCGTCAATTATGCCTATATTCATAGTTGGATACGGCACCCCAAAGAACGGACTAGGCGTCTTCCGCAGTTCTTCTTCGAAATCCATCATCTTATTAAGGAAGCGAACTGCATTCTTGTTGGAGCTTTTTCCATCTATAGGTGTGCTGGAATGAGTAGTTACACCTTTAAAAGTAAATATGTACTCAAGCAGTCCCTTGGAGCCAATCATAGGAATCAGGTCTGTAGGCTCTGCCACAACCACATGGGCTGGAATGTCCTTCTCTGCCGCAACAAGGTCCTTAATGCCGTTAAACATAATCTCCTCATCGTAAGTGCAGTATACCGTAATTCCTTTATTAAGTTCGTCAAGATTAATGTTATCAACAGCTGCCATAAATGCAGCAATGCCGCCTTTCATATCGCAGGCTCCCAGGCCATATAAATTTCCATCCTTTTCTGTGAGTGTAAAAGGATCTGTAACCCAGCCTTCCGTTATATCGACGGTATCTGTATGCCCCAAAAATCCAATGGCTTGCTCTTCGCCGTATTTGGCTATTAAAACTTCCTTCTCTGTTTCTTCGTTTTTTATGCGCTTTACACTGAAATTTCTTTCTGCAAAGAATTTTTCTATGTAGTCCATTATCAGGACATTGTCTTTATCCGCAATGGTGTTAATTGCCACCAAATCCTTTAATATTTCCTTTGCGGTCATCAAACCATCTCCTTTTCTTAACCGTTTCTTTACACATTCAATAGATAAAGAAAATATACTACATTTTTTGATATTTGACAAGTTTTTTTAAAAAAATTGTGAATAAAAATAATTTTCTGAATATTGCCGTCCTTTCTTTATTTTCCTTGATCCGTAGTGTATTTTTCCAAAAACATACTCGAAAACATTGACTTTAATTTCACGAAGGACTAAAATATACAAAATGGGCAAATTGTTTAATTTTCAACAATTTTCTACATAAACCATTTATAGACTAAGATGTAATAGTACGTAAAAAGGAGGCAAATAGTTATGAAAACCAATGGTTCCCCTGCAGCAGGGGATAATAACCTGGTCGCTTTTGTGGCTTGTGCCGGTTTTTCTGCCGGAAAGGCCAGAGCTTCCGAGTTTGAATCCTGTAAGGCTTTAGTTGAAGCAGGTTCCAAGCGCGGCGAGTGCAAAAGCGGCTGCTGTGGTGTCGGTGACTGTGTCAAAGTCTGCAAGCAGGGCGCTATGAAGCTTGAATACGGTAAGATTATTATCGATCCGGAAAAATGCGACGGCTGCGGCGACTGTGCTACTGAAGGCGTTTGTCCAAGACATCTGATTCATATGATTCCGAAGGATGCCACCAACTTCATCCCTTGCTCCTCAACAGAAGAGGATGACGAAATCGTAAGAAAGACCTGCGGCTACGGCTGCATCGCCTGCGGAGAATGTGAAAGAGCATGTCCTGAAGGCGCAGTATCTATCGTGGACAACCACGCTGTTATCGACTACGATAAGTGCGTAGGCTGCGTTGCATGCATGGTAAAATGCAGAAAGAAGATTATTGTAGATACTCTTCATGATCTTACTGCGCTCAAGAGCAATGTTGCTTTTGTAAAATGCTCAGGCGATGGCAGAGCTGCTAAGAAATATAAAGAAATGGGTATCCAGACATGCCAGGAAGCTGCAAAGCTTGACCCTAAGGCTCTCGGTCTGTGCACTACAGGCTGTCTGGGACAGGGAGCATGTACAGCAGTATGCCGTTACGATGCCATCAAGGTTGTAGACGGCGTTGCCAAGGTTGACCCTGACAAGTGCGTAGGCTGCAAAGATTGTACATATGCCTGCCCTATGCACCTTATTACCATCGTTCCTTACAAGGGAATGAAGATGGTAGCATGCTCATCCGAAGACGATTGCGAGACCAAAGCACAGGTTTGCAGCACAGGATGCTTATTCTGCAAAGACTGCAAATCCAACTGCCCTAACCTTGCTATCTATGAGGACGGCACCCACACGGTAATTGATCCGGCAATCTGTGAAGACTGCCATGTATGTCAATACGTATGTCCTAGAGATGTAATCAAGCAGCAGGAAGTTCCTGAATATATCTTCAAGCAGCGCGAAGCTTTAGGCATCGAGGAAGGAGAATAAACATGAGAAAATTAAAAACTATGGACGGAAACGC
>CALZOZ010000107.1 GCA_945828095.1 uncultured Clostridia bacterium
AAAATTTATTAAATTTTTAAGGTACATTTATGTACCCAAAAGATATTATACGAGGAGACAAGGCCATGAAATTTAGCGAATTATTGAATCAGTACATACATCTTCTGGGAGTCACCGGTCAGGAACTTGTAGAGCGTTCCGGTATTTCCGCCTCTGTAATAAGCCGTTACAGGAGTGGGGAACGTGAACCCCATCCCGATTCCGAAGCGCTCGAAATACTGGCACGCACATTTGCCGCCATCTCTGAGGAAAAAAGCGAAGAAACTCTGCCCGAAGAAGAAATCCTGTCAGCCTTTCAGGATGCACTGCTTTCGAAATCCCGCATTTACGATACCTTCCTGCACAGATTTGACGTGCTCTATCAGGCGTTAAATCTGAACATGAAGGATATTGCCGCTTTTACCAATTTCGATACGTCTTTTTTATACCGCATCAAGTCCGGAGAACGGCGGACCTCCGACCTTCCCGCACTTTGCGATAAGCTGACAAAATATCTGGCAGTCTCTGCTTTCTCCGATGCAGAACGAAAAAAGATTGCATCGCTGATTGGAACAGACATCTCTGCCATTTCTGATTCCGACGACTTTTATAATACCGTTTACCACTGGCTTCTGCCGTCCCAAGATAGTATCACATCTGCACCGGCCGCATCCACAGCTCCCGAAGCAGGTGCCGATATGTCTCAGTTTCTTGCCAAACTGGATGAATTTGATCTTGAAGACTTTATCAGAGTGATTCACTTCGACGATATCAAGGTGCCTACACTGCCTGTACACCTTCCTGCCACCAGAAACTATTATGGCATTTCCAAAATGCGGGAAGGGGAACTGGATTTCTTCAAGCTTACCGTGACCTCCAGGTCTTCAGAGCCCATCTTTATGTGCTCAGATATGCCCATGTCCGATATGGCCGAAAGCAATGATTTCAATAAAAAATGGATGTTTGCCATCGCCTGCTCTATCAAGAAGGGTCTACATCTGAACATCATCCATTCTCTGAACCGGCCTTTCGAAGAACTGATGCTGGGGCTGGAGGCCTGGATTCCCATCTACATGACGGGACAGGTATCCCCTTACTATATCCCGAACCATTCTCCTCATGTATATCACCATCTCAATTATGTATCCGGGGTGGCTGCACTCTGCGGGGAATGTATCGAAGATTCCCACATAGACGGCAAATATACGCTGACCAATAACAAAGAGGAGCTTGCCTATTACCACAAGAAAGCAAAGCATATTCTCTCCCATGCCAAACCGCTGATGGAGATTTTCGACCGGCCTCGTTTGGAAGATTATCAGGCGTTTCTTCAGAAGGATGCCGAAATGCCGGGAGAAAGAGAAAACCTTCTTTCCTCCCTGCCGATTTATACCATAAGTGAAGGATTACTGGACAAAATTCTATCTGCCAACCACATCGGCTCTTCCGATGCGGAATATATCCGCAGTTATCGTGATTCCGAAGTCCGGCGTATGCAGCAGAAGCTTGCATCCTGCATCATAACGGACGAAATCGCCCTGCCAGACAGAGAAAGCTATGAGGACCATCCGATGTATCTTTCCGTATCCGGCTGCTTCTTTGAAACGCCGATTCTGTATTCCTACGAGGACATGACAGCGCACCTGAAAGAAACACAGCGCTATGCGGAAACTCACGGAAATTATCATCTCAAGCTGAACGAAATATCCGCCTTCCGAAACATTCAGATTGAGATTCTGAAGGATCGATACGTGATTGTTTCCAAGATCAAATCCCCGTCCATTCACTTCGTGATCAAACATCCGATGCTGGTTAATGCACTGCAGAATTTCACCGTTCCGGTAGTGGAATAAAAAGGACAGCCTAAGCTGTCTCATGAAAGGCTCCCGAATGTGATGCTATCTGTTCGAAATTGCTTTATCCCGGTTATCGGTCATATCTTGATTTTTTATATGTGGGGATGATATAATGTGATAACGAAAGACAAGGAGCGAACAAAATGAAAAAGAGAATAATTTGTTTACTGCTGGTTATCACCATGGTTGTAACGATGTTTGCGGGTTGTGGTGTAAACAATACCGCAGAAGAAGATTCGGACGCAATCACTGTGTATTTGTGGACCACTGCAATGTATGAAAAATACGCGCCCTACATTCAGTCCCAGCTTCCGGATATAAATATACAGTTTGTGGTGGGCAACAATGATCTTGATTTCTACAAATTTATAAATGAGAATGGAGAATTGCCGGATATCATTACCTGCTGCCGTTTTTCTCTGCATGACGCTGCGCCGCTTAAGGACAGTCTTATGGATTTGTCAACTACCTCTGAAGCCGGTGCCATATATAATGCCTATCTCACAAGCTTTACGAACGAGGATGGCAGTGTCAACTGGCTGCCGATGTGCGCCGATGTGCATGGGTTTATTACTAATAAGGCTCTGTTTGATAAGTACGATATTCCTCTGCCTACGGATTACGAAAGCTTCGTCTCCGCATGCCAGGCCTTTGAAGATGTAGGCATCCGAGGCTATGCTGGCGATTACGCCTATGACTATACCTGTATGGAAACCCTGCAGGGTCTGTCCATTCCGGAGCTTACTTCCATGGAAGGAGTTAAGTGGCGTACAGCATATTCAGATCCTGCAAGCACGAATCGTGTCGGACTGGATGATGCCGTATGGCCAGGTGTCTTTGAGCAGATGGAACAGTTCATCCAGGATGTGAACCTGACCCCTGATGTTTTGGAGTATGGCTACGATGCTCCGGTAAATATGTTTGCCAATGGCGAGGCAGCCATGATCAGCGGCAGTTCTGCAAGGGTATCGGACTTTAGAAACCAGGGAATTGATACTGTGATCTTACCATACTTTGGCCAGAATGGCGAGCAGTGGCTGATGACCACTCCTTATTTACAGGTTGCGCTGAACCGCAATCTGGAAAAGGATGAAGCCCGCCGTGATAAGGCAATGAAGGTCCTGGATGTGATGATTTCCGAGGAAGGACAGACGATACTTCCAACCGGCCAGGATGTACTGAGCTACAGTCAGGATGTCGGCATCCATCTTACAGATTGTCTGGAAAACCTGCGACCGCTGATTGAGCAGAACCATATGTATATCCGCATTGCATCCAATGACTTCTTTGCCGTGTCCAAAAATGTGGTTTCAAAGATGATCACAGGCGAATACAACGCGCAGCAGGCTTATGAAGCCTTTGATGCCGCGCTTCGCCAGCCCAAGGATGATTCTGCGGATGTTATCCTGACTTCCGATAAAGCATACTCCAACATTTTCCATAGCGATGGCGGCAACGAATCCTACTCTGTTATGGTGAACTCTCTTCGTGAGGTATACGGCAGCGATGTGCTCATTGCAACGGGCAACAGTTTCACAGGCTCTGTACTTCAGGCGGATTACACTGAAAAGATGGTGGGCTACATGATTATGCCTAATGGCCTGATGTCTTTCCACCGCGACATGACCGGTGGGGAACTGAAGGAAACCATCAGGGCTTATGTGGAAGGAGTCGAAGGAGGATTCAAGCCTTTCAATCGAGGTTCGCTTCCTGTTGTCAGCGGCATCACAATTGAAGTTGAAGAAAACAAGGACACTTATACCCTGTCTAAGGTAAAAAGAGACGGAGCGGAAATCAAGGACGATGAAACCTTCACTGTAACCTGTCTTGCAACTTATGGACATTTTGCTCCTTTCCTTGCTGATGAAAGTCGTGTGTTCACGGAGGGCGAAGAAAATGTAAGGGCTGCATGGACGAACTTTGTTAAGTCAGGCGGCGTTGTACTTGCCCAGCCGGAACATTACATCACACTGATGAGCAGTGATTTATCATGATAAAACGGCTGTGATTTATATTTGCCAAAAAATCTCCTTTCTTAGTTACAATAAGGCTTGAACAACTTCATTGTAACAGATTGGAGATTTTTTGGTATAACCTTCTACGTTAACTTCATAATCTTTTTTGTAATATAACGAGCCGGACGATAAAACGGTCCCTCCAGTTCTTTTCTGACTTTCTTAAGTTCCTCTCTGATCGCTATATTCTGAGGACAATGTCCTTCACATTTTCCGCATCCAATGCATAAAGACGCCTGATGATTATGGACTCTTTGAATATAATAGAACTCTGCTTTTATTTCGCCTTCTATGCCCGACTTTTTGTCATTGTAGCATGAAAAGCACATAGGAATATCTACACCCCGTGGACATGGCATACAGTAGCCGCAGCCGGTGCAGGGCACTGTCTCTTTGCCAAGAATTATTTTGCGAACCTGGTCATAGAGTGCAAGGTCAGCCGGTGTAAGCTCTTCTGCTTTTGCCTCAGAAGCAATCCGTATGTTTTCCTCTAGCATTTCCATGGAATTCATACCCGACAATACAGTAACAACTGCAGGATGATTCCATACCCATCGCAATGCCCATTCCGCAGGCGAACGTTTTACAGAAGCATTTTCCCATACTTTCATTGCTTCTTTTGGCAGCTTGTTCACCAGTTTTCCGCCGCGCAAAGGTTCCATAATCATGACCGGCAGCCCTTTTGAAGCGGCATAATCCAAACCGCTTTTTCCGGCCTGATTATTTTCATCCAGATAGTTAAACTGAATCATGCAGAAATCCCAGTCATAAATATCTATCAGATTCTTAAATTCCTGCAATCCGCCATGATAAGAAAATCCTATATTCCCTATCTGTCCGTTTTTCTTTTTCTCGTTTATGAAATCAAGGATACCAAGATTACATACCCTTTCCCACTCTCCCACATTTGAAAGCATATGCATAAGGTAGTAGTCGATATAATCTGTCTGCAGGCGTTTCAACTGAGTTTGAAACATCTTATTAAAATCTTCCGGTTTGCTGATCAGATACGTTGGCATTTTGGTTGCGATGGAAACTTTGTCCCGATATCCTCCTGCTGCCAACGCTCTACCCAGACGTTCTTCATTGTTTGGATATGCATAGGCCGTATCAAAGTAATTTACGCCATTTTCTATTGCATAAGCTATTTGTTTTTCCACTTCCCTGTCGTCCCTGTCAAAACGCATACAGCCAAACCCGAGTTGGGAAAGTTGTTCTTTGTTTCGTGGATTAGTTCTATAAATCATTGCTTTAACTCCCTCAATATGTCTTCTGCAGTTGTCCCAAAGAGTTTCGCAAGAGCAGAAAGATTAGATGTACTTGTTGAAAACCAATGTCAGAATCATAGCAGCAATGACGACCAATGCGGGTACAAAGCCTTTCACACTGGTTTCTTCTTTGTTAGTCAAATTAATGACCGAACCGGCGGCAGATATGCCCAGCGGTATAATGATTGCAAGCAGTTTAGGCATTGTATTCGTTGCCTGACCATTCATATGCAATTAATCCATTATATCCAGGGCAGTAATGTCCTTATTTCGGTTCCTCCTATTATTTATTTCGATTTGTGGTTCTATTATAACCCCCGTTACAGTTTTCGTAAACGAAAACTATTGGGCATTTCCTAAAAAGGGCAAGCTTATGGTTTTCCCTTTTTGAGTCCCGACACTCTGCGGACGTCTTTAAACCAGAGCCTCTCGGGTCCGAGTACCAACATAATCATCGGAGTAACACAAAACCCGCCACATTCGTGACGGGTTCAGACTGTAGACAAAGGCCATGAATGTCATATGATGTTCGTGGCTTTTTCTAT
>CALZOZ010000108.1 GCA_945828095.1 uncultured Clostridia bacterium
GAGATTCCTCTACGTCTCGTGGGCTCGGAGATGTGTATAAGAGACAGGGACTTGTGGAGTATATGAGTCCCACCATGAGGGTTGATGAAGATGAGCTTAAGCCGCCACAGAGAAGTGTAAACGCTTCGGTTCAGGCCCCGTCGGTGTCGGCTGAGGGCGCGGTGCTTGTGGACGGCAGCAGCGGGCGGGTGCTCTATGAAAAAAATTCAGATAAGAGACTTTATCCCGCCAGCACCACAAAGATTATGACAGCTCTGGTTACGCTGGAGACTCTGGATGAGCTGGGACTGGGTCCTGACAGTAAAGTCATTGTGCCGGTGGAGGCGGCCGGTGTAGAGGGCTCGTCTCTATACCTGAAGGCGGGCGAAAAACTCAGCCTGGAGGAACTGCTTTACGGTCTCATGCTGCAGTCGGGAAACGACAGCGCTGAAGCTATTGCAGTCTGTGTGGGAGGCACCCGGGAGACTTTCGTGGAAAAGATGAATCTGAAAGCGGAGCAGCTTGGATGCAGCGGAACCCATTTTGTAAACCCCAGCGGGCTCTTTGATGAAAATCACTATACTACAGCAGGAGATCTGGCAATCATAGCGGCAGAAGCCATGAAAAGGGAAGATTTCAGGGAAATCGCCGGAGCACAGAAATGGGCAAGCGAGGAAACGGACAGAAGCTTTGTAAATAAGAACAAGACTGTGTTTAATTATGAAGGCGGCAACGGGGTGAAAATAGGTTTTACAAAAAAATCGGGCAGGACACTGGTGGCCTCGGCAGAGCGTGACGGTAAGGAACTTATAGCTGTGGTATTAAGGGACGGCAACTGGTTTAACGATGCTTATGCACTTATGGATTACGGCTTTGAGATTATGGAGGAGGGACGAAAAGGTTGAATTATAAATGTGTGGATAGAGGAAGCGTAAGATGCCCCTGCGCACTTATGGAGGCAGGACAGTGCTACACCTGCACCATGAGCAGAGAAGGAAAGTGTGACTGCAGTATAGACTGGCAGGGGGTTTGCCCATATAATGAGTTTTTGCAGGGCGGCAGAATACCTGCGCTAAAAGGGGGACTGCCAGAAGAATTTGCTGCAGAAGTTTTGAGCATAAAGAAATATTCAGGACAGCTGGCGGCAGTAAGACTGGGAGTGGGCAGAGGCTTTGCACGCCGGTGTGATATAGCGGGAAGTTTTATTATGGCATCAGCTCTTGGCTGCAGAGTACCCCTTTCAGTATTGAAGACGGGATGGGACCGGGATGGAAAGTATGGTCGAGGGTGGATTGAGATTGCTCTGCAGCCGGCAGGACCCAAGACAAAAGAACTTCTTAAAAGCTGTCGGAGCCGGGAAGTACGGGATAATAGAAAGCTTTCGGGCGTGTGGAAAATTTCAGGGCCATTTGGAGCGGGTCTCTTGAACAGGGAAAGACTGAACCGGACAGAGCCTCTGACAGTTATCGCTAAAGGAACTGCTATAGCACCTTTCATAAATATGAGAGAGAGTTTTCTGCAGGGAACGCAGATAAAGCTGCTGGTGGATGATGACAAACTTACGGAAGATTTTCTCGTTGATTATCTTTCGGACTGCCCTTGGGAAAAGGTGAGCCTTGCAGAGGATGAGCAGAAGATCCTTGCCGCCATAGACGAGGCAGCTCAGGTGATGCTGCTGGCATCGCCATATTATACAGAGCGAATTTTAGGGATGCGGCCCGATAGAAAAGATGATATAATAACGGCGAACCACGCTAATATGTGCTGCGGCGCAGGTATCTGCGGAGCCTGTTCCTATACGGATAAGGACGGGGCGACTGTGCGGCGGTGCAGGTGTATAGACTGAACACGGGCCGATGGCCTGAAAGAAGGATAAGGATATGGAAAACAACATTCTCAGCAAAACAACAGAGCTGGCTAAAGCCATATGTGAAAAATATGCAGATAAAGGAAAGACAGCTGTCGATGCAACCTGTGGAAACGGCCACGATACCATCTGGCTGGCAGAAAGATTCGGCAGAGTCTATGCTTTCGATATACAGGAAAGTGCGGCAGAGGCAACCAGGCACCTTGCAGAAAGTTCGGGATTTGATAATGTGACGGTAATAAACGATGGGCACCAGAATATGGGTAATTATGTATCTGAAAAGGTGGGGCTCGTAATGTTCAACCTGGGATATCTGCCCGGAGGCGATAAGAATGTTGTGACGGAAACAGCCACGACTTTGGAGGCCATAGAGACTGCGTTATCCCTTATGGAAAAGGATGGGCTTGTGTGCATTACCATGTATCCGGGACATCCTCAGGGGGCAGCGGAGAAAAAAGCAGTGCTTGAAATGGCGGCTTCCCTGAACAAAGGCAAGTACCACTGCGTTCGCACGGATATGGTCAATCAGCCGGAAACGGCACCGGAAATTTTGTTTATAACATTGAAAGTCGGATAGTGATACATCGTGCCGCACGGCTTTTATTGCAAATGCGTAACTGCGTTGCCGGCAACGCGGCGCTTGAACTGCCGGCTGCACGGCTGCAGATTGTTTGAACTGCCGGCTGCACGGCTGCAGATTGTTTGAACTGCCGGCTGCACGGCTGTTTATGCATTTTTTTCTCACGGAGACCGGGAAACCGCATAAAAAGAGTGAAGATAAGAAAAACTGTGGAAATCGTTTATAGAGATTGTTATAAATATTGGGATTATCTGGTTGTAAATTCAAAAGAATCAACCTAAAATTTGTAAAAGCATATAGTTTAATACAGGGAAATGATTGGAAAGCATGATAGATGGCGGATAGCTATTTTCTGATTTTGATTTTATTTTCAATGTTTCCGGGAGTTCGTAGGAAAAAAATGAATAAACGTCAACGCAAACCGGCCGTAGCCGGTCATAATATTCACGGCCGGTCTAATATGGAGTTATTGGAGACACCTCCCCTACATATAATAGAATGGGGAGGTGTTTTTTATGTGTAAAATTATCATAGCAGGCGGCGGCTGGGCAGGATGTGCTGCCGCCGTAAGGACAGCAAAGCTGGGTCTTCGTACAGTGCTTGTGGAAAAGACAGATTTGCTGCTGGGTCTTGGAAATGTAGGCGGAATAATGAGAAATAACGGCAGATTTACTGCTGCCGAGGAGAACATAGCTATGGGGGCATCTGAGCTTTTTGAAATTACTGACAGATTGAGTACCCATAAAAATGTGGACTTTCCCGGCCATAAACATGCCAGCTTTTACGATACCGCCATGGTAGAACCGGAGGTCAGGAGGCTGCTTAAGGACCTGGGAGTGGAGCTGAGATTCATGTGCCGGGCGGTAGACGTGGTTATGGCCGAGGATAGAAAGATGAAACCGGAGCATTTGGAGGATGAAGTGACTTCCCCGGATTACGGAAAAAAAATTAAGGCTCTGAAGCTGATGACGGCAAATGGCGGCCACTATATTGAAGATATTCAGGATGGGGATGTGTTCGTAGAAACTACAGGTTCCACCGGCCCTATGGGAAACTGCGCCCGGCACGGCAGCGGATGTGCCATGTGTATTCTCCGCTGCCCCGCCTTCGGTCCCCGTGTCAGCCTGACGGAGAAGGCGGGCGCCTGCGACATGACCGGCGAAAGGGCAGGCGGCGTGCCGGGCGCCTTCAGCGGATCGTGCAAACTGGATAAGAAGACCCTGAGCAAAAAGCTTCAGAAAAGGCTTGAAAAGGACGGCTTTGCTGTAGTTCCGCTGCCTGAGCACCTTGTAAACCGCAGCAAACTTTCTCAGAAGGTCTGCCAGCAGTATGCCCTGCCTGAATTTGCTGAGAACATAATTCTGATAGACACCGGCTGTGCAAAGCTTATGACTCCTTTCTTCAATCTTGAACAGCTCAGAACCGTGGAGGGATTTGAGAATGTCGGTTTTGCAGATCCTTATGCCGGAGGAAAGAGCAACTCGCTGAGGTATATGGCAGTGGGAGAAAGAGATGATTTCATGAGGGCCAGAGGCTTCAATAATCTTTTCCTGGGCGGAGAAAAGTCGGGATTTTTTGTAGGACATACGGAGGCCATTACTACAGGTTCGCTGGCGGGCTACAATGCCGCGATGACAGCACTTGGGGGCAGGCTGCTTAAATTGCCTGACAGTCTGGCTACAGGAGAACTTCTGGCTTATGCCAATCAGGCTCTGTCGGAAGAAGATGCCCTTAGTCGGCGGTTTACTTTTGCAGGCGGAGAATTTTTTAAACACATGGAAGAAAAGGGACTTTACAGCAGCAATCCGAAGGAAATCAAGAAGCGTGTCAGGAATGCGGGCCTAGAGAATATTTACAACAAAGTTTTTATGTGATAGAATGTGCTAAAATGTATGGCGACTTAGAAGATAAACTGAAAGAGAGAAAATAACGGATGAGAATTAATAAATATATAGCACAGGCCGGGATTGCCAGCCGCCGCAAGGCTGATGAGCTGATTCAGAACGGCAATGTAAAGGTAAACGGAGCGGTGATGAAAGAACCCGGATACGATGTGGCTGAAGGCGACAAAGTTGAGGTTAACGGCAGGAGGGTGGAAGGCGCCGGCAAGCCGGAATATGTGCTGATAAACAAGCCTTTGGGAATGGTGACCACTGTTTCCGACGATAAGGATCGTCTGACAGTCATGGAAGTTGTCAAGGATATTGATGCCAGACTTTTTCCTGTGGGCAGACTGGATTATAATACCAGCGGTGCATTGATTATGACCAACGACGGTGACATGGCTTACAGGCTTACCCACCCTAAACACGAGGTGTATAAGACTTATCGTGCAAGAGTGGCAGGTGTACTGTCTAACGAGAAGGCTGCAAGACTTAGAAAAGGCGTGGACATAGGCGGCTTCGTAACTTCACGGGCAAAGGTTAATATTATAAAAGGCACTCAGCATTCTACCATTGTGGAGATATCCATACATGAGGGTAAGAACCGACAGGTCCGCAAAATGTTTGCGGCTGTGGGGAATCCTGTTCAAGAGCTTGAGAGGATAGCTATTGGGGAAATCAGACTGGGACATCTGAAGCCGGGTCACTACCGCAAACTGACAAGAGCTGAAATTGAATATCTGAAGAACACATAAAACGAATATATGGTATAGGGCATATGAGAGGCTGATGTTGGCAAAAAAACGGTTTTGATTCCGATTTGCCAACATTTTTTTGCTTACGGCCAGAATGCGTGGGATTATATGTTATACGATGAAATAAAATGCAGGAACTTAATTTACATAAATAGCAAAACACATATAAATTGACAGGAGAACTGTGAAAAACTAAATGCGTTTATAATTTTTACCAGACGGCCCTAATCAAAATGTTGGCAAAAAAGTGTTTACAAAACCGAAATGACAACAAGTTTAATTGCGGCACAGTCTGTGAGCCGCAACGCAGCTCACATTCTGTACAGATGTTCAGATGTGCATATTTGCATATATGCGGATGAAAAAAGAGCCTTGCGAGAAGCAAGGCTCTTTTTTCATAAAAGATGTATTAGTAATTATCGTGTTTTCGCAATAATT
>CALZOZ010000109.1 GCA_945828095.1 uncultured Clostridia bacterium
GTCGCGCACTACGAATGCGAAGGTTGGGGGTTCGAGTCCCTCATGGCGCACCAAACAATATAGACACCCTTCATGGGTGTCTATATTGTTTTTTGAACTGTATAGGCGGGACTCGAACCCGAAAGGGCATTTATTCATTTTTTTCCTACCAAACCCGCAAACGTTGAAATTAAAATCAAAATACGAAAATCTTTTACAAGAAACGAGGATTCACCACTACTTATCAAAGGTTTTCAAAGCGAAATGGACCCTTTTCTTTAGATTAAAGGATAATTTTTTCTTACTCTCTACTTTCTTATGCGGCCTACAGCCGTTTGTAAGAAAAAAATGTATAAAATGCTGTGACGTTTTTTATGGCTCACATATTCCTCGAAGAACCGGCAACAAAAATGAAAACCGCCCCATTAACAGAATTTGTCGTTCCAACTGTTAACGTGGGCGGTCTCCTTATTTATTTGATGATATACAGTAAACCTAGTACTCCTCTTTAATCAGGCCTTCCTTGAACGCCTCAATCAGATCTTCCAAATCGTGAACCTTTTCCACCAGAACTGCGCCCTGGTCGGTGTCAACGATAAGCAAACGATCAGGCATGGTTTCCACCGTCTTCATTACAGGAGAATGGAATTCCTGAGTTCCATCCGGCTGCAGAGGGCTGTAAGGCTTATGCTCTGCAAGCGCCATGAAACGGGAGTTGAATATAAATGTATATCCGGCGATTCCAGTCTGCTTCTGATAAGCCTTGGAAATACCGCCGTCGATTACATAGAGCAGTCCGCCGCCCTTTATCGGGGATTCGCCGTCCTTGATCTTAACAGGCACATGACCGTTGAGAATCTTGGCAGTACGCGGGTCAAGACCGAACTCCTTAAGAATTTTTTCGCAGGCAGCACGCTCCTTGATAAGCTTGTAGTACGGTCTGGTCGGTTCCTTGTGACTTGCCTTGTCGGCGATAAATAATCTCTCGAAGGTTGTCATCTTTTCCTTTCCGAACAGCGGAGAATCCCCGCCAAGCCACAGGTACCACATGATATCTCCGGAACGCCCTGTCTCTCCGGACTTACGCGGTGCATAATATGCCTTGCGCACCTGGTCGTCCAGATAGTCCATGAGAGCCTTTCCTCGAAGTCTGACATCGTTAAGCTCAACCCACTCGAACTCTCCGTCTTCGGTCATAGGGATACAGCCGTGATACAGCAGATTGCCGTTTATCTTGGTGTATAATGCGCCGTGGGTGAACAGGAACTTGATATGACGCTGGAGTTTTTCTGAATTCAGGAAAGATGCCTCAAGAGAATTGAGCATTTCCTCTTCTTCAGGGCTCAGCTTGTACGGGTCGTCAGGATCCAGTGTCGGGAAGTTGGTGTCGCGAAGAGGCCATACCGTTCCTTCCACTTCAACAGTTCCGGCTTCAAGATCCATCTTGTCAAGAAGCAGTCTTTTTTCCAGCTTGTATTCAGGATGAGCCATAATTCTCTGGCCCTCCACCTTAAACTGGCAGATGGCGATAGCCTTGTGCATTTTTGCAGCCAGCTCCTCATCTACCGGGTCGTATTTATTCTTGTCTAAAATGTGCGGCTTAAAGTATTCGCATGGATCATCACCATAAAACTTTTCGGCGAAAGTTGCCAGCGGTCTCAGGTTGATTCCGTAGCCAACCTCCAGCATGTCAAAATTGTTGTAGCTGATGTTCATTCTCAGAAGGTTTGTGATGCAGGCCCAGTTTCCTGTAGCTGCACCCATCCACACAATATCGTGATTTCCCCACTGGAAGTCCACATCATGATAATCCATCAGATAATCCAGTATTTCGTCAGGGTGTGCTCCTCTGTCAAAAATATCTCCGATGATATGCAGCTTGTCCACTGCCAGTCTGCTGATAGACTCTGTCAGCTGAATTATGTACTGTTCAGCCACTCCGCATTCCACCACAGAATTGATAATCTGGCTGTAGTAGTTTGTCCTGTTGGCATCGTCATCAGCATGAAGAAGCTCGTCTATACTGTAATCCATATACTTAGGCAGTCTGTTACGAACCCTTGAACGAGTGTACTTGGTGGATACCGACTTACAAATCGTAATTAAACGATAAATAGCTGTGGCGCACCAGTCGTCGAAATTCTGCTCGGTCTTCTTTCTGCGGGCTATTTCGGCCTCTGCATTATAAATCAGTGCCGCCAGATCATCTCTGTCTTTTTCGCTGAGAACAGAGCCGTAATGCTCGTCAATTTTTGCCTTGATGGTTCCCGATGCACTTTTAAGCATATGAATAAAGGCTTCATGCTCTCCGTGCAGGTCGCTTAAGAAATATTCCGTTCCCTTAGGCAGTGCCAAAATAGCCTTAAGGTTGATAATTTCCGCAGATGCAGCCATTATGTTAGGATAGTCCTTAGCTAGCCTGTTTAAATACTTTAAGTCTGACATTTTTTATCTCCTTGTATAGATTGCTTTTACATCTATATATTACAATGACCCGCCTCTAAAATCAATTAAAATCAATAAATTTCTGTACCTGAATAATAGTGCTTGAGAATTTCCTTGTAATCCTCACCCTCACGAGCCATGCCGTCAGCGCCGTACTGGCTCATACCCACGCCGTGACCTGAACCGTTTGATACAAAAATGATCTTAGTGTTTGAAGGACTGGAGCCGTTCCAGCCTGTACCTTCCTTAAAGCTGATGGTAAAAAGCGCCGAGCTCAGTCCCAGTGCAGACCGCACCTCCGTTCCTTTTAGAGTTTCATCCCCCACCTTCATCTTCTCCACTCGTCCCCCGGCTGTTCTGGAAAGAATCTTTATCCGATCTGTACTTATGGTGCCGAAGGCTTTCTCAGGAAAGGCTTTGCGGACCTTAGAAGCAAACTCCTTTACTGTAAAGCTCTTTTCCTCGTCCCTGTGAGTGGCATTTTCCTCATAAGGACTGGAAACGCTTATAAGATAAGGCACTGCACTTACGAAGACATCTTCGGAGTTTTCCGTCTGCCCTCCGCTTGATGAAAAGAAAAGAGGATGAAGTACCAGCTCCCCATCGTAATAAAGAAGTTCGCCGGCCGTAGCCTTGCAGGCCTTTTTCACCTTCTGCCATCCTTCATCCTCCCAGCCTTCTGGATGGCAGTCGATCAGCTCTTTCTCCGTCTTATATACCTGGCAGTGGGTTGAATCGCATATAGGCGATTTAGTCTCTATTTTAGACATTGCAAAGGTTCTGGCTGCCACGGACTGTGCTTTCAGTGCCTCTGTTTCAAAGGTTGCCGGCATCTCGCTTGCGACCACACAGGCCACATATTCTTCAAAATCTACCTTAACCTTTTTCCCGGAGTCACATCGCTTCACTTCTATGTTCTTCGGCGTTTCTATCTTATTTGCAAAGCTCACGCCCTTAAGGCTGTCAAATCCCTTAAAACCTGTACCGTCTCCTATAACTCCGTCCAAGGCAACGGCTGCAAATGGAACCCCTACAAAAAAAATTAAGATTACCATTACCACCTTTAAAATTCTCTTCAGTTCCATTTTGCCGCTCCTTGTCCTTTCCTTTCGTTCTAAAACCAATTCTATGCAAAAAGGCGATGAAATATCACCGCCCTGAAAAGACAAAGAACCGGCCCAAAAGCCGGTTCCCTATAATATTCTAATCGTCAATTCTTTTGATTTTTGCCCCGAGTCCGCAGAATTTTTCTATGAATTTCTCATAGCCTCTTTCTATGTGGAAAATCTCAGAAATTTCCGTGGTGCCTTCTGCTACCAGTCCTGCAAGCACCAGTGCAGCACCTGCTCTCAGATCAGTAGCCATTACCTGGCATCCTCTGAGTCGTGCATTTCCTCTTATTAACGCCTTATTTCCTGCGGTCTCAATAGATGCTCCCATCTTATTCAGCTGGGCCACATGCATGAAGCGGTTCTCAAATACTGTTTCAATTACCGTACTTGCCCCCTCCACTGTGGTCAGATAGGCCATGAAAGGTGACTGAATGTCAGTTGGAAAGCCCGGATACGGAAGTGTTTTTATGTCCGTTGAAGACTGAGGGCCCAGATCTGCTCTTACGATCAGATCGTCGTCGCCCACCTCTATACGCACTCCGCACTCACGCAGCTTGGCGATAATCGGTTTTACATGGTCGGGCACTGCGTTTACGATGTGAACTGCACCCTTTGTAATTGCTGCCGCCAGCATAAAGGTTCCCGTTTCAATTCGGTCAGGTATTACGGTGTGCTTTGCTCCGCCAAGCCTGTCCACTCCTTCAATTCTGATGGTGTCAGTGCCTGCACCTTTGATCTTTGCCCCCATCTTGTTAAGGAAGTTGGCAAGGTCAACTATTTCAGGCTCCTCTGCAGCATTTTCAAGGTATGTGGTTCCTTCTGCCAGAACTGCGGCCATCATAATGTTTTCTGTCGCCCCAACACTCGGGAAGTCCAGATAAATGGTGTCGCCAATAAGGCCCTGGCTTCCTGTGGCAGCCTCGATGTAATCATCTTTATATGTGATTACAGCACCAAGGGCTTCCAGACCCTTAAGATGCAGGTCTATCGGCCTTGCACCGATGGCGCATCCGCCGGGATGAGGAATACGAGCTACGCCTTTACGGGCAAGCAAAGGCCCCATTACCAGAATGGACGCTCTCATCTTGTTTACAAGCTCAAACTGAGCCTCTGTAGATGTAATGTCCTTTGTAGTAATGGAAAGCACATTGTCCTCAAGCTCCACGACCTCTGAGCCAAGTGATGTGAGAATCTCCTTCATAAAGGTCACATCCCGCAGCATAGGCACATCTCTGATAATGCACTCATCCTGGGCCAGAAGTGCAGCGGCCATCAGCGGCAGAACCGCATTTTTTGCACCGCTAATAACGACCTCCCCTCTCAAGGGGCCGCTTTGCTCAACTATATACTTTGCCAAATCAAGCCTCCGTCAGCCTATAATTTTTTCATTTCGTCAAGGCAGTTTCTGCAAACATTCTTTCCGTGAATGTGCTCAACGTCCTTTGCGTTTCCGCAGAAGATACAAGCTGGTTCATACTTCTTGAGCATGATGTAATCTCCGTCAACGAATACTTCAAGTGAATCATCAGTCTTGATGTTTAATGTTCTTCTGAGTTCTACCGGAATAACTACTCTTCCTAATGGATCTACCGGTCTGACAATACCCTGTCTCTTATACACATCTGACGCTGCCGACGATATGCAGTGTGTAG
>CALZOZ010000110.1 GCA_945828095.1 uncultured Clostridia bacterium
TGGAATTAATCTCTATTTCTTTTTTCTAAAACTCCACAACTATTTTACACTAACTCAGCTGTACCACCGTGCTGGCGTTGTTCATATTGGGTTCAAGCACCCTTTTCTACAACACCTCACCCCTGACGGCGACGAGAGCAGGTCAGTAAAGTCATGAAGGTTGTTGGATTATCTTGATCCATAGAATTTTTACAACGCAAAACATAATACCGTTGTAGAATAAACCCAAATCCTAGAAATTCTACAACATTTCGACCCGAGAGATGCTCCTCGAACCTCTGTGGAGGACTCAATGTTGTACAAAACCCTGTTTCCCTAGAAATTCTACAACGGTAAAGGGCATCCCATAAAATCAGACCCTTTTCCCCAACAAAAAAGGCCCTCCGGAGCCGGCGAAAATGCAGCGGTCCCGAAAGGCCATAAAAAGCGCTTCTAGCGATTGTGTTTTCTTCTATTACATAGTGATGAAGATGAACTTCAGGCAGAATAACAGTCCTATAACTGCTACCATGATGTCCTTCTTTTCAAACTTGCCTGTGCACAGAGTGATTACTGTGTAAGCAATTGAACCGATACCGATACCGTTTGCTATGGAGTAGGTAAGCGGCATCATAATGAGAGTGAGGAATGCAGGAGCTGCAGATCTCATATCACTCATATCAACCTGCTTGAAGTTTCCAAGCATCAGAACGCCTACGTAAATAAGCGCAGGAGCTGTAGCGCATCCAGGAACGATGCTTGCCAGAGGGCTTAAGAATAAGCAGATGAAGAAGCAGATTGAAACAACAAGGCTGGTTAAGCCTGTTCTGCCGCCTGCCGCAATACCTGAAGCTGATTCAACGAATGTAGTACATGTTGAAGTACCGAGAACTGCACCTGCAACTGTAGCAACGGAGTCGCAAGCCATGCACTTGTCAAGATCCTCAGGGTCTCCGTTTTCATCAAGCATGCCGGCCTGAGAAGCTGTTCCGTATAAAGTTCCGATGGTATCAAACATATCAACGAGGCAGAATGTGATGATGTACATAATCGCACTGAATATTCCGCCTACAAACTCAGGGCTGAAAGCATGTGCCCAAGATGAAGCCTTGAATACGCCGGATACGCCTACTGCAGCAAAGTCCTTAAATGACTGACCAATCTGAGTCACATCAAATGAAGGAGTTGTTCCTGTAAATATATAATAAAGAACAGTAGTTACAACGATTCCGATAAGAACATTTCCCTTAACATTCAGCTTCTGAAGTATTACGATTAATGCAAATCCAAGAAGTGCAAGCAGAGCAGGTGCAACAGAAATAAGTCCTGCTTCTCCGTTGATGGCACCGTGAATGTCTACGAACTGAGTTAATGTGTAAGGGTTGTCCTGAATGATTCCAACATTCTGGAAGCCGATGAATGCAATGAATAAACCGATACCTGCCGGGATAGCTTTCTTCAGGCATTCAGGCATTGCCTTTGCAATATACTGTCTTGCCCCTGTAAGAGATAATACCATGAAGATAATACCTGAAATCAGGATGATTACAAGACCTGCCTGATACCCTTGAACACAGTCTCCGCCTGTGATAACCTGAGGCAGAATAAAGCTTACGAAGAAGAAGGAGTTAAGACCCATTCCGCAAGCCTGTGCAAAAGGCTTTCTTGCATATAAAGCCATAAGTAAAGTACCGATTGTAGCTGCCAGAATTGAAGCTACATAAACTGCGTTCCAGATTTCGCCCAGACCTTCTGTGAATCCGGTAACCTGATTAGGGTTAACGAATACGATGTAGGCCATTGCGAAGAAAGTAGTAAGACCTGCGACAATTTCAGTTCTTACAGTGGAACCATGCTGTGAAATTTTGAAAAACTTGTCCATGTTCCTGCAAATTCCTTTCCTTTATAAAACGATTAAAACTAATAAAAAAGTCTACCTTTAATTTATACCATTGGAAGATAGACTTTTCAAGCTTTTGTGTTAATTTTTCGTAAAAAATTTGCCTCGTCAATGAGCTGAATCGCTATTGAGGTTCTTCGCAGGTTTTCATAGCCTCGAGGGTTTCATTAAGAAGTTCATCAAGCTCCCATCCAAGCATTTCTGCTCCCTGGAGTATTACCTCTCTGTCACAGCCTGCAGCGAATCTCTTATCCTTGAATTTTTTCTTAAGAGACTTAAGCTCCATGTCCTGGCAGCTCTTTGAAGGTCTCATAAGAGCAGCAGCTCCGATTAAGCCGGTAAGTTCGTCGCAGGCAAAGAGAACCTTTTCCATCTCGTGTTCAGGCTTTACATCTACGCAAAGTCCGTAACCATGGGACACGATGGCATGAATCATATCTTCGTCCACACCGGCTTCGCGGAGAAGCTCCGGAGCCTTCTTGCAGTGTTCCTCAGGCCACATCTCAAAATCGATGTCGTGAAGGAGTCCAACAATGCCCCAAAAATCCGCCTCGTCAGCGTAGCCCAGCTTATTGGCAAAATATCTCATGGTTCCTTCTACCATTCTTCCATGGTGGAGATGAAAATCATCCTTGTTATATTTTTTAAGTAATTCGTACGCTTCGTCTCTTGTTATCATTATTTCAGCCTCTTTTCTGGTTATTCTATATGAGCATAGTATACAATAGTTTTCTTTTTTTTGCAACGGATAGGCGGTCATTTTGCTTGTGGCCGCGGTGAAGATAAGGTATACTTGAATCTGGAGGATGATGTATTATGACAAAAAGAGAAATTAAAAGACTTACTCCTGCCGATATGCCTGCGTATATGGATATTTATCTGAACGCTTATCCGGCAGGAAAGGATTTATCCAAGGAATGTTATGATAAATACTATGCAAGAAATCTGCAGTCCATGGAAGAATACGACCATGTAAACTTTTTCGGCATGTTCGAAAGCGGGACATTGATTGCCACTATGAAACTGATAGATTTTGATATTAATCTTTTCGGAGAGATGCGCAAAGCCGTTGGCCTTATGGCCCTGGGCGTTCACCCTCTTCATAAACGAAAAGGTGCAGCACGGGAAATGGTTGGTTTTTTTGAAGATTATACAGTGAATACAGGAGCTGCAGTATCACTGCTTCTTCCTTTCAGGATGGACTTCTACAGGAAACTAGGCTACGGCTGCGGTACCAAACTGGATGAATATCACATTGATACTCAGTATCTGCCGGAAGAAAAAGATATTGAAGGGCTGCGTTTTATGACCAAAGAGGATGTGGACAAAATGCTTGCCTGTCACACAGCCTTTGTCTGTAAAAACCACGGTGCTTTATGCAAGTTTGAGGAAGAAATCCGTGATATGAAAAACGATGATGACGTACGCCGCCTGGGATATTTTGAAGATGATGAGCTGAAAGGATATGCTGTCTTCACCTTTGTAAACACGTCTGACTGCAATTACACCCTTAACCTTATGGATGTAAAAGAAATGGTTTATCAGGACGAAAAAACTCTGAAAAGGCTGCTGGCAGGACTCAGAATGCAGAGCGACCTGGCTCAGTCCGTCATAATCCGAACGGGAGAGCCGGACTTTTATCACCTGCTTAAAAGCGCGCAGGACATGAGCGGCAATTACATTGATTTTGGATTTTTGCAGACAAATCTGTCAGCTGTAGGTACTATGTATAAAATCTCCGATGTTGAGTCGTTTATCAAAGCATCCCAGCACAGAAAATTCCCACCGGAAAACATCTCTGTAGCTTTTGCCGTTAATGATGAATTAAGTGGCGCGGAAAAACGTTTTTCGCTGAAGTTTTCCACCGAAGAAAAGGGTCGGTTCAGCCGCTGGTCCTATGACCCTTCAGAAAGTGTCTGGGCAAATGCAGATGCTCATCTTTCCTGCAAACTTTCTGACTTCAGTTCACTTCTTATGGGAAGTGCGGAACTTGGAGGCTTGGCCAGACTTGGAGTCCTCAAAATGGATGACCTTTCACAGCTGCGGCGCCTCGATTACCTCTTCCATGCGGAGCAAAAGCCTTTTACCAACACAGATTACTAAGGCGGCAGCTATAACAATCTCTTAACTTTCAAAAAATTAGGGCAGACGATTTTGTCTGCCCTGCTCTTTCTATTTTTCAATTTGTTTCTTTAAAACTAGTTCTGCGAATCCGGTAACGCCTTTTTCTCCGGAAGGTTGGAAATAATTACAGCCGCAAATATTACTGCACAGCCCAGCAGTTCCCTCGGTGACATGCTTTCGTGAAGTAAAATCGCACCTGAAATTACTGCAAACACTGATTCCAAGCAAAGAATCAATGACGCTGCAGTCGGGTCGGCATCTGCCTGAGCCACAACCTGCAATGTATACGCCACGCCGCAGGATAATACGCCTGCATAGAGGATCGGCAGCCAGCAAGCTAAGATGTTGCCCATATCAGGGGTCTCAAAAATAAACATGCACACAATGCCCATAGCTCCGGAAACAAGGAACTGCACGCAGGAAATTTTCACACCGTCAGCCTTTGGTGAAAAATAGTCTATAACCATGATATGTATAGCAAATGCAACAGCACAAAGCAGTACCAGCATATCACCAAACTGTAAGCGGAAAGAAGCGTCAGTCATGCAGAGCAGATAAAGGCCTACTGCACCCAGAGCTACGCATACCCACATAATCGGTCTTACTCTTTTTCTCAAGAGCAAACTGATAATCGGTACGAATACCACATACAGGGTGGTAATAAATCCGGCTTTTCCGGCTGTAGTATAGCTTACACCAAACTGCTGAAGGCTGGAAGCCACAAATAAAGCTATTCCGCAGCACACGCCTCCGATAATGGCTATTCTGTCTCTCTGGAAATCAAACACTTTTTCGTTTACTCCGCTTTGCTTGTTATTTTTCTTTGCAAAGAAGATTATTACCGGAATCAGGACCAGCCCTCCGATAAAAGTACGAATTCCGTTATAAGTGAATGGCTCGATATAGTCCATTCCGCTTTTCTGGGCAACGAATGCTGAACCCCAGATGAAAGCTGTAAGCAGCAACAAAATATTACTTTTCATTTTTTTGCTCATTTTTTCTCTTCCTTTTCCTGTTTATACTAAGCCACGGATTTATTTTACCAAAAAACAAATATTTTTGCAACACGCAGATGCTTTC
>CALZOZ010000111.1 GCA_945828095.1 uncultured Clostridia bacterium
CACACTGCATATCGTCGGCAGCGTCAGATGTGTATAAGAGACAGCTCTCTGTGTCTCTCCCAAAGCCTTTGCCGAAGCGATGTAATCCCTGTAGACTGCAGCTTCCTCATAATTCATTTCGTCGGCGGCCGTCTGCATTTTTTCGGTTAGATAGTCAATAAGAGGTTTTTGTTTTCCGTTGAGAAAATCAAGTGCCTTATTTACATATTCCCTGTACTCCCCGGGACTGATTTCTCCCGTGCAGATTCCTCTGCATTCCTTGATATGATAGTTAAGACAAGGTCTGTAATCATCAGGAAAGCTTACAGCAGAACAGCGTTTCAGCACAAAAACTTTATTCAGAAGCTCAATTATCATGTTTACAGCACCCGTATCGCTGTAAGGGCCGAAATACCTGCTGCCGTCTTTCTTCAAAAGGCGGGTCTTCAATACTCTTGGATACTCCTCCTGAACTGTCACCTTTATATATGGATATGTCTTGTCATCCCTTAGAAGTACGTTGTATTTAGGAGCATATTTCTTGATAAGATTGCACTCTAAAATCAAGGCTTCCATCTCAGTCTGGCATGTTATATATTCAAACTCCGCTATGTGGCTCACCATTGCCCGAACCTTCGGGTTCTGATTGGCAGAGGACTGAAAATACTGCCGTACCCTGTTTCTCAGGGAAACAGCCTTTCCTACATAGATGACCTGCCCCAGTCTGTCCTTATGCATATAAACTCCCGGAGAGTCCGGGAGTTTTTTTAGATTTTCCTTAATATCAAACATCAGTATGGCCAGTTCCTTTGTCTGTAATCGCGCTCACGCTCCATCTGTTCCTTTGCCAGCCTCTTCAGTTTAGCCTTTCTTGCGGCCTCAAGCTTGCGTTTGTTAGATGCACGGAGCACCATAATCATCACGAAAAATGCTGCTGTCAATGCAAGAACAGCTATTATTACAACCGTCTGCATATTGGTAATTCCAAAGGAAGAAAGGAACCATCCCTTTTTTACTTCCTTTGCCGCCAGCATATCTATGGTCCTCACCGGCTCATCGGCCAGATATATCTGAATTACACCGATTTTTTGTCCCTTCTTGACAGGTGCGGTCAGTTCCTCATCATATACGGGCACTGCAGTCAGAAGGGATGCAGATGCTCCTTCCGGCAGATTTATTACCCCCGCTTCCGCGGCCACGCCTTCTATCCTATTAGTAGCGCCGCCCTTAATCTTTCCTTTTTCAAATTCCGCTCCTTTGGCAAAGACCTCATATCTCGAAAGGTTTTCCTTGGCATAATTCAGGAGTTTTCTGACATCCGAATAGCGTTTTTCCACGGTGGAGCCAAGCACAGCAACGTAAATCTCCAGTCCGTCAAAATCACAGCCCACAACCATTGTAGCCTTTCTGCCCAGTGTGGTTCCTGTCTTGCCGCCAAAAACTCCCGGATATTTCTTTACCTTAATAGTATTGTCTCCTATCCCCGTCTTTGCTTCTCCGCCTTCAAGGAAATAGTTGGAGTTTTCAAGCTCCCGTGCCTCGCTCTTGTTGGTCTTAGGCACAGTGTGAGATGCTGTACCTACAATTTTGAGAAGCTCCTTGTTTGAAAATGCTTCACGTGCTATTTTTATCACATCCGCTGCACTGGAATACTGGTTCTTTACCTCAATTCCGCTGGCATTGACAAAATTAGTATTAGTACATCCGATCTTTTGGGCACGCTCATTCATCAGTTTGGCAAATTTTTTTTCGCTTCCTGATATAGCTATACCTAGAGATGATGCTGCATCATTTGCCGATACAAGCATGGCCTCATACACCAGCTCCTCCACTGTAAGCTTTTCTCCCGGAATACCCACGGGCTCGGACTGACCGTCCCACGAAGCCTGCACTGCCTCAGCTGCCACCGTAACCTCTTTATCAAGACCCAGCTCCTCTATAGCTATGAGGCAGGTCATAAGCTTGGTGATGCTGGCAAGATTAAGCTTCTTGTCAGGATTCTTCTGCCAGATGACTTCATCAGTGGTCGCACAGTAAATCATAGCTGAGGTTCCCTGAATATCAGGACCGTCGGATACAGCCAGTGCCACGTCCCATGAACACAAAGGCGTTGACAGAAACAGTACCAAGGCAACGAAGGATATGGTTATTCTTTTTAAAAGTCTGTTTTTCATTAACTCTTCCTGTGAATCTTAAAATCTATTTTTCGAAAAAATAATCTGCTAAAGTAAATCCGTCTTCATAGTAATTATCCGATTCCATTGCTGCTCTTTCATTAAACTGCTTTCTCGGGTCCGCAGGAGTTTCCTTTCTGCTGTCATAAATCAGGAAAGGCACCGGATCCGAACTGTGAGTTCTGATGGCAAGGGGCGTTCTGTGATCCGGTATAACCAGGATTTTAAAGTCGTCTCCCGAGTCTCTCAGATACTCGTATATTGGTTTTACAACCTTGGAATCTATATCCTCGGCACATTTGATTTTACCTGCCAGGTCTCCCTGATGAGAACATTCGTCTGTACCCTCTATGTGCATATAGATAAAATTTTTGCCGTTTTTGTATGCCTCAATGGCTGCATCTGCCTTGCCGCTGAAGTTGGTATGCTTGGTGCCATCGATGCCGTCAACCTTAAGGACTTCAAGACCCGCAAACAAGGCTATGCCCTTAATCAGGTCAACAGCCGAGATAACTGCACCGTCTACACCGTACTTTTCGTTGAAGTCAGGAAGCTGCGGCCTGGTGCCCTGTCCCCATATCCAAAGGCTGTTAGCAGGATTAAGTCCCCTGGCGATTCTGGCCTTGTTTACGGGATGGTCCTTAAGTATTTCGTAGCTTTCCTTCATCATGCTGATAAGATGGTCTGCCCCTTTTCCCTTGGGCAGGTATTCGCCTGCTCTTTTGTCCAGAATGTCATGAGGCGGTACACATTTATATTCTGTATGGCCGTTAGGGTGACTTCTGTCTACAATCATACACTGGCGGTACCCTGTTCCCAGATGGATATAAAGGCCGTCCTCCGCCAGTTTATCGTTAAGTGCTTCAACCAGCTCAGCCGCTTCCTCGGTAGTTATATCACCTGCAGCATGGTCACGGACAACGAAATCCTCGTACTCTTCCGCTCCATCAGGGTCAACAGTTATCAAATTGGCCCTGAAGGAAATATCAGAATCGTTCATTTCAAGTCCTATGGACGCCGCCTCAAGAGGCGACCTTCCCGTAAGATATCTGCGCGGATCATAGCCCATAACAGAAAGATTTGCTGAATCGCTTCCGGGGATTATGCCCTCAGGAACAGTTCTGGCGCTTCCTATTTCACCTCTGGATGCAAGGCTGTCCATACAGGGAAGATCCGCTGCTTCCAGCGGAGTTTTTCCTCCCAGGCTGTCGATTGGGTTATCTGCTGAGCCATCAGGCACAACGATCAGATATTTCATCTATTATCCTCCTCGAATTTCTTCATAAAGCTGATGAGAGCCTCCACGCCTTCCTTAGGCATTGCGTTGTAAATGCTGGCTCTCATGCCGCCGATTGAACGATGTCCGGCAAGGTTAACAAGTCCTGCTTCCTTAGCCTCAGCAACAAACTTCTTATCAAGGTCAGCATCTCCTGTAACGAAAACAACGTTCATAAGAGAACGATCTTCCTTTGCTACAGGGCATCTGTAAAGGCTGCTTTCGTCGATATAGCTGTAAAGCATCTCTGCCTTTTTCTTGTTTCTTCTTTCAATTTCCTTGATTCCGCCGATACTCTTCAGGTACTTGAAAACCTCTCCTGCTACATAGATTGAGAAGCAAGGTGGAGTATTATACATGGAACCGTTTTCGGCCTGAATCTTATAGTCAAGATATGTCGGAATGTGGTCTGCCGGTGCATATCCGATTAGATCATCCCTTACAATTACGATAGTCATTCCTGCCGGACCAACGTTCTTCTGTGCTCCTGCCCAGATAACTCCGAATTTATTAACATCCACTTCTTCGGACAGAATGTTGGATGACATGTCTGCTGCCAGAGGAATGTCTCCTGTTTCAGGCACATAGTTGTACTTGGTTCCGTAGATTGTATTGTTTGTAGTTATGTAAACGTAATCTGCGTCAGGTCTGATATCATCCTTTGTGATTTTAGGAACCCATGTGAAGGTATCTTCTTCTGAGGATGCTGCGGCTTTGATATCGCCGAACTTGCAGGCTTCCTTATAAGCCTTCTTTGCCCATGTGCCGGTAATCACATAGTCAGCCTTTCTGGATTTTCTCAAAAGATTCAGCGGAACCATAGCGAACTGCAGTGTGCCGCCGCCCTGAAGGAACATAACCTTATAGTTGTCAGGAATGTTCATCAGCTCTCTTAAATCAGCCTCTGCATCATCTATTATCTTCTTGAAATCCTTGGAACGATGGCTCATTTCCATAACGGACTGGCCGCTGCCGCCGTAATTTAAAAGATCCTTCTGAACCTTTTCAAGAACCTCCACAGGCAGCATTGACGGACCTGCGGAGAAATTATATACACGATTGTAGTCACTCATTTTTTTGCCTCCGATAAAAAAACTAATTTGATGTTATTATATCACTTTACCCGCCCTTCGTAAAGTGATATACTTACATTATGCTAATTTGAAAATTCTATGAGGGAGGAAAATACCGATATGTATAAAATAGCAACTTTAAACAAAATCTCACCTGCGGGTCTTTCCCGTTTTAACGAGGCGTACATAATCACTGACAAAACAGAAGAGGCTGACGGAATTCTTGTAAGAAGTCAGGATATGCACGAAATGGACGGGAGTTTGACAGTTGAATAAGAAAAAAATAGCTGTGAGCCTTGAAAAAGCTCTATTTTTTTGTCAATTTTTTTGATTTTTTTAGTGCTTGTTTGTGCTTGTTGTGGTATAATAGTATTAAAGGAGGCATTTGTTATGTATGTTAACATCACCGGCAGTCCTAACAACAAGGACATATATATTTATCAGTCTTACCGAAAAGAGAACGGCAAGACTTCTTCCC
>CALZOZ010000112.1 GCA_945828095.1 uncultured Clostridia bacterium
GGCAGCTTCTGAATGGAAATTCCTTTATTTTAGGGGTATCCGGCAGCGGCAAGTCCTTTGCGGCAAAATGCGAAATCACCAATCTGATGCTGGCCACCGATGCGGATATTTTGATAATAGATCCGGAAAGGGAGTACGCACCGCTTGTGCGGGCACTTGGCGGCGAGGTCATGGAAATCTCAGCCACGAGCCCGAAACATATTAATGCCATGGACATGACAAAGGGCTACGGGGAGATCAACCCGATTATCGAAAAATCACAATTTCTGCAGTCGCTGTGTGAGCAGATTATCGCAGGCCATACCTTCAGCAGAGGGCAGCAGTCCATCATCGACCGCTGCACCGAAAGCGTCTATCGGTATTATATGCAGGGAAATTATCAGGGCGTTCCCCCTACTTTGCAGGATTTTCGGGAGGAACTCCTAAAACAGCCGGAACCGGAGGCACATGCCCTTGCACTGGAATTAGAGCTGTTCACAAAGGGCAGCCTCAACACCTTTGCCCGGCAGACCAATGTGGATACGGAAAATCGCCTGATCTGCTACGACATCATGGAGCTGGGAGAGCAGCTCCGTCCGGTAGGCATGCTTGTGATTTTAGACAGCATTCTCAACCGCATTACGGCGAATCGAAAGAAAGGCAGAAAAACCTTCGTCTATATCGACGAAATCTACCTTTTGTTCATGCACGAATACTCCGCACAGTTTTTGTTCAAGCTCTGGAAACGTGTCAGAAAGTATGGCGCCTTCTGCACCGGAATCACGCAGGACGTGGAGGATCTTCTGCAATCTCACGTCGCCCGTACCATGCTTTCAAATTCCGAGTTTGTCATCATGCTGAATCAGGCAGCCACCAACCGGGAGGAACTTGCGGGGCTTCTTGATATTTCCGACACCCAGCTATCCTATATCACCGATGTGGACGCCGGACATGGCCTGCTCAAAATCGGCAGCAGCCTCGTTCCCTTTGAGAACCATTTCCCAAGAGACACAAGGCTCTATCAGCTCATGACCACCAAACCCGCCGACCGGGAGTAGCCCATAAAATTAGTATGGATTTTAGGAAGAAAAAATAATATAATAATAAAAACACATTTTCGATGAAAAGAGGATTTGTACATGGTGGACATCCATAGAATTTTATCATCCGAGAAAGAGAGCGGACACATAGAGGTCAAGACGGCAACAGGCGGAGTGCCGCAGAGCATGTGGGAAACTTATTCGGCGTTTGCCAACACAGATGGCGGGGTCATCCTCCTTGGTGTGCAAGAAGATGCACAGACAAAGAAGTTGATACCAATCGGCGTTGAAAATACGGAAAAGATGATTTCGGAGCTTTGGAATGCTTTGAACAACCCACAGAAAATAAGCGAGAATATTTTGCTGAACGAAAACATTTATACCGTTGATTATGATAAGAAAAAAATCATCGTCATGGAGGTTCCCCGGGCGGCAAGGCAGAGCCGACCGGTCTATATTGGGAAAGATATGTTTTCCGGCAGCTATCGACGCAATGGAGAAGGTGACTATCGTTGTAAGAGGGAAGAAGTGCTTGCCATGCTTCGCGACCAAGCGGAAGAAAGTGCGGACAGCAAGGTTGTGGAAACTCTTAGGCTCTCTGATTTGAATCACGAAGCGCTCCTTGGCTATCGCAGAAT
Source organism: uncultured Clostridia bacterium (assembly GCA_945828095.1). Taxonomy (GTDB): domain Bacteria; phylum Bacillota; class Clostridia; order Peptostreptococcales; family Anaerovoracaceae; genus SUG1106. Next base: position 1,658 of record CALZOZ010000112.1, read on the forward strand.
GTTTTCCAATCGTAAGCCAAACCATATTTGGACAAAGCTCAGCGACGAAGAATTTCTTCTGAAAATCGGTGCAGCAAAGAAAGGTTTAGACGGGGAATTACATCCGACCCTTGCAGGACTTCTGTTCTTTGGCGATTTTATCACGATAATGGACGAATTACCGAATTACTTCCTTGACTACAGAGAGCGGAAGGCTACGGATACCCGCTGGTCAGACAGGGTATGCTGTAGTGACGGAGACTGGAGCGGCAATATCTTTGATTTTTATTTTAGAATCATCGGGAAACTGACCGCCGATGTGAAAAAACCTTTCAAGCTGGATGAACAGATGATGAGAGTCGATGACACACCTATACACGCAGCCATCCGAGAGGCATTGGCCAATGCACTGATTCACGCCGATTATTACGGGCGGCAGGGAATTGTCATCGATAAAGACTTTAGCAAAATCACCATATCCAATCCGGGAACCTTTCGAGTCAGCATAGAGGACGCCATAGCAGGAGGGGTAAGCGACACACGAAACGCAAGAATCTTCAATATGTTTTCTCTAATAAATGTGGGAGAACGCTCCGGCTCCGGTCTGTGCGATATTTACAGCACATGGGAAGAAAACGGCTTTGCGAAGCCCGTCATTCAAGAGTTATCCGACCCTGCAAGGGTAGTGTTGACATTAGAAACTGTATCGGTGTCAGATGAGACAATAAATGAGACAATAAATGAGACAATAAATAACAAGTCGCAGAAACTTATAGAAATTTTGCAATTGGACCCACATATTACTACTGCAGAACTTATGGAGAAATTAGGTTGTTCAAGAGCTACGGTAGCACGACTAATTAAAGAGCTAAAAGAGAAAGGGTACCTTGTACGGGTGGGCTCAAATAAGAAAGGAACTTGGAAAATACTGAAATAAAACACAAGATAGCTCGGAGCCATGAACTTCGGGCTTTTTGCTTGCAAAAAACAAGAACCGAAAGGAGGTGAAAAACTGTATGGACAAACGAAAATTGCGTTATGCAAGGAAAAAAACAAAAGAACGGATTCTCTGGCAGCGCAGCAGGCGGGCTTCCCAAGGAAGCGGGCAGGATAGCCCGCAGACACAGCAGGAAGAAAAGCAGGTTTCACCAGAGAACTATGCAGAGCAGTATATCGAAAGATATACCAAAGCCTATGCGAAGAGAGCAAGGCTGCAGGGAAAAAGGCTTCTGGTGAGGCAAAGGGAAAACCGAGGACGACAGGCACAGGTGCAAAGGCAAAATTTACAGGCACAGAGAAAAAAACAAGCCTATATTTCCTCTGTCCTGCAAGAAAAAGGCTTTGTCGATAGAAAGTATGGGATTCCCCCGCTGAACCGCAAAGGGAAAGCAGAGGGCTCATCAGGAGTAAAAACCGCAAGCAGGATTGCACGAGGCACCAAAAGAGCGATTTCAACCCTGCTGACCGGGGGCAGCATACTCCTTGTACTTCTTGCTGTGCTCCTTCCACTATGCGGAGCAGCCGCCATTTTTGGCAGTGATGCGGAGGGGGAAATTCCCTCTGATGACATGCTGGTTGCCATTGCCCGGTCGCAAACAGGTAACGAGGGCGGCGAAACCTACTGGCGGTGGTATGGTTTTTCTTCACATGTTGATTGGTGTGCAGTTTTCGTAAGCTGGTGTGCAGAACAGGTTGGACTCCTTGATGACGGAAGCATGCCAAAGTTTGCTGTGTGCGATGACGGCATACGCTGGTTTGTAGAAAAGGGAAGATGGTTTAACAGAAATATCAGTCCTGAGCCGGGAATGATTATATTCTTTGACTGGAATGGTGACGGCAGGGCGGACCATGTGGGAATTGTGGAAAGATGCGAAGATGGATTGGTGTATACTGTTGAAGGCAACAGCAATGATGTCTGTATGAAAAAATGGTATGCGGCAGGGGATAAGGTGATTATGGGATATGGTTCTTCTATTGCGTAAAATTATTCATATCTCCCCAGACTTGAAATAACAGCGGCATATTCAAGGATAAAGCGGTAAAAGTCATCTTGAGGACTGCCGGGCATTACACTTCTGCTTTTGGACAGTATGATGGTTCTGCGGCAGACAGGCTCGCTGATGTGAAGGAGGCGCACCTTATCCGAAGTCAGCTTGCCCCATGAATAGGCAGGCCAGAAGGCCACCCCAAGTCCTGCGCCTATGAGGTCGCGAACTGATGCAGGGTTATCGCTTTTGAAGATGATTTCTGGAGATATACCTGCCATATGGCAGAACTCTTCGCAGAGCCTGCTGAAAGGCACGGCACCGGAAAAGTTTATAAAAGGAGATTGTCCGAAGTCATAGAGGTTTACACTATCGCTGCCATTTTCGATATGGTCCCATATTTTGGGAACGGCAAGAAAAATCTCCTCGTCCAGTGCGGCAGCCTCGCCCTCTGCGAGTTTCCCCGAGATGCCGGTGGAAATTCGTACATCCCAGTCGGAATCATCGCTGGCACCGGTCTGCTCCTGGCGGAAAAGGAAGTTGACTTCCGGATGAAGTTCCTTGTATACTATGATGATGTCTGTGACAAGACGAGAAGCTGACATTACACTTACTTTAACAGTACGATTCATTACGCCTGCTGCCTCGGCAATCTTTGCGGGAAGACCGTCAAGAGAGCTGAGCAGGGGCGTTATTTCTTTTACCATAAGCTTTCCTGCATCGTTTAAAAAAATATGACGACCGCTTCGGGTAAAGAGCTCTGTACCAAGTTCCTCCTCCAATCTCTTTATTGACTGGCTGAGAGCCGGCTGTGCAATGTGGAGTCTTTTCGCTGCCTTTGTAATGTTACAGTCTTTTGCTGCTTCAAGAAAATATCTTAACTGTTGAATTTCCATATGGACCTCCTGTATCAGACATCAGACACTCATAATACTAATATTATTAAAACTATAATTTTTATATATTTTACATTATTATATAACCGTGCTATGATGGAGTCAAGAACGAGATAGAAAAAGAAAAGAGGAAAACACATCATGGCGGAATTTTTTGAAACGTTAATGCTTATTTGCTTCGGGCTTTCGTGGCCTATTTCAGTGATGAAATCATATAAATCTGTCTCTTATACACATCTCCGAGCCCACGAGACGTAGAGGAATCT
>CALZOZ010000113.1 GCA_945828095.1 uncultured Clostridia bacterium
GATTCCTCTACGTCTCGTGGGCTCGGAGATGTGTATAAGAGACAGCTGTTAATGCCGCCTCTGTAGATTTCTGCAAAATATGCCGCATAGTTGAGCACATATGTAAGGACCGCTGCTGTAAATCCGCTTATCTGCCATCCCAGCACCAGCGGGAAGAAAAAGTAAAAGAAAAACAGCTGCAGTAAGAGAGGTGTTCCTCGAAAAATCCATACATAGATTCTGCAAAAAATCTTTATCGGCCAGATGCGGCTGTTGCTGCCCAATGCAAAGGGCAGTCCCAGCGGCAGTGACAGTACGAGCGTAATGGCAAACAGCTTAACCGTCATCACGCTGCCTTCCAGCATGAAAGGCAGAAACGCCATAACATTTTCCATAACCCTAAATTTCCTCCTAAATCAAATCTACCCAATTAATCTTCCAGTGGCTGTAAAATCACGATGTCCTTGCCGAACCACTTTCCACTGATTTTAGCTGCTTCGCCGTTTTCCACCAGTGTCTTTAAAGCTCCGTTAACCTTGTCTCTCAGCTCTGTGTTTGACTTTTCAAAACCGATTACATAGAAGTCATCGCCTAAATCATAAGTGCATTCCTTCATTTCGCCGCCCAAATTGTTGTTTGTATATTCGCCCAGTACCTGGTCAACTGCGATTACATCTACTCTGCCTGCCTTAAGGTCCATGATGGCTGTATCGTATGTATCGTATTCGGCTACATTGTCCTTGAAGCTTTCGTATGCTTCGTTTTTCTTAAGAACTTCAAGTGCGGACGAATCCACCTGCGTACCGATTTTAAGTTCAGCCAGCTGAGATGCTTCCGTAACATCCACATCGGAATCAGCCAGTGCCATAAGAACGATCTTGTTATTAAGGTATTTATCGGAAAGAGTCATGTTTTCCATACGCTCTGGTGTTACGGACATTCCGTTCCATACGCAGTCGATAGTTTTGGATTTAAGTTCCATTTCCTTTGCGTTCCAGTCGATAGGCTTGAATTCAACATACATGCCAAGTTCTTCTCCTACCTTGTTTGCAAGGTCAATATCGAAGCCTACAAGCTCGCCTGCTTCATCTCTGAATCCCATAGGTGCGAAAGTATCGTCAAGTCCTACTACAATAGTCGCCTTTTCTGTGTCAGCCTCCTGCTGAGCATCGTCCTTACCGCATCCGGTAAGGCATGCAACCCCTAAAACAAGTACTCCGATCATTGCCAGTGATAATAATTTCTTTTTCATTTTATTTTCCTCCGCGTTCTACTTTTATTCTCTACCGAGTTATCGTGATAAAGTGTTAAAACAATGTACTTTCCCAATATACTACCGGCGAGTAAAAATGTCAACACCTAAAATTCGGTTTTTATTGTTCTTTTTAAAATACACGAAAACAGCCGACCTCTTCGGCCGGCTGCCCTATATCTCTCACATACCTATTTCGTTTTAAGTGCCCTCATGGAGTTTATAATTGCAATCATTGAAACTCCAACGTCCGCGAAAACCGCAGCCCACATATTCGCAAGTCCCATGGCACTGAGCACCAGTACGACGAGCTTTACACCCAGAGCAAATACTATGTTCTGTTTTACTATGGAAAGGGTTTTTTTGCTGATTTTCATCAGATCCAGAAGCTTTGACGGCTTGTCATCCATAATCACTATATCAGCCGCTTCGATTGCAGCGTCTGAACCCAGTCCGCCCATGGCCACACCTACATCTGCTCTTGCCAGCACCGGCGCATCGTTGATGCCGTCACCCACAAAAACAAGCTTGCCTTTTTCAGACTTTTCAGCTAGAAGCTCGCAGACTCTGCTGACCTTATCCTCCGGGAGAAGCTGCGAATATATTCTGTCCAGTCCCAGCTTCTGACCCACCGACTCTGCCGCGGCCTTATTGTCGCCGGTCAGCATTACAGTGGTTATGCCGCGGGCTTTAAGACCGCTGACTGCCTCTGCAGCATCTTCCTTCATCTGGTCAGCGATAAGAATATATCCTGCATAAACGCCGTCAACTGCCACATAAACTACAGTTCCGGCCTCTGTCGGTTCTTCGAAGTCAAGTCCTTCTCTGGTCATCAGTTTATGGTTTCCAGCCAGAACCTTATGTCCGTCTATGTCAGCAGAAACGCCATGACCTGCAATCTCGGTCACTTCTTTAATGGAGAAAGCCTCAGTACTGAAGCCATACTCAGCCTCAGCTGCCCTTCTGAGAGACATGGAAATCGGATGGCTGGAATTGCTCTCCGCAGCTGCCGCCAGCTTAAGAAGCCTTTCCTCTCCGCCTTCGAAACCTTCTGCCGCCTGAACCTTTTCCACCTCAAAAACTCCGCGGGTAAGGGTTCCCGTCTTATCCATGACAACAAATTCCGCATGTGCCGCCGCTTCAAGGTAGTTGCTGCCCTTTACCAGCACACCTATCCTGGACGCCGCACCGATTCCTCCGAAAAATCCTAGAGGAACGGAAATTACCAGCGCACACGGGCAGGAAACAACCAGAAAGCTAAGCGCCCTGTAAATCCAATCGGAGAAAACCGCCCCTTCAATCACCAGTGGCGGAACCACAGCCAGCACCACCGCTGCACCCACTACTGCAGGAGTATAAACCGCCGCAAAACGTGTAATGAAATTCTCTGTCTTCGCCTTCTGACTCGTTGCATTTTCAACAAGCTCAAGGATTTTGCTTACCGTTGACTCACCGAATTCTTTTTCACATTTCACTTCAATCAGACCGCTCAGATTGATGCATCCACTGAGAATCTCGCTGCCCTCTGCCACATCCTGCGGCAAGGATTCCCCTGTTAGAGCAGCCGTATCAACAGTAGAGTGTCCTGAGACTATCACGCCGTCCAGGGGAACCTTTTCCCCCGGCCTTATAACAATGATGTCCCCCACCTTGACCTGCTCAGGCGAAACCTTTTCCACACCATCTGCAGTCTTAAGGTTTGCATAGTCAGGTCTGATGTTCATTAGTTCGGCGATGGACTTTCTCGATTTGCCCACCGCGTAGTCCTCGAAAAGCTCACCTACCTGATAAAACAGCATTACCGCCACAGCCTCCGGGTACTCTCCCACAAAGAACGCTCCGATGGAAGCCACCGCCATGAGGAAGTTTTCGTCGAAAACCTTCCCGTTGGCAATGTTGCGCACTGCCTTAAACAGCACTCTGTATCCCACAATAAGGTACGGAATCAGGAAAGACACCGCTTCCAGAATCGGGTTGGTAATCGGCAGCACTGCAGCTATAGCAAGCAGCACTGCGCCTGCGACGAGTCTGATCAATCTCTTTTTCATTTTAAACCCCTTCTCCCCCTAGATTTCCTTTATAGTCACATCCGGTTCGGTTTTCTTTGCAATCTTTTTGATCTTCTTGAAAGTTTCTTCGTATCCCTCTTCCTCAACATCCAGAATCATTTTGGTTGTGAGGAAATTTACCGATGCGCTGTTTACGCCTTCGATTTTGGCAACGCCTCTTTCGATTGCAGCCGCGCAGTTGGCGCAGCAAAGGTCTTCTAATAAGTATGTCTTTTTCATATTCTGCCTCCTGTTACAGTTGAATATACGCTCAACTGTTCTGTGTTTCTATTATAGTTGAATATATGCTCAACTGTCAAGAGGTTTTTTGAATTTTTTTGCCTGCTGCCTTTCAGATAGTGCGCAGGGTTGTATAAAATCATAAAATGTCAATAAAAAAACAACATCGCACCTTTCCAACGGTAAGATTGGACTAAGTAAGGTGTGTGATGTTTGTATTTTTTTCATATAAAAACAAATCTATACAACACAAATGGTTAAAATCAGAATTTATGTTGTAAAAATCAAAAAAACAGCGATTTAATGCAACATTATGCCTCCCTCTGAACCCAAAAAAGGGTGAAAATGGGAGGAATGTTGTATTAGAATCAAATTTTCTCATTTTCATACAACATTGAAGATGTGATATACCTCTTCGTCTTATTCTTCAAACAGAGCCTCGTATTCCTCTCTCAGCATGGACATGAGGTGTACGTCGTAGAGAACACCGTTTTTTCGGCAGTTTTTGCGGAGCACGCCCTCATACTTAAATCCCAGGGACAAGTACAGACCTGCCGCAGGATTACCTGTATAGTGGTCTAAATACAGTCTCTCCAGACCGAGCACATCAAAGCAGTAGCCCATCATGGCTTCCATAGCCTGCTTGCCGTAGCCCTTTCCTCTGAGAGTTTTGTCTCCGATATATATGCGCCAGATTTCACCCTTCCAGCCGTCCTCAATGTCGGCCAGAACTATGCGACCGATTTTGCGGGTGCCTGCGTACTGTAAATTGACGCCGCTGTCCTCTGCAGCTTCAACGCTGTCCTCTGCATCCTGGAATCCATCTTCTTTAAGCAGAATGGTAAACTGCTGTGCCTTAGGATCTTCTTCATCAGCAACGAATTTTCTGACTACATCCTCCATGGTCTGCCCATCACGAATGCTGAAAAACTCAGTAACTTCCGGCAGCTTTTCCCACCTGCAAAAGTCCTCCAGGTCATCCCACTCCGACGGTCTTATTATAAGGTCATTGGTCTCTAATATCATCTCAGTTCTCCTTCTCCGATGTTTGTTTTTTATTATATCACAAGCATCTTTGCAAAACAATCCTGTTGACAAACGCTCAAAACTGCTGTATACTGTTATGGTACGAATTGAATAAGCGCCATTAGCTCAATTGGATAGAGTCGCGCACTACGAATGCGAAGGTTGGGGGTTCGAG
>CALZOZ010000114.1 GCA_945828095.1 uncultured Clostridia bacterium
TGATATCGCGGGGTAGAGCAGTTGGTAGCTCGTCGGGCTCATAACCCGGAGGTCGTCGGTTCAAATCCGGCCCCCGCAACCAAGAATATTCAAACGCTTTCGGTAGATGCCGGGGGCGTTTTTTTGTAGTTATGTATGATGAACTGAAAGGAGCTTATCAGAAGACACCAATGGACATCAGAGCACTTGCAGAAAAAAACAGAGATTACATAATAGAAAGAAGAAGGTATTACCATCAGAATCCGGAACTTAGTATGAAGGAATACGAGACCACAGCGGCCATCAGGGCGGACCTGGAGGCACTTGCAGCAGAGTCCGGTGTAGCAAACCTTGATATTCAGACCTTTGAGGATTATCCGGGGCTGACGGCTTTGCTGGATACAGGAAAGCCGGGGAGAACCCTTTTACTGAGAGCCGACATCGACGCCCTGCCCATTCAGGAATGCACGGGACTTCCCTTTGCTTCCCGGAACCCGGGAGTGATGCACGCATGCGGTCACGACACCCACATTGCCATGCTGCTGGGTGCGGCTAAGATACTTATGGAACCCTCTGTGAGAGAAACACTCAGAGGAAAGGTGAAATTCATTTTCCAGTCGGCAGAGGAGACTGCCGGAGGCTCGAAGTACTATATTGAACATGGCGTACTGGACGGAGTGGATGCCGTGTTCGGACTGCACACATGGGGAACACTTCCGGCACCCTATCTGTGTGTAGACAGCGGAAAGAGGATGGCATCCACCGATAACTTTACCATTAAAATCAAAGGCTTGAAAGCCCATGGCGCGGCACCTCATCTGGGACATGATACCATTGTGGCCGCTTCGGCGGTGGTTATGGCACTGCAGAGCTTTGTCAGCAGGGAAAACGACCCGCTGAACCCTTTGGTTCTCACTGTCGGAAAGTTCCACGGCGGCAATATGTACAACACTATCTGCGGCGACACGGAGCTGGAAGGAACCATAAGGACGTTTTCCAATGAGCTTAGGAACAAGCTGGAGGAAGACCTTTCCTCAATCGTTTCAAATACGGCAGCAGCTTATGGATGCACCGCGGAGCTTGCCATCAGGCACATGCATCCGGCAATTATAAACAGCAGCGAGGAACTTAACCGGATTGCCCGTGACGCGGCAACCAAGCTTTACGGTGAAGAAGGAATCAGGTCTATGGACAGTCTGATGAGCGGAGAGGATTTTTCACTTTATATGGAAAAGGTACCGGGTTTCTTCGGTTTCGTCGGGGCATACAATGAAGCGAAAGGACTTGTCCATTCCAATCATCACGAAAAGTTTACCGCCGATGAGGATGCTCTGGAGCGCGGAAGTGCGCTCACAGCACAGTTTGCAGCGGATTATCTTTGGGGAGAATAGCCACTTGCAAATAACCCCGTAAATGTAGTATTATATAATGATGGGAGAAAAAAGAAGAATAATCAGGAGGCAAAAAAATGCAGTTAACAGATAGAGTAAAAAATTGCAACGGCTGCGCCGCATGTGTGGTGGGCTGCAAATATGTATGTGTAAAGATGGAAGAAAGACCGGAAGGCGAAGGCAAGAAAAAACAGCCTGTAGTAAATGAAAACGGATGCAACAGGTGCAATGCCTGCGTACTTTTCTGCCCTCTTTTCAATCCGGTAGAACTTCCTGAATTTGAACAGTTCTACGAATACAGCGAGGAGTTTGAGGGAAGAGATATGCCGGCCCTTTACAGGAAGACAATGAGAGATGTAAAGGCAGGACAGCATGTCGAGTTCATAGGAACTCTCTGCGAAATCGCAGCGCTTAAATCCCTCTTTGGAGACAAGCTTTACCCGAACCTTATCTTAAAACCGCTTTTCTGCGATGATGAGAAAAGAGCTAAAGAACCTTGCTGCAGAGAATGCAGATTTTACGGAAAGGAATAGGAACCAGACTAAATGAGCAATTCAATGAACAACTCGATTTTAGATACCGTCAAAGAGACTTGCGAAGTTTTCAGCAAGTACGAGCTGACCAAGGGAGAACTGGCCAGAGCGCAGGAACTGGTAGAAAAGCTGGAAAATCACAAGATCACAGTCTCTGTAATCGGACAGTTTAAACGCGGCAAGAGTACTCTGGTAAACGCAATTCTTGAGGACAAAATTCTGCCTGTAGGAATCGTTCCGGTAACAGCAGTTGTAACTACAGTGGAATACGGCGAAAAGGCAGCCACCGTTCATTTTGACAACGGCATAATAAAGGAAATCAGCTTTGACGAGATGTCATCATACATAAACGAACAGGAAAATCAGGACAACAAGCTGGGGGTTTCTCAGGTGTGCCTCTACTGTCCTTCGGATTTTCTTAAAGACGGCATGACTTTTGTGGATACGCCGGGCGTTGGTTCAGTGCATCAGAAAAATTCCGATGCTGCATATTCTTATGTAAAGGAAAGCGATGCAGTCATCTTCATGCTTTCCGTGGACAGCCCTATTAATCAGATAGAAATCGACTTCCTGGAAAACGCTAAAGAGTTTGCATCCAAGTTCTATTTCGCAGTGAATAAAATTGATTCCATTGACGAGGAAGACCTTGCAGACTACCTGGCATACTGCAGGAACCTTATTTCAAAGCTCATGGGAGTGGAGGATGTTGCCCTTTTCCCTGTCAGCGCCAAGAAAAATATTGGCGTAGAGGAGCTGAAGGCTGCAATCGATCGTGACTGCCAGACTACAGTGCAGCAGATTATCGAAGAGTCTGCAAAGCTTAAGATGCGTGACATTGTGGCAAGTGCACTTTCTCAAATCGTGCTTTACAGAACGGCTCTGGGCATGACCCACGCTGAGTTTGATGAAAAGTTTACCGAAATCGAAGAATACTTCGGAGAAATCAAAGCCGAGGCAGCGGAGTTTGCGGAAAGCTTCCCGGGCAATGCCAGAATGCTGGAAGCACACATGAACGACATCAAAAACCGCCTGTCGGCCAAAGTTTCCGAACTGTTCGGAATTGAATACCACTATAACATCAGTCAGGTGGACTTCTTCAGGGGCGGAAAGGTAGCTGACGACGGAAGCCGCGACCTCAGGGAAAGCTTCTCAGCCGCAGTTGACGGACTTTGCAGCGACCTTAAGGACACTCTGATGGCCATATTCATGCATCGCGAGGAAAACACCTACAAGGTGGCCCGCCGCATCAACGACCTGAACCGCCTGGTGCGCAAGCTGGTTAAGCTGAGAAGTGAGCTGGCGGAATAGGGTGGCTGAATCTACGATGCCTGGCCGCCAGGCTGACTGGATGACTGGCTGCGTAGGAACTGCAAAATGTCGACCATATAAGCACTGAAACCATTGAAACTTCGTAGGCAAGGGTCGACACCCTTCGTAAAGAAAGGTCTGCGAAGGACGACTTCTATAGAAAAAGTCGACCATTCGTGGCCTATAGCCATTGGAATTTAACCTCGATGGTCGACGGCGATGGCGTTATTTATGCAGTTTTTACTTGAAGGTAGCAAAACAGTCGACCATGCGTGTCCCAAAACCGTTGAAATTTGGTGAATGAAGGTCGACAATCCGCGAAACAGCATATAGTATAATATTCAACACCGACGAATGGAGGCGCAGGCATATGACATTGCAGGAACTGATGGATAGAAACTACGAGCAGGGTTTGGAGCAAGGTTTGGAGCAAGGTTTGGAGCAAGGTTTGGAGCAAGGCCGCGCCGAAGGCGAACTGGAAGCCGCACGAAAGCTGGCTCGCGTTATGAAAGCAGACGGCGAGCCTGTTGAACGCATTTGTAAGTATACCGGGCTTTCTGCAGAAGAAATAGAAAAGCTGTAGAATGGCAGGAAATATACAATTTGAATTTAGAATAATGACATAAGAAGGAAGCACCTGAGGTGGCTTCCCAAATCCAACCTTTTGGACGTAGTGGTTGTTACAGCTACTACGTTTTTTTATGGGAAAAACTTTACCCGACGCCTGGAATATTAAACCTTGGGTAGAGTATTCCAAAACCGGGCTGTGCATATGGCCTGGGTGTTGTCAATAAATCGCTTTTAGCCTTTCAATAGTCATACACCTCAAATGTTGGCAGAAATAAGACTTCAGCTTCTGTTTGACAACATCGACATATTTAGACACATCAGAAGATGTATCTCGCCTAATGGATTCTATAAATCCACATGCCAAATTCAAAAATACAGAAATCGTCCAAAATATTACAAAATACAACCAAAATATGCACTTTTTTCCAAAAGGCAGTTGACATCGCCAGGCCCGGACTGTAAAATTCTCCTACAATTAATTTGCGAGCATTTATTGGATTTGTAGGAGGTTATCAATGACAAAATATAAGCAAAACGAAAGAATCCCATTTACTGATGATTTAATGTTTTCCTTGGTAGTACGGGACGAAAACATATGCAGGCAGCTTCTTGAGAGAATACTGCCTGACGAGAAGTTTGGCGAAATTCGTATTGAAGGTACAGATGATGATTTATATGTGGAAACCCAGAAGTCCATCAAGTTTCCCTTAGGTGCCCATGGCGTTCGTCTAGATGCTTTTATAAAGTCCGGCAATGTGTGGGCGGAGATTGAACTTCAGACCTATACCGGTGACCATATAGCTAAGCGTTCCCGATATTACCAGGCAAATATGGACCTGGATTTTCTAAATGAAGGACATAAATATAGAGAATTGCCACGCTCCTATGTCATTTTCATATG
>CALZOZ010000115.1 GCA_945828095.1 uncultured Clostridia bacterium
TTACATTGGTTGATTTAATTGAGCTCTGAATGGTTGAAAAAGCCGGGCTCTAACATCGGTTACCATCCCCCCAAAAAAGTGTGAAAAAGTGCATTTTGATGGGGGATTTTTGTATGAAAATGGAATAAATAGTCGGAAGAATATCCATTAGTTACATATTTTGTTAATTATCCCCCCTCAAATCACATATTTTAGTCGATTTTAGGGGGATTTCGCCTTTCGCCATTGCGCCATTGCACCATTGCACGTTTATCATTAACTATTAGTTATTTGCCAGCCACTCGGTGGCACATTTTGCAAGTGCTGCGCTGCCCAGAGGCATTATATCTTCATTGAAAACAACATGATCGTTGTGCATAGGCTTTCCAAAGAGCGGGTTTTCCTGAGATGTGCCTGCACCAAGAAGCAGGTAGCTGCAAGGGATTTCATAGGTATACGATGCGAAATCCTCGGAGCCCATGCCTCCCTGTTCAAAAAGATAAACCTTGGATGGGTCGGTGATTTCTTTAATGTAGCCGGCCATTTCTTTTACAAGCTCTTTGTCATTGAGAAGAGGAGGAGCGGAAGCCATCTCTGTAACCTCTGCAGATCCTCGGAAGAGAGCTGCAGTCTGTGCTGAAATCTCTTCAATTCTCTTATATATCTTTGAGGACAGGTCTCTGTCCATAGTCCTTATGGTACCCTCCATTACAACTTCTTCCGGAATGATGTTAGGAGCTTTGCCGCCATCAAATTTGCCTATGGTTAGGGCAACAGGAGATGTAGGCGCAATTTCTCTTGCCACGATTTCCTGCAGCGAAAGGTAGATGTGGGCTGCAATATTGATAGGGTCAACACCCGTTTCAGGCATTGCACCGTGACAGCCCGTTCCTTTAACCTTAATTCTGAAAAGTGTGCATCCGGCCATGCATACACCCTGACCGCATAAAAACATGCCGGAAGGAGTGCCGGAATTAACATGGAGAGCCATACCGGCATCAACCTTTGGATTTTCAAGTATACCTGCTGCAAGCATTGTCTTAGCACCGGTGAAGCCTTCTTCGTCAGGCTGGAAGACAAGCTTTACATTGCCATGAAGCTCATTCTCATGTACTTTTAAAAGCTTAGCGGCGCCAAGGAGCATGGTGGCATGAATATCGTGACCGCAGGCATGCATAAAACCGTTTTGGGAAGCGAACTCTACAGGTGCTTCTTCTTTAATTGCAAGAGCATCCATGTCTGCACGTAAAAGTATTGTTTTGCTTTCAGCAGATGCCTTACCGCCGCAAAGGACAGCAACTATACCGCTTTCACAGATCTCTTCAGGCTCATATCCGTATTCACGAAGCTTGTCCATAACAAATGCCTTAGTCTCGGGCAGGGATTTTCCTGCTTCAGGACAGCTGTGAATATGTCTTCTTATTTCAAGCAGCTCGGAAGCGAGCTGCTTTGCTTCTTCTAAGTAATTAATTGTCAGTACCTCCATGGCGGCTCTGCCGCACTTAAAATCTATATAGATATTATACCACATTTCTGTCATAAAAACTTGTCCCCCTCATAGAATTATATAAATCAATCAGAAGAAAAGAGGAAAAGAGGAAAAGAAAATGGATACCTTCAGAGAAATTCTAATCAGACTGCCGTCATCTATCAGGCAGGAGCTTGAAGTACTGCCTAACTCTGTTGTGGCCGAAATTGAGGAAATACGTCTTCGCTGCGGACAGAATGTGCGCCTTCAGTCAGGCAGCTTGGAAAGAATCATCTCTCATATAGTAACTGCCGATGATCTTGTCAAAACCCTTAATAGCCTTATCAAATATTCATATTATGCATACGAGGAGGACTTGGCAAAAGGATTTATAACAATAGAAGGAGGCCATAGAGTAGGAATATGCGGGAAAGCTGTGGTGAAAAGCGGACAAACTTCGCTTATAAAAGAAATAAGCTCAATGAATATCAGATTTGCCAAAGAGATCAAGGGCTGCTCAGACAAGATAGCAGGCTATCTTGTCGGCGGTGACGGAAAGCCCCTCAGCACCCTGATTGTGTCACCGCCTGGCTGCGGCAAGACAACCATGCTAAGGGATATTGCCCGCAGCCTGAGCAGCCGTAAGATAAAGGTAGCCATCTGTGACGAGCGGTCTGAGATTGCAGGAATGTATAATTCACAGCCTAGCTTTGATCTTGGTCCCAGGACAGATGTGCTGGACGGAGCGGCAAAGGCTCAGGGAATACAGATGCTCATACGTGCAATGTCTCCCCATGTGATAATCACTGACGAGATAGGCAAGACAGAGGACTTAGAGGCCGCAGGTCAGTGTCTCAGTTCCGGAGTGGCTCTTATCACATCAATTCATGGCAGTTCTCAGGAAAGCCTTAAAAAGTCGGAGATAGCTCCTTTGATTAACGGCGGATTCTTCAGGAATATAATCTTCCTTTCAAACAGTAAAGGCCCCGGAACAGTAGCGGAGGTTGTCAATGGTTAAAGCAATAATGATTGCCGGGTTTGTGGCAGCCTGCGGATTTCTCGGAACAATCAAGGCAGGAGAGCTCAAGGAAAGAATTGTACTTTTAGAGGACTTTAGAAGAATGCTCCTTTATCTTAAGGGAAAGATAAATTATTTCAGGGAACCCCTTACCACCATGGTAGAAACTGACGAAAAAAATGGCCGTTCTAAAGCGTTTAAGCTGCTTATTGAAGCAGGAACCGCTCTTAGCGAAAAAAACGATGAAATGGGGCAAATCTGGGGTCAGGAGGCTGACAGAATATATAATGGTACTCCTTTGACAGAATCGGATATGGAGATTATAAGGTATCCGGGATGTTTTTTGGGACAGACAGACTGGCAGAATCAGCAGGCAAGCTTTGATTATCTGGAGCAGCGCCTTGAGAATCAGCTTGCTGAAGCAGGTCAGGTTTATGCTTCCAGGGGGCCTTTGTATAGAAAAATAGGCTTTTTTGCGGGCGGCCTTGCGGCCATAATTTTTATATAGATAATTCAATTAATGAGAGGTGGAGACAAATGTCCTTTGATGTTGATATTTTATTTAAGATTGCAGGCATCGGTATTGCAATCGCTTTGCTTAATCAGATTCTCAGCAAGGCCGGAAGAGACGAGGAAGCGATGATGGTTACTCTGGCAGGCGTAATCATCGTCCTTGCTATAGTAGTAAAAATGATAAGCGAATTCTTTGAGACGATAAAGGTTTTTGTTACATTTTAAAAGGTGAAAAAATGGCTGTAATATTAAAGATTTGTGCCGTCGGAATAACGGGACTTATTATTATCTCTCTCATAAAAGCATATAAGCCTGAATTTACTGTTGAGGCGGTCCTATGCACATCTTTGATTCTTCTGTGGTGTGCACTTGACGGACTTGAACTTGCTTTTACATATATGGAAAACCTCTACGGAAGGCTTACATACGGCAAGGAATATTTCCCTGTAATTTTAAAAGTTCTTGTAATCGCATATGCCACAGAATTCACTTCGGCTCTATGTGAGGATGCAGGGGAAAAATCTATAGGAACCAAGGTAGAACTTGCAGGTAAGATATGCATTTTTTTCGTTGCTATTCCCGTATTCACATCTCTTCTTAACCTGCTTGACAGTCTGATCTGAGGTGTGTGGATGGATTACGAAAAGATACTGGAAGAACAGATGAACAATGTAATCAATCCGGATCAGGCAGATATTATAAGCGATAACGCCGGCAAGGTTTCGGGAGGTTTGACTGACAGCTTCACACTTGAAAACATATTGGATGCAACGCTAAACGGAGAAAGTATTTTTAACAGCCAGGAATTCATAGACGGATTAAAAAGTCTTATACTTTATGAGATAAGGGCGGCACTGGTCCTGGGGGTGGAAATTCTCATAATCTGCATAATAATAGGACTCTTAAAAAATCTTTCCTCCTCCTTTGGCAAAAAATCAATTTCAGATATCAGTCTGCTGGTATGCACAATGATTATAATAGGTATTTCCATTAACAGCTTCAGACTTGCCTATGACCTCTGCATCGATTCCGTCACAACCATGGTCAGTACTATGGAAATCCTGACACCAATACTGTTGGGAATTTTAATTTCAACTGGAAGTATAGCATCGGGCACCATAATGAGTCCCGTTGTGATAGGTGCGGTCAGCGGAACGGGAATTATTATTAAACGTATTATTCTTCCGGCAATGTTTGCGGCAACAATCCTCGTTCTGGTAAATTGTTTAACGGAAAAAGATTATGTAAATAAGCTTTCAAAACTACTGAGAAATGCAGCCGTTGCAGTAACAGGCCTGATTCTGGCAGTTCTTTCCGGGATAATATCTGTACAAGGTCTTATAACCGATGCTTCTGACGGCCTTCTGATTAACACAGCAAAATATTCTCTCAGCACGTTTATCCCTATAGTTGGGGGCTTTACAGCTGATACTGCCGAGCTGTTTATCAGATGCATGAGTACAATAAAGAGTATTGTGGGTGTCTTTGGCATAATAACATTAGTACTGGTTATACTGGTACCGCTTATTAAACTTCTGATCATAGCACTCATTTACAAAATAACTGCCGCAGCTACTGAACCCATTTGTGCCGGTAAGATTTCCGACGGATTAAACGACATGGGAAGCTGCATAGCTGTCTCTTATACACATCTCCGAGCCAACGAGACGTAGAGGAATCTCGTAT
>CALZOZ010000116.1 GCA_945828095.1 uncultured Clostridia bacterium
GACTATGCTTGACATAATCTTTCCTCAGACCATGAAAGCAATTCTGCCGCCGGTGGTAAACGAGGCAATAACTTTGGTAAAGGATACGGCTCTGGCATCAACACTTCCGATTATAGAACTGATGAAGGCCACAAACAGCGCCGTAAACAGAATGACAAGTATGCAGCCTTTCTTTTATGCGGCAGTTATATATCTGATTATGACCTTTGTGCTGACCCTTTTGGCCGGCAGACTGGAAAAGTATTTCGCAAGGTACGATGCAAAGGAGGAATGGTAATATGTCAGCAGTAAATATGGAGCGGCAGACCGTTCTGGAAATGAAGAATATCGTAAAAGAATATGAGGGCTCTGAAACAAGAGCTGTAGACAATGTGAACTTTTCCATGAAAAAGGGAGAAATAGTGGCAATCATAGGCCCTTCCGGCTCCGGCAAAAGCACACTGCTGAGGTGCATAAACGGTCTGAACAGGGTGTCATCCGGAGAAATAAAGCTGACCGGAGAGACGGGCATGGTGTTTCAGCACTTCAATCTTTTTCCGCACATGACCTGCATGGAAAACATAACCTATGCACCTGTAAAAGTTAAAAAGCGGGATAAAAAAGAGGTAGAAAAAAAGGCCATGGAGCTTCTGAAGCTGGTTGGTCTTGAGAGCAAAAAAGATATGTATCCGGCACAGATTTCCGGAGGACAGAAGCAGCGAATCGCTATTGCAAGAGCCCTTGCCATGGAGCCTGAGATAATGCTCTTTGATGAGGCAACCTCAGCCCTCGACCCGGAGATTACAGGCGAGGTTCTCAATGTAATGAAAAAACTTGCACAGGCACACACCACCATGATCGTGGTTACTCACGAAATGGGCTTCGCAAAGGAAGTTGCGGACAGGGTTCTCTTCATGGATAATGGGGTCATCGTAGAGGAAGGAACGCCTCAGGAGATTTTTGACAACCCTAAAAGCGAAAGGCTCAAAGCTTTCCTCGGGGCAATGCTCAGAGCCTAGGTATCAAACGGTTCGGGTTAATCGTCCGGGTGGCAGTCATGGCAGCAGCAGTCTTGCCCGTGGCTTTTGTGCTCGATATGGGTGAAGGCGATATCGATAATATCTATGACATGCTGGTCATCCAGAGAATAAAATATGTTTTTTCCGTCGCGGCGGCTCTTTACCAGCCCTTCGTCCTTCAGGAGGCGAAGCTGGTGGGAGACCGCCGATTTTGTCATATCAAGGGCGGATGCTATATCGTTTACGCACAGTTCATCTGTGGAAATAGCACAGAGTATTTTCATTCTGGTTTCGTCGCCTACAACCTTAAAGAAGGCTGCGGCCTTGGTTATAAGTTCCTTGGATTGGTGTTTCATGGGTTTACTCCTTCTGATTGCTGCCGTGCTATATTCAGATAAGCGGCGGTGCAGGTAGCTATAAGCCTGCCTGAAGTTTTGTTTTTAAGGCTTGCCTCCATGTGGAAAATATTCTTTCCCGCGGATACAATTCGGCCGGTGCCTATAAGGATATCGTCCGGCTTTCCAAAGCTTATAAACCGCACATCCATGTCGACTGTGGGACACCATGATCCTGTAAACGCAGATGCGGCGGCAGCTGCGGTATGGTCAAGCATGGTGCATATTATTCCGCCGTGGAGAAATCCGGCCCGATTCAGTTCCCAGGGTCTGACATGAAATTCCAAGGTGACTGTGAGGTTGTCCACATCGCAGTCCACATAGTCTGCGTCCATGAGGCCGTTGACTCTTTCTCTGTGTTCGCCGGCGTTTTCTGCCGCTATTTTATTTAAATTTTCCATCACAGCGTTTCTATCTGTGAGAAGAAATGTGTTTGCCATTGATTTTCCTTTCTAGAACCTGTCGCTGTAGTTAAGTAAATCTCTCAGGTGTCCGCCGCGAACCTTTGGCTTCGGTGCGGCTTTCTGGGAACCTCCGCCGTTTCCGCTGCTGCCGGTGCTGCTCGGAGCCATAAAATCCTCGTACCTGTAAATTTTGCCCCATATGGAGTCTTCGCCTGTAACTATAAGGCCGAAGGTGCCGCCGCTGCCGTCCCGAGGTCTGGTGAGGCTGCCGGGATTCATCAGTACCACATCATCCATTTCAGTGTAGGATGCTCTGTGGGTATGGCCGAAGAAAGCACCGACACAGTCGTTTTCCAGCGCCTTGTAATATATGTTCTGCTTGCTGAAATCCACCTGCTCGTTGTGACCATGGGTGATGAGAAAATTTCCTGCCTCAGTCTCCAGAATGGACCAGTCTGTATCGCTGAATCCGCCGTCGCAGTTCCCCTTTACCCATGCAACATGGACTCCCAGTCGGGCCTGAAGCTCTCTGGCATCTGCCGCATAGTCGCCGCAGTGGACAATCACATCTACAGGTGATTCCTTATTCAGTTTCTGATAAATGTCGATGACACGGGAACAGTCTCCGTGTGTGTCGCTTACCACTAGAATTTTCATAAATCTATGTCCTTTTTTAGTATTTTTGCCTGTTTTCATACAGTATAACATAGAAAACCACCGAAATATATGGTAAACTTTAAAAAAGTCGGTTTTTGGAGGCCAGATGATGATAAGAGAAATCAGAAAAAAATTAGTTGTGCTTTCAAATCGCAGCCCTTTTCCACAGGCTGTAAAGGATTACATAGACCACCTGGAAAAGCTGGACTGGATTTATATGAACCTGAGGCTGGACGGAAGCCCCCTTTCCCGGGATGATGTTGAGAAGATCCTTGGAGGAGAGCCGGTCATGAGCGGCAGAATCATGGATCATGTTCTGGTGGAAAATCTCAATGAGCTGCGAGTTGAGCTGTATGAACTGGCCCAGCGAGGCCTTGATGTGAGTCCGGAGTTAATCAGGATTGTTGCAGCTAAGGCAGGTGCGGATGTCACCGAGTTCAGAAAATCCACGCCTCAGCTGGTTGAGTACGGCTATACGCCGGTGCTTCCTGCGGAAATCCCCGGAACTATGAGTGAATTTATGGCCTTTGCCGGCCACAGGGATGAGTTTGAGAATCCCTTCGAAAAGGCTGCCGGGCTGCATAATCGTCTATTAGCGATTTATCCTTTTAAGGAAGGAAATCAGGTTGCTGCAAGGGCTTTGATGGAATACTATCTGCTTTACAGCGGGCTGCCTATGGCATATGTGGATTTGTCTGAAAGCCAATACAACAGCACATTCAGTGAATACTGCCGCAGCGGGAGCAGCAAGCCGCTGGCTGACCTTCTGACCAAAGCCATACTGGACAGGCTGGAGCTGATGATTCAGCTGACGGGGTACTAGGCAGTTATAAAGAAAAATATTGAAGCCTGAGTAAAATCAAGGTATAATGTAAGATAGTTTAAAATTAACCCAACGGAGGAAACAAAATGGATAACAATAAACGCCCTGAAACCATGGAGAGAATAACTACACCGGCTCTCGCTGAAGCATTTATCGCAGAGCAGGTAGAAGCAGTAAAGAAGCAGGTTGGAGATAAAAAGGTGCTGCTGGCACTTTCCGGCGGTGTTGATTCGTCGGTTGTTGCGGCACTGTTAATTAAGGCCATCGGCGATCAGCTGGTGTGCGTACATGTAAACCACGGCCTTCTGAGAAAAGGCGAGCCTGAGCAGGTTGTTGAAGTTTTCCGCAACCAGATGAAGGCAAATTTAATATATGTTGATGCTGTTGACAGATTCCTGGACAAGCTGGCAGGAGTTGCAGACCCTGAAACAAAGCGTAAAATTATCGGTGCTGAGTTCATCCGCGTCTTTGAGGAAGAGGCTCGCAAGCTTTCCGGCATCGAGTTCCTGGCACAGGGTACTATTTATCCTGACATTCTGGAAAGCGACGGCGTAAAGGCTCATCACAATGTAGGCGGCCTTCCTGAGGATCTGCAGTTTGAGCTGGTTGAGCCGGTTAAGCTGCTCTTTAAGGACGAGGTTCGTGTAGTTGGAAAGGCTCTCGGTCTTCCTGACAGCATGGTTTATCGTCAGCCGTTCCCTGGTCCCGGACTTGGGGTTCGCTGCCTAGGCGCTATCACCCGCGACAGACTGGAAGCAGTTCGTGAGTCCGACGCTATCCTTCGTGAGGAGTTCGCAAAGAACGGTCTCGAGGGCAAGGTTTGGCAGTATTTTACCGCTGTGCCTGATTTCAAGTCTGTAGGCGTAAAGGACGGAGCAAGAACTTTCGCATATCCTGTTATCATCCGTGCGGTGAACACTGTGGATGCTATGACTGCAACTGTTGAGGACGTGCCGTTTGCACTGCTTCAGCACATCACTGACAGAATCACCCACGAGGTTGAAGGCGTGAACAGAGTCCTGTTCGACCTGACACCAAAGCCAGTGGGAACGATTGAGTGGGAATAATCACGACAAATACGAAACCCCTTGGAAATCCAAGGGGTTTTGCGGTTTTTGAGGGTGCTTTGACCAACTTTTGACCCACTTTTTCGGGTTCAGGATATAAAAAAGGTAAGGATTCCTGCTATGTTATTTCTCATCCTTACCCATTACTTCTTTGACGGCTCTAATAACAAAAGAGTTAACCGATTCACCCTTTGACTTTGCATAGGAAGAAATCTGTTCCTTTTCTTCGGGAGTTAATCTCAAATAAATAACATCCAGCTTTTCAAGATATTTCTTATTTGCTTTTTTTTCTGCCTCAGTTTTTGGCATATCA
>CALZOZ010000117.1 GCA_945828095.1 uncultured Clostridia bacterium
GTTTTTGTCAGCCCGATGTTGTACAAAAATCAAAGAAGCCGTTATTTTTACAACATCGCACCTTTCCCAAAGCTTCTGGAGCCCGCCTTGTGTCCGTAATGTTGTAAAAAAAACTCGTTTCAGGACAAATTGTACAACGCCGATAACAAATGCAGGTAAAACTAAAACATAGTTCATAAACCTAAGAATCGGCTGGTGTTAAATACATCAGCCGATTCTTGTTCTTATACTATTTCTTGATTTCTGAAATATAGCTGAACTCAACCTTGCCGTTCAGAGCCGTAAGTTCTTTTACCATGTCAGCACTGAAAGATCCTGATGACAGCTTATTTTCCGCACTTTCACCTAAAATAGACCATATATCCGACGAGGAAGTATTTTCAAAATCTTCTATCTGGCAATCTTCCAGATTGTATTCTTTTTTCATATCTTTGACAGCTTCCTCGAAGGTGCCTATTTCGTCCACCAAACCAAGCTTCTTTGCCTGCTTTGCAGTATAAATTCTGCCGTCTGCCAGTTTTCTGACCTCAGATTCCTTCAGATTCCTTCCATCGGCAACAATGCCGACGAACTGATCATATGCTTCGTCGATAAGACTCTGGAGAATCGCTCTCTGCTCTGCCGTCAGGGTTTCTGTGCTTGAACCCATAGCTTTGTTCTTTCCTGATGTGATTGTCTGGGTTTTTATTCCCGCCTTATCAAGAAGACCTGTCACATCAAATATAGTGCCCATTGTAACGCCGATTGAACCGGTCCAGCAGTTTCTGTTGGCTATAATCTTATCACAAGAGGCTGAAATATAGTAACCTCCTGATGTAGCCTGAGACTGCATTGACGAGTATACCGGTCGGCCGGTTTTCTTTTGATATTCCTTAACCTCTAAATACAGCTCATCTGATGCAAATACACTTCCTCCCGGTGTATTCACATAAATTATCATACCCTTGTTTTCATTATCATCGATCATGGCATCAATGGAATTAAGCAGGTACTCATGGTTATATGTTCCTGTGCCGTCCTCACTTATTTCGCCTTCTACATGAATAACGCCTATGTAATCATGACCAAAATCTGTCTCCACCTGAGTGGAATCATTTCCTTTCAATCCGGAGGTGAAGCCTTTCACCATTTTATTACATCCTGTAGCCAGAAAAACGATTACCAAAATTACTGCTCCGATTATGATGAGTGCCTTAGCCCAGGTCGGCATCGGTTTGCGTGCTTTTCTTGATGCGGCAGCATCCGGTGTATCGTTGCTGAATCGTCCGTCAGCATAGTACTGCACCTGTTTTTCCGGATTCCCCTGCGCCTGATTTTCTCTGTTCTCTAAATTATCCAAATTACAACCTCCTTTATAATTTCGACTGATTTCGCAGTTTTTCTCATTATATGACTGAGAAAGCCCAATGTCAATCGTATTTTAAAGGTCTTTTTTTCCAGCAAAAAAGCTGTAAAAGTGGCGAATATTCATATCCTTCGGTATGTTCTTTCCATGGTTTCCCGGCGGAAGAATGCTGTTGTGACAGCCGTGGTCCGGGGAAAAGAAAAGTACCGTATTGTGTGCTTTCCAATGTTTTTGTATGGCATCACAAAGCTTGCAGTAGGTTTCTATGTTTGCCCTGAGTTCTTTAAGGGAGCGCCGTCCTTCAGGTCTGAATCGATGTATTGCCCAGTCATAGTTTCCGTTGTAAAGAACAATCAGGTCATGATTATCCTGTTCAATCAGCTCCAAAGCCTTCAGGTTGCAGAGATTATGGTCGTCGTAGATAAAATAGTCGATTGGCCTTTCCTTAAAAATCTCCGCGATGGAATCTCCCGCTGTGCAGACTATAGCTACCTTCTTTCCCGCAGCCGCCAGATCCTCAAACACAGTATTAACCTTGAGAACGGGCTTTTCATATTTCATAATGCCGTGCTGCTCCGGTTCAAGCCCCGAGTACATGGACGCAAAGCATACAGGAGTCACCGGAGGAAACATGGAGCTCAGGTTTTCCGATAAATCCACCTTTTTCATGAGAGGGTCAAAAATCTCCGGATGTTTTTCCACCATCCATTCTCCTATTGCATCCGGGTTATACATGAACACGCGGTCACAGTCTATGACCCTTTGCTCTCTTTCTCCGAACTTAAGCTTGGCCATAGTAAGAACCTTTTCTACAGGCTTGACCGTATAGTCTGTCTCTCTGGTGGTCTTAAGTCCAAGCAAAGCTTCTATGGTAGGGCGTACAGCCGTCAGATTCATTTTCTTATTCATACCCGGCACCTCCGAATTACAATATTTTTAAAAGGGAGCCTGCGGTAGCCGCAAGAGACCCTGCAACAACAATTATCTGAAATGGAAGCGTGCCCAGTTTCCCGCAGATCGGGCTGGATTGAGTACGCTTTCTCGCATGATGATATGCTGCGATAACGCCAACTCCTGTAAGAACCTGCACAGCACCTGCAAGCCGTGAAAACCCAACAAAGCTTGTCAGTCCCAGTAACGCTATAAAAAGGCATGGAAGAGAAGTTACAAGCCAGCTTTTTCGGTTGCTCAGTCCCGTCTGCTCCGCAAAAACATCTCTGAGATTCAAAGTATTTGCCCAGAACGATGTAGCCAGAGCCAGCAAGGAGAACAAATATCCCACTGCACTGACCCATCCGCCAAGTTTTGATGACAGATCTACCAGCGCGCCGTTTTCCGTGATTCCGTTTCCCACACTGTAGATGGTTATAAAGGTTATAACCGCCACCAATGCCAGATTGATTCCGGTTCCTGCCGCAATAGCTTCCGTTATCTGTCTGCGGTCGCCGCCGAGTCCCTTTACCACCTGTGGAACCGACATTACGGCTGACAGCGAAAATGACACCATGCTGTAAAGAGCCATAACATTTGTCCATGCGATTCGGTTTCCTTCAAATCCTGCTGAACCTGATCTGACTCCCGCCACGACCAGAATGCCGATAACCGCCGCCATGGAAAGCACAGCTACTTTTTCGCATATTCCCACTAGCTTCATTCCGAAAAACACCACAGCTGCTGCCGCAATATAGAAAATTGCCATGGCCGCCCAGGCCGGCAGTCCCAGCCACGAAACCAGTACAGCTCCGCCGCCTGTAATGAAACCGCTGACATTTATAACTACAGAAAGTCCCAGCAGAATAAAGGCTGCAAGGGTTAATATTTTGCCTCCCTTACCGATAAAAAGATCATTTTCAAAGCACTTGATGAACTGTGCTCCTCCGTTGTGCAGGGACAGCTCGGCAATCATCAGGTGCAGCAGCAGATTGATGCAATACACCATCACCATAATCCAAACCAGGTCCACAAGACTGTTTCGCGATGCTATAAACGGCACCGACAAAATCCCCGCACCTACGCCGTGACCTATTATTATGCTGGTGGCCTCAAAAAAGGTCAGCTTCGCTTCGCTTTTTATTTCCATGTTATAATTTTTCCTCTCTGCTACTGTAATTTTCTTAATATACTTCATTTATTCTACCGTGCCTTGACGTGGCTTGTCAACAGGCAGAAAATGCTTTGAAATGCAAAAAGCGCCCCGTAGCATATCAAATGCCCAAGGCGCTTTCGGAAAAGGAACAACAAATACTATTGTATTAAGTTATTTTTTAAATATTTAATTGTTTAACGTCTGTCTGTTCTTCTGAACCAAAGCACCATACCGCCAAATGCGGAAAGTGTAAGCATGAAAAGGCTCAAAAGCATGTTGTCAGCGGCGGTATCGCCCGTCTTTGGAACTTCAGTGTCCGGCTTCTCCGGTTTGGCCGGTTTGTCTGGCTTATCCGGCTTTTCCGGCTTTGTCGGTTTCTCCGGCTCGGTCGGGTCCGTCGGGTCTTCTTTCTCAATTGCCTTGAACTGTGCTGTATATGTCTCATCCTTCGTTACCTTAACAACTTCCTTATCCCAACCAATAAATTCATAGGTGTATTTTTCATCTGCAGGTTTTACAGGAGTTAATCCATCGTAAGACGGCATCTGTCCATAATAGCAGAACCTGTCTGTCTCAAGATTGGTATCATCATAGTTATTCCATTTAATGGTGTAATAAACCGTAATTATAGGCGGATTAGGTGTGTCTTTTTTGCTAAAGCAGAATGTGTAGGTCACAGCTCCTGTTATACCGTTTGTCGAAGTGTCAGGTGTTACATCCCATGCACCGCCTTCATA
Source organism: uncultured Clostridia bacterium (assembly GCA_945828095.1). GTDB lineage: Bacteria > Bacillota > Clostridia > Peptostreptococcales > Anaerovoracaceae > SUG1106. Next base: position 4,169 of record CALZOZ010000117.1, read on the forward strand.
TCCGGCTTTGGCCTTCATTCCTGTCGGCACGTCATCGGCACCCAGCGTACCTTTGCCGTCTGCCAGTTTTACAGTAACAGTCTTGGCATCAGTTGTGCCGTCAGCCCATGTGCCGTTTATAACCTTGAATGTTACCACTGTATCAGTT
>CALZOZ010000118.1 GCA_945828095.1 uncultured Clostridia bacterium
ATTTGCCATCGCAGAGGAAGGCAATGTACTTAAGGCCATAGCAGGCGAAAAAATTGGAACTATCATTAAATAATCAGATAACCCGGAGGAGATAAAAATGGAAGGCATTAAAAAACATCTTGAAGAAAGAAGCAAAAAGACTATATCAGTTTTAAAAGAGGATTTAAATACTGTAAGAGCAGGACGAGCCAACCCGGCTTTGCTTGATAAAGTAATGGTTGACTACTACGGCAGTCCTACACCTCTTAAGAACCTGTCCAACATTTCCGTACCTGATCCGAGAACACTTATGATTGCACCTTTTGACCCTAAGTCAATTCACGAAATCGAGAAGGCAATAAACCTTGCCAACATCGGCATCAACCCTTCCAACGACGGAAAGTGCGTAAGACTGGTTATACCTCAGGTTACCGAGGAAAGAAGAAAAGAGCTGACCAAGACTGTCAAGAAGATGGGTGAGGACAGCAAGGTAGCCATCAGAAATCTCAGAAGAGATGCCAACGACGAGCTGAAGAAGCTTGAAAAGAACCATGAAATCACAGAGGACGATTTAAAGAAGGCTCTTGACGATGTGCAGAAGGCAACAGACAAGACAATCAAAGAAATCGATGATGTGGTTGCAGGAAAAGAAAAAGAAATTATGGAAGTATAATGGACGTGTGGCTGCTTGAATTTGTGCAGCCACATTGTTTAATAGGAGAAATATGGAAGACAGTATTAAGATGCCTCGCCATGTGGCAGTCATAATGGACGGAAACGGACGCTGGGCGAAGAAAAACGGAGTTTCAAGGCTGACAGGCCATAATCAGGGCATGCTGGCCATGAAGGAGATTATTAAAAAGGCCGATATGATGGGTATAAAGTACCTGACGGTATATGCTTTTTCCACAGAAAACTGGAAGCGCTCCCAGGAGGAGGTCGGCGGTATTTTTAATCTGTTGGTCAAGTTTGTGGGAAGCGAGCTTGCTGAGCTTGATGCAAATAATGTTAAGGTTCATATTCTGGGAGAGTATAGGGAAAAGGTGCCTGAAGCGGCTATAGCCAGTATTGAAAAGGCTATAAAAACAACAGCGGACAATGATGGACTTCAGTTTAACATAGCATTAAACTACGGCAGCAGAGCCGAGATTACCAAGGCAGTGAAGACCCTTTGCCGAAAGGTTGAGGAAGGTGAACTTAAAGCATCTGAGGTAACCGAGGACATGGTTTCCCGCCAGCTTTATACAGGAGATGAAAACGGCAACATTCCTGACCCTGACCTTATTATAAGGACAAGCGGTGAAGAACGGCTTTCCAATTTCCTTCTCTGGCAGGCGGCATATAGTGAATTTGCATTTACAGACACCCTCTGGCCTGATTTTACACCGGAGGAATTTGAAAGCTTAATCGAGGAGTTTTCCACAAGAGGAAGACGATTCGGAGGGAGATAGGGTATACGGATAGGAGGAGAACGAAAAAATGAAGACAAGAATTATATCGGGATGCGTTATGCTCCCTCTGCTGGTTGTTGTATATCTGGGTGGTTACTGGCTTATGGCGGCGGCTTTCCTGGTTGGAATTATCGGTCTGCACGAGTTCTATAAAGGCTTTGAGGCTTCAGGAGCCAAGCCTTGCAGGCCTCTGGGGTATGCAGCTGCTGTAATGCTCTATGCCAATGCATTTTTGCCTGTTAACGACAGATATATATATTTCTGGGTTGCCCTGGTGACCATGGCATCTATGATATACGGTTTTGATGTTGAGCACAGAAAGCTGGAGGACATGACCTCCACTTTGATGGGAATTTTATATACAGTTTTTCTGTCCTATCACATCGTGCTCATTGACAGAACGGAGCACAGCATTCTGATCTGGCTCGTGTTCCTGGCAGCCTTCGGAACGGACATCATGGCCTACTTTACGGGAATGGCAATGGGCAAACACAAACTTTGCCCGCATTTAAGCCCGAAAAAGTCTGTTGAAGGTGCTGTCGGAGGTGTAGTGGGAGCCGTGATTCTGTGCGGACTCTTCGGCCATTTCCTGGTGCCGGAACAGCAGTTTACATGCCTGATTATAGGATTTTTCGGAAGCATTATCAGCCAGTTCGGTGATTTATCCGCATCGGCATTTAAGAGACAGATGGGAATTAAAGACTATGGAAATCTCATTCCGGGTCACGGCGGCATATTAGACCGCTTCGACAGTGTGTTATTCGTGGCCCCTGTGGTATATTACTGTATCGAATTTGTGGCATAATCCATCTCAATGATAAAAGGTAGATCTGCAATGAAGAAAATTACGATTTTAGGAAGCACAGGCTCAATAGGCACTCAGACTCTGGATGTCATCAGGCAGAACCCTGATTGTTTCAGGGTGACAGCTCTGACATGCGGTGCGAACACAGAACTTTTGAAAAAGCAGATAGAGGAATTCAACCCTGAATTTGCTGTTACAGCAAGCCAGGAAGATGCATTGCGTCTAGCTGCAGAATTTCCAAAGGTGGACTTCGGATGGGGCAGACAGGGACTTGTTGACGCTGCCTGCGGCGGCTGTGACATGGTGCTTAATGCCCTTATGGGAATGAGAGGCCTTGAGCCGACATATTATGCTATAAAGGCGGGAAAGGATATAGCCCTCGCCAACAAAGAAACTCTGGTGGCAGGCGGCAGCCTTGTTATGGAAGAAGCCCAGAGAGCTGGAGTAAAAATTCTGCCTGTAGACAGCGAGCACAGTGCCATTTTTCAGTGCCTGGAAGGCAATGCCGGCCGGCCCTTCAATAAAATTCTTTTGACGGCTTCCGGCGGACCTTTCCGCGGATATTCTCTGCAGCAGCTGGAAAAAGTAACATTGAGGCAGGCTTTGAAGCACCCTAAGTGGACCATGGGAGCCAAGATTACCATAGATTCAGCAACCATGATGAACAAAGGCCTTGAGGTAATAGAAGCAAGATGGCTCTTCGACGCACCGGCAGAAAGAATCCAGATTCTGGTACATCCTCAGAGCATCGTTCATTCTGCAGTAGAGTTTGAAGACAAGTCGGTTATCGCTCAGCTGGGCGTTCCTGACATGAGAATACCTATTAGTCTGGCACTGGGATACCCGGACAGACTGAAAAGCAGCGAGCCGGGTCTTGATTTCTTCGGGCAGGGAGCGAGCCTGACATTTGAAAAGCCTGATACTTCGGTGTTTAAGTGCATAGGCTTTGCTTATGATGCAATAAGAGAGGGCGGCAGTTATCCTGTGGTGCTTAACGGAGCCAACGAGGTGCTGGTGGATCTTTTCCTTAAAGAAAAGATCAGATTTATCGACATTCAGGACACTCTCCAGAAGGTCATGGATAAACATAAACCTGTTTATGGCCTTGACCTTGAAGGCATTCTTGCCACCGACAGCCAAATCAGAGAGAGCATAAAGGAGTATTTAGATTAGATGAAAACAGCTATACTGGCAATTTTACTATTTTGCATAATGATATTTCCCCATGAACTGGGGCACTTTATTGCTGCAAGAAGAGTGGGCGTTAAAGTAAACGAGTTCGCCTTCGGCATGGGACCGGCCATCTGGAAAAAGCAGGGGCCGGAGACGCTTTACAGCATCAGGCTGTTTCCGGTAGGCGGTTTCTGCGCTATGGAAGGTGAGGATGAAGAATCAAATGAACCGAGAGCCTTTGGCAATAAAAAACCATGGCAGAAAATCGTGGTGCTGGCGGCGGGTTCTTTCATGAATATAATCTGCGCTATCGTTATTATGTCTCTGGTTATTGGAATCATGGGATTTACAACTACGGTGGTAGGTCAGGTTACCGAGGATCTTCCTGCAAAGGCGGCAGGGATTTTGGAGGGCGACAAGCTGCTTAAAATAGATGATACAGAGATCGAGCAGTGGACTGATGTATCCAAAGCTCTGCAGGCTTCAGGCGGTGAAGAGGTTGTGGTAACCCTTGAAAGGGATAAGCAGGTAGAGGCCGTTAGCGTTGTGCCGCAGCTTACAGAGGGAGTTGATGCTCAGGGAAATCCTGCTCAGGGATATGTTCTTGGTGTCACCTGCAAGATAAGCCATAACCCGTTTATGGCCGTTGTGGATGGTGCCCAGTCTACATGGAACATGACCAAGATGATGTTCTCAGCTCTGGGTCAGCTCTTTACTGGAGAGGCGGGCGTCGATGAACTTTCAGGGCCTGTGGGTATGATAAATATGGTAAGCCAGACGACAGAATACGGCTTCTGGTATTACGGATTTTTGACAGCTCTCATATGTGTAAATCTGGCCATTATCAATCTTCTGCCTCTGTCTCTTATACACATCTCCGAGCCCACGAGACGTAGAGGAATC
>CALZOZ010000119.1 GCA_945828095.1 uncultured Clostridia bacterium
CAGGCTATTGATGTAATCACCTGAGAGTCCTTAAGAATTACGTCAACCTCCTTAAGGGTGCCTATAAGCTTTTTAATTAAAAGCGAAAGATAGATGAGGAACACGATTCCGGCTGCTGCGAGCAGAGTCAGAACTATGCCCTCCCATGTAAGGGTTACTGTCATTTAATACCTCCTTTCATCAGAAGTTTTTTTAAACCTCTTACCTGTTTATTATAACCCATAAATGGAAATAACTGCAACATCTTTTTTGTCTTTTTAGCATAAAATTTAAAAATAATTATAAAAAGCGGGGTTTTTACATGATGAACTATATTTGGGCCTGCATTTTGCTCCTTTCCCTTATATATTCCGCCCTCACAGGCCGGATAGGAGCCTTCGGTCAGGCCATGATGAACAGCTCTTCCGAAGCAGTTACTTTTATTATAAGCCTGGCAGGAGTGATGGCTATGTGGAGCGGTCTCATGAAAATCGCCGAAAAAACCGGCCTTATAAACAAAATCTCACGAGTACTCACCCCTCTCACCCGGCTTTTGTTTCCTGATCAGCGTGACCCGGAGACCTTATCCTGTATGGTTATGAGTTTTATGTCCAACATCTTCGGTACAGGAAACAGTTCCACCGTTTTTGCCCTGCGTACCATGGAAAAGCTGGACGCCCAAAATCATCACAGCGATACAGCCAGCAACGATATGTGCACCTTCGCCGTTGTCAACATGGCCTTTGCCCCTATTGTGCCTATTGTCACCATTCAGCTGCGGGAAGAACTGGGCTCACAGGATCCCTACTCAATCGTCCTTCCATGCCTTATTTCCTCTGCAGCTACTGTAATAGTGTCTGTCATAGTCTGCAAGATTCTGGAAAGGAGGTTCTAAGTCTTGAGCAATTTTTTTTCCGCCATATCTGCCGGATTCATGCCCGTTATGGCTGCGGTCATCGTTGGATACGGCCTTTTCAAGAAAGCACCGGTATACGATTACTTCATCGACGGTGCAAAGGAAGGGCTGAAAACTGCTGTAGAAATTCTGCCTTTTATGGTCGGAATCTACATCGCCGTCAACGGCCTGACTGTCTCAGGTTTTCTGGATTTTATATACATGGTCTTCCAGCCGGTGTTCAGGCTGGCTCATATTCCCGTGGAGCTTCTGCCTCTGATTTTTCTCCGCGCCATTTCCGGCAGTGGTTCCTTTATCATACTGCAAAACATCCTTGAACTCACAGGGCCTGACTCCTTTGCAGGCCGGGCAGCCTGCTCCATGTCCGGCGGCTGTGAGACGGTCATCTATGTGCTTGCCCTCTATTTTGGGGTCACTCATGTCAAAAAAATGAGACACGCCCTGGCAGGCGGCCTCATTGGATATTGTACAGGAATAGCCGTTTCCTTAGTTATCTGTAACATTCTTTAAGTTTTTCAGTATAGCTGCCATCCTTCTCATAGACAAAAAGTGGCTCAAGCATTGTAAGCTGCCTGCCTCCGCCCTTGACCATATGCACCAGAAGAATGTTGGCAGCAGCTTCACGATTTGGACTTACAAAACACATTTCCTTAGGCTCAAGACCCGCGTCCCTTGCCATGCAGCAGATATCCACAAGCCTCGAAGGCCTGTGAACCATAAAGAAGTCACCTCGAGGCTTCAGAAGCCATGCAGCACATCTGATGAAATCCTCAAGTCCCGCTGTGGTCTCATGGCGTGCTATAGACTTGGCCGTATTGCTGCTCTTCAGACCACCTGAACCTTGAGTATAGGGAGGGTTTGAAGTCACCACATCAATACTGCCCGAAAGCTCTGCACCCCAGCACTTGCCAAAGTCCTTTACGTCTCCGCGAATAAAACTCATGCGGTCATCTAAAACGTTAAGCTGTACATTTCTTACGGCTCTGTCAAAAGAGCCTTCCTGAACCTCCACGCCGACCAGTCGGTTCCAGCGGGTCTTATGGCTGAGAATCAGGGGAATTATGCCCGTCCCCGTGCCCAGATCAACCGCCGTCACAGGATCGTGAGATGCCTTTCGCGAAGGAAGGGACGCTGATGCATTACGGGCCGCAAAGTCAGCCAGTATGACCGCATCCACCCCGTAGCAGAATTCCTCAGGTTTTTGTATAAGCTTGAGAGAACCGAAACCGGTATCATCTAACCTTTCCCCCTCAAAAATAATTTTTTCCGCTTTTTTGTCAGTCATTCTGCACTTTCCTATAGCTTAGTCCTTGATAAGTTCTTCGATTTCCTTCATGGTATCAGCATCAACGCCTTCAAAGAGGTTCTTGCTGTTGCTTTCCCTGCGCTTTTCAATTCTCTTGATTTCTTCTTTTTTGTATGTGTAGATATCCGGAGTAAGCTTTTCCTCCTGCTCCTCGGCTGCAGTCTCCTCGCCTTTTTTGCCTTTGCCGGATGGTTTCTCATCTACAAAAAGTCTTACTCTTATCTTGTTCTCTAAAATATTTGTATCGACAACTCTGGCCAGTCCGTCCGGAGTCTTGATTCTCTCACCCGGTTCAGGCATTCCGCGCCTGAGTTCCATATAGATATCGTTTTCATACTTGAGGCAGCACATAAGTCTGCCGCAGATACCTGAAATCTTGGCAGGATTCAAGGAAAGGTTCTGAACCTTAGCCATCTTGATGGAAACCGGCTCAAAATCAGCCAGCCAGCTGTGACAGCAAAGGCTTCTGCCGCAGCTTCCGATTCCGCCCATCATCTTTGCCTCGTCTCTTACTCCAATCTGGCGCAGCTCAATTCTCATCTTAAATACTCCCGCCAGATCCTTTACCAGTTCTCTGAAATCCACTCTGCCGTCAGCAGTGAAATAGAAAATTATCTTGCTATTGTCAAAGGTATACTCAACATCGATAAGTTTCATCACGAGGCCGTGCTTATCAACCTTTTCCTGGCAGAGCTGCATTGCTCTTTCCTTCTTTTTCACATTCTCGATATGCTGACGATGATCTTCCTCATTAGCGATTCTTATGATTTTTTTAAGCGGACTGACGATGTCCTCTTCAGGCACCTGAGATTCTTCCATTGTAACCGTGCCGAACTCCAGTCCCCTTGCGGTTTCAACGATTACGCTGTCACCCACCTTTAGTTTGAAATTATCCGGGTCGAAATAATATACCTTCCCTGCGGTCTTAAATCTGACCCCAATTACTCTTACCATATATGTCTAACCTCCGATTTTAAGCATTAGGTTCTTTAATACGTAGTTGTAGTTTACATTCATAATCAAGTCACGGCGTGCCTCTTCAATGAGCTGCACAGCCCTGAAAACATTTTCCTTCTTAAGCAGTCTGCCTCGCGGATCTTTTTCCAGCAAAAGATTGCGGTATATTCTCTCCATGCCGTCCAGCATGCGAAAAGCATCCTCTCTGGACTTTACACTCTTGGCCAGCAGCTGCTTCAGTTCGAAGAATTTTTCACCCTCAATGAGTGCATCCACCAGCCTGTTGGCATCCTTGAGACTCTCCATATCTGTATTCTCCCCGCCGCTGAGTCTGTAAAAAATGCATCTGGACTTGATGGTATCCAGAAGATTTTCACGATTCTCAGAAAGAAGGATTATCACTGTTCCGGGATTGGGTTCCTCCAGGGTCTTGAGCAGCCTGTTCTGTGCCCGCTTGGTCATGGTGTCAGCATTGCATATAACAGCCATGTTCCGCGAGCCTGCAGGCTTCTTTTTCAGATTTTCCTGAAGCTTAAGGACAGCATCGTCTTTTACCGATTTGGTGGTTGTGCCCTCAGCTCTGACAATGTAGAGATCTTCACAGTTTCCGTGATCAATCCTTCGGCAGTTCAGACACTTTTCCTCTTCAGCCTCGTCGCTGCATCCCTCGCCCGGCGCTTTTTCGCAGCATATAGCCTTCAGAAAGTCCAAAGCAAAGGCCTCCTTGTCCACGCAGCTGTCTCCCTCGATTATGTATGCATGAGATACGCTGCCGCTTCTGATTGCCTTGCTCATTCTCTCTATAAGCTTTTTGTCACTTTTCCAATTACTTAAAGACAATTAAGCACTTCCTCCAGCTTGCTGTAAATATCGTTCTTTATATCTTCAATGCTTCTTGATGCATCAATTCCAAAAATTCTCCCCGGATTCTCCTCTTCAAGCTTGAGATATCCTTGGAAAACCTCATTATGAAAGGCTTCTTTCTCTGATTCTAGCCTGTCCTGCTGATCAGCTCTGATTCTGTTTTTTCCCACTGCCGGGTCAAGCTTCATCAGGAAAGTTATATCGGGCATACATCCCGCTACTGCGTAGCTGTTGATAACCTGTCTCTTATACACATCTGACGCTGCCGACGATA
>CALZOZ010000120.1 GCA_945828095.1 uncultured Clostridia bacterium
CCATGCTTATAGTGGGTCAGCTCGTGAGCCAGCACAAACCTGAGCTCATCGTCCTCATACCCATCTTCTAGGAAAACCGTCGGTCCCCCTGCCACAGCCAGCATGGTTGAGTCTGTACCGGCTTTGAGCTTAAGACTGCCCTTTATTTTCATCTCTTCCTTCAAACTTTCGAAAACAGCCAGTGTTTCTTCATCCGGCTCCGAGGAAATTCGAAGAAGCTTCCTGCGGTTACGGATATATGAAGCCACAAATATCAGCAGGCATGTGGCAGAGCCTACAGCCCAGATAATATTTCCTGCTTTAGCTGCTAAACGGGATAATTCCGGAGTACTCAGGTACTCCTTTTCCACTGTGGTTCCTGTCAGCGGCATCTTGAAACCGACGCGATTATTGACCACCTCGTATATTCTGTCCTCATCCTCCAGTAGAACTCCTGCTATGAACACTGTACCCCGAACTTCCTCCAGATGGCCGTCTTCAACCTGCGGCACAAAATTTCTTGCCGAAAACTCCGACTCCGGCAGACTGCCTGCAAAAGGCGCAGTAACCAGCAGCGCAGCCAGAACGATCCACATTAGCATATGTCCTTTAGGTGTAATGCGATTTCCAAGTACTGCCTTCACGGCCAAAAGCCCCAAAGCAGCTGCCGTCATCAGCAGCATAATATTTATAATATTCCCCATCATTATTTCTCTCCGTTCTCTACTCCATCTTTTCGATTATCTCAAGAAGCGTTCTCTCTTCCTCTTCTGTCAACCCCTTGTCCTTAACAAGAGATGAGAACATCAGCTTTGCCGAGCCATCGAAGAGTCTGTCCATAAGACCCTTTACTTCCGCCCTGCGACACCTTTCCTCGGAAACCGCAGGAAAATATGTGAAACTTCCCTTGTGACTCCTGTCTGCCCGCAGTGCACCTTTTTCCGTAAGCCTTCCTACCATAGTCCTCACTGTGGTATAACTCCATCCATGTTCTCTGACCGCCTCGTCTATTTCCTTCATAGTCATTCCGTCAGCACCTTTGTGCCATAGAACCTTCATTACAGCCCACTCTGAATCACTGACTCTTATATCATCCACTACATCTCACCTCCTAACTCGTATGACTCTTTTGATATTCGTTTACGTTTGTAGTCCTCTCTTTGGCTTTAGTTTACATTTGTAATCCTCAATTGTCAACAATTTTTTATTTACCTATATATAACTTTTTTAATCCACTTGATTAAACCCACGCTAAAGGTGTAATATATAGTATAAGACTCAAATACAGGAGGAAAACAGATATGCAATGCACTAAGAAAATTTTTGACGACTTAATCTGGGTCGGCGCCAACGACAGACGTCTGGCCATGTTTGAAGGTGTGTACTCCGTTCCGAGAGGAGTTTCCTATAACTCCTATCTTTTGCTGGACGACACCACAGTGCTTTTCGATACAGTAGATAAGGCAGTAGGAAGCGTATTCTTCCAGAATGTAGAACATGCTTTGGCAGGCCGCAAGCTGGACTTTGTAGTTATTCAGCACATGGAGCCGGACCATTCTGCCACTCTCACCGAGCTTCTTCTCAGATATCCTGATGCCAAAATCGTATGCAACGAAAAGATTGCTGCCATGATTGATCAGTTCTTCGGCATGGATGTTACGGGAAAGGCTTTCATTGTAAAAGAAGGTACCACACTCAATACAGGGCATCACACTCTGCAGTTCATGATGGCGCCTATGGTTCACTGGCCTGAGGTTATGGTCACTTACGAACAGGAAAGAGGCATTCTCTTCTCCGCAGACGCTTTCGGAACCTTCGGAGCACTCAACGGGGCACTCTTTGCTGATGAAGTGGACTTTGACAACGAATATATGGACGAGGCACGCCGTTACTACGCAAACATCGTAGGAAAGTACGGTGTTCAGGTTCAGGCGCTCCTTAAGAAAGCACATGCTCTCGACATCAAGATGATCTGCCCGCTCCACGGTTTCGTATGGAGAAGTCATCTTGAAGACTACTTTGATAAATATGTAAAATGGAGTACTTACACTCCTGAAGAAACCGGTGTTATGATTGCCTACGCTTCAGTATACGGCAACACAGAGAATACTGCCGAAATCATTTCCAGCAAGCTCCGCGACAAAGGCGTCAAGACAGTGATGTTCGACGTATCTGTTACCCCTGCTTCCGAAATCGTGGCAGCAGCTTTCAAGTGGAGCCATCTGATTTTCGCATCCACTACATACAACGCAGGCATCTTCGTTTCCATGGAAGAACTTCTTCGCGACCTGGCTGCCCACAACATCCAGAACAGAACCGTAGCCATCGTAGAAAACGGCTCATGGGCTCCTACCAGCGGCGGTCTGATGCGTGAAATCCTCTCCGGATGTCAGGATATGACCATACTTAACAATACTATCACTCTTAAGTCATCGCTTAAGAAAGAGCAGCTTGCTCAGATAGACGAGCTGGTTGAGGCCGTTTCCGCAACAATTCCTCGCTTCGAAAAACCGGTCATCAATGAAGCTGCCATGGCTGCTGCAGAAATCGACCCTAAGACTGTTCAGAAGTTCTCTTACGGCTTATTCGTCCTCACCGCTCAGGCTGATGGTAAGGACAACGGCTGCATCATCAACACAGCCGCACAGCTTACAAGCACTCCAAACAGAATCAATATCGCTGTAAACAAGGCAAACTACACTCACGACATGATTCTAAATACAGGCGTTTTCAACGTCTCAGTGCTTTCACAGAAAGCTTCATTTGATATCTTCAAGCGTTTCGGCTTCCAGACAGGAAAAGATACAGACAAGTTTGCAGGCTACGAAGAACATGTGGCACGCAGTGCTAACGGTCTCCTCTATGTGACAGAGGGTACCAACGCCTTTATGTCAGCAAAGGTTATCGATGCATACGACTACGGCACTCACACCCTGTTCATCGCAGAGCTTACAGAGGCCGCTGTGCTCAATCCTGACCCATCAGTAACCTACGCTTACTACTTCGACCACATCAAGCCGAAGCCACAACCAAAGATCGAGGAAAAGAAGACCGGATGGGTATGTAAAATCTGCGGATATGTTTACGAAGGCGACGAGCTTCCGGCAGACTTCATCTGTCCGCTTTGCAAACACGGCGCAGACGACTTCGAAAGAATCGAATAGACATCAATTATACTTTAAAGGGGACCTTGATTTAAAAGGTCCTTTTTTTGTTTGTGTCCGTATATTGTCAGCATACGTAAAATATACTATCCATAGAATGCTTGTCATCATTTCATATACATATTATGTGAAAGGAAAGGTGATTATGGAAAAAAGGTTGGAAGGAAAAGTTGCAATCGTTACAGGTTCCACTAGCGGAATCGGTATCGGGATTGCCAGACTTTTTGCCTCAGAGGGGGCAAAGGTTGTTATTTGCGGACGAAGGGAGGAAAAGGGACAGGCTGTAGTAGACATGATTACGAAAGAAGGCGGAGAGGCATCATATCATTTTATGGATATGACCGATACAAACAGTATAGAAAAGCTGCTCGCTGATACTGCAGAAAGATATGGGAAAATTGATATTCTCGTAAACAATGCAGCAAATGTCAGTCTTAAAGACGGACGAGTTGATGAGTTGACCCTTGAAATGTGGGATGATATTTTTCAAAGTGACATGCGTGGAACGTTTTATTCCACTAAATGTGTTCTCCCATTTATGCAGCAAAATAAGTCCGGTGGTTCAATCATCAACATCGGCTCCATGGCATCCTGCGGCGGAGATCTGGGCTCTACTGCTTATGCCTGCGCTAAAGCGGGCGTTGATATGCTTACGAAGTACACTGCACTTCAGTACGGAAAGCAGAAGATTCGCTGCAACTGCGTTCGTCCGGGCCTTATTGTCACTCCTGAAAATGAAGCCCGCGTGCCTCAGGCCCTTAAAGACATTTTCCTTAACAATATTGCTGTTGACAGATACGGCTGCCCGGAGGATATCGGTCATATGTGCGTATACCTTGCATCTGATGAAAGCAACTATGTAACCGGTCAAATCGTCAACGTGGATGGAGGTTTAAACTCCCACGTACCTACTGTCGGTGAGTTCCGAAAGCTCAACTCTCGCACCTGGTAGCACTAAAGATATCTAGATCTATTCGTCCCGTCAATGTTTTCAATAACATCATATTACA
>CALZOZ010000121.1 GCA_945828095.1 uncultured Clostridia bacterium
TAGGCATGCAGCAGAGAACGGAAATTCTGAAAATGCTTTACAGAGATAATGAAATCCTCATTTTCGATGAACCTACTGCCGTTCTTACACCACAGGAAATAACAGAACTTATGCAGATTATGAAAAATCTTGCTGCAGAAGGAAAGTCTATTCTTTTTATTTCTCATAAGCTGAATGAAATTATGGAAGTTGCCGACAGATGTACTGTCTTGAGAAAGGGCAAGTATGTTGGCACTGTTGATGTGAAAGACACAACCAAGAGCGAACTTTCCAGAATGATGGTAGGCAGAAACGTTGAGTTTGTCGTTCAGAAGGAAGACGCCAAGCCGGGAGATGTTATCCTCGACATAAAGGACATGACTGTGGCAAGCAAGCTCCATAAGAAAAACGCAGTAAACAAGGTTTCTCTTAACGTGAGAGCAGGAGAGATTGTCTGCATTGCCGGTATTGACGGAAACGGACAGACTGAGTTTGTATATGGACTAACAGGTCTTGAACCGGTTACAGAAGGAAGGATAACCCTGTGCGGTCAGGATATAACCAACCTCAGCATAAGAAAACGTAACCAGAATATGAGTCATATTCCTGAAGACAGACATAAACACGGACTGGTTCTGGATTATACTCTGGAAGACAATATGATTCTGCAGAGATATTTCGAAACGGAATTCGTATCCAAAGCCGGCTTTATGAACAGAAAGAACATCAGAGCATATGCGGAAAGACTTATCGAGCAGTACGATATACGTTCAGGTCAGGGGCCAATAACCGTAGCAAGAAGTATGTCCGGAGGCAACCAGCAGAAGGCTATTGTAGCTCGTGAAATCGACAAGGATCCTCAGCTTCTGGTAGCCGTACAGCCGACCAGAGGACTTGATGTAGGAGCTATCGAGTATATTCATAAACAGCTGGTAAAACAGCGTGATGAAGGCAGAGCAGTGCTTCTGGTTTCCCTTGAGCTTGAGGAGGTAATGAGTGTATCAGACAGAATTCTCGTCATGTTCGAAGGCGAAATCGTGGGAGAGCTGGATCCTAAGAAGACAACCGCTGAAGAATTAGGCCTCTATATGGCCGGTGTAAAGAGGGAGGAAAGATAATATGAACTTGAAAATGCGTACATTACTCAAGAACAATGCTTTCCAGGCAATACTGTCGTCCCTGCTATGCATTCTGGGAGGTCTGATAATCGGATTTATTGTACTCTTATTTATCAACCCGGGCGGAGCTTGGGAAGGAATCACAGACCTGATAAAGAACTTCATGAACTATGACAATTCCAAGGTAGCTCTGAAGTATTTCGGAAGCACCCTCGTCAAGACTGCACCTCTGCTGATGTGTTCCCTTTCCATACTCTTCTGCTATAAAGTCGGACTGTTTAACATCGGTGCAGCAGGTCAGTACGGTTTAGGAGCCGGAATTGCTATTTATGCAGCACTGGCCTGGGGAATGCCATGGTGGATATGCATGATTCTCGGCACATTAGCCGGAGGCATACTGGGACTTCTCAGCGGAGTGCTTAAGGCATACTGCAATGTGAATGAAGTTATCAGCGGAATCATGCTCAACTGGATTTCTCTTTACGGGGTGAATATTCTGCTTACCGGAGTGAAGGAGAGCACAAGCCCGTATACTATCTCGATATCAGGTGCAAACAAGAGTGCCATAATCCCTACCTTAGGGCTGGACAAGCTTTTTAATAACAATCAGTATGTTACACTGGCTGTACCTCTTGCGATCATAATTGCTGTGGCTATCTGGGTTTTGCTTGAAAAGACCAAGCTGGGTTACGAGCTGAAGGCTACAGGAAATAATAAAAATGCTGCTAAATACTGCGGCATGGCTGAGAAAAGAAACATCATTCTGACGCTTATTATAGGCGGAGCACTTGCCGGACTGGGTGCTGCCATGTTCTATCTGACAGGTTATGAGCAGTGGAACTGCAGTGCGTCATCGGTTCCTACCATGGGCTTTAACGGAATTTCCGCAGCCTTCCTCGGAGGTCTGAATCCTCTAGGCAGTATTTTCTCAGCCTTCTTCATCCAGCATATTACCATGGGTGGAGCTTACCTGGACAAGACAATGTACTGCGCTCAGATCTCTGATCTGATTTCAGCGATTATCATTTATCTTTGCGGCTTCGTTCTTTTCTTGAGATATATGATGAACAGACATATTGCAAGAAAAGAGGAAAGAGAGGCGTTTACTGCAAAGAGCATGGCACGACACGCAAAAGAGGACGAGAATAAAGAAGGGGGCGAAGCATAATGACATTATTGATTGAATATACACTGCTGTATGCTTCAGTACTTATCCTGGTAGCGTTGGGAGGATGCTTCTCAGAGCACTCAGGTGTTATCAACCTGGGTCTTGAAGGCATAATGGTTATAGGAGCCCTGGGAGGAGCTCTTACTATGAGCACTATAGCCCAGAATTTTCCGGGAGCATCAGCCTTAGTGATTGTGCTTTCCGTTATTGTGTTTTCCGTGTTGTTCGGCGTAGTATACTCATCACTTCTGGCGGTTGCCTGCATAAACTTCAAAGGAGATCAGACAATAGTGGGGACGGCCATTAATATTTTGGGAACGGCTGCGGCAACTGTTATCGTAAAAGCAATCAATACTGCAGCTGATCCAAATAACGTATCCTCTGTTGTCAAATATATTCAGCCCAAAAAAGCCTTTCTGTTTCATGTAGGCGAGTTTGAATTAAACTGGTTTATGATTGTAACATTGATTGCACTGATTTTTGCGTATGTTACACTATATAAAACAAAGTTTGGGCTTCGAATGATGGCTTGTGGGGAACATCCTCAGGCGGCTGATTCTGTAGGAATAAACGTGTATAAGATGCGTTGGGCCGGGGTACTGATTTCTGGTGCGTTGGGCGGCTTGGGCGGTATTGTGTATATTACTGCAGGCGTAAGTGAATGGAAATTTGAATACGGTGTAGCTGGTTTTGGATTTCTTGCATTGGCAGTAATGATTTTCGGACAGTGGAAACCTCAGCGAATTGCGCTGGCAGCTTTGCTGTTCGGATTATTCCGCGCATTGTCAAATGTATACACCGGCTTTGACTTCATGGTAGCACTGAACCTGCCGAGCGGTGTTTATAACATGATGCCGTATATCATTTCCCTTATTGTGCTTGCACTCACTTCAAAGAAGTCAAGGGCTCCAAAAGCAGAAGGTATCCCTTACGACAAGGGACAGAGATAAATCGATATTTCAATATGTTATGCTCGGGGTGTGGGAGTTTTTCCACACCCCGTTTCAGGAGAAGAGATGTTTTTACCCACTACAAAAGCGGAAATGGAGCAAAGAGGCTGGGATCAGGCGGACTTCGTACTTGTGACTGGTGATGCCTATGTGGACCACCATTCTTTCGGCACGGCCATCATCGGGCGTTTGCTGGAACAGTATGGATATAGGGTCGCAGTGCTGCCGCGGCCTGATTTTCATTCTGCAGAAGATTTTCGCCGTTTCGGCCGCCCGCGGCTGGGGTTCCTCATCAACAGTGGCGTGGTCGATTCCATGGTGAACAATTATTCTGTGTTCCGCCGACGGAGAAAAACCGATGAATATGCTCCCGGCGGTAAGGCGGGAGGAAGGCCGGACCGGGCGGTCATCGTCTACAGCGGCCGTGCCAGAGAAGCATATAAAGGGGTTCCGGTCATTATCGGCGGCCTGGAGGCCAGTCTGCGCAGACTGGGTCATTATGATTACTGGGAAGATAAGGTGCGCCGGTCCATACTGCTGGACTCGAAGGCGGACCTTCTGATCTACGGTATGGGTGAAAGGGCGATACTGGAAATTGCAGAGGCACTGGACGGCGGTATCGATGTAAAGGACATCACCTGGGTAAAAGGGACCTGCTATCGTGCCAATCCCGCATCCCTGGATCCTGAGACCATGGTTTCCTCCGAGAGGGGAAAACCGGTCCGGCTGCCGGATTTTGAGGAGATAAGGACATCAAAAGAAGCCTACGGCAGAAGCTTCGCCATGCAGTACCGAAACAACGACGATATCACGGGACACACCCTGATCGAACCGTATAACGAAAGCACCTGTGTGGTCCAGAATCCCCCCCAGCCTCCTCTGGAAAGAGACTGTCTCTTATACACATCTGACGCTGCCGACGATATGCAGTGTGT
>CALZOZ010000122.1 GCA_945828095.1 uncultured Clostridia bacterium
AGGAATTTCACCTGATTCCCTTGTTCAGCAAGGAACAAGAATGCGTGTCCGAAGCATAATCGCATCTTCGGGTCGCGCATCTGCCACAAAAGCCATTTTGATATTCAGTTTATTGCAAACAAAAACAGACTGCCTCCTTCGGCAGTCTGTGCATTCCCTTAATATCCCCGTATCCCGGTTCTGTTTTACTCGGTGCCCCTCAGCAAATCCCCGCCGCTCTAGCAAAGGATTCTTCTCTTCGGTTACCCTCACATTGAATGCTTCTTCCGCCTCAGAAGTTAAATCATTCGAGCCACAACTCGTCTCCCGTCTCGTCGCTCACGGCGCATCACGGTTGCTGAGAAACAGTCTGGGAATCTCACCCCACTTCCGTTAGTTATGCTCACTTGGTCATATATTCTGTTTTTATATCAATCAAATACTATCACACCAGTTTCATAAAATCAACATATTTTACCAATAAAGTTGTGAAAAAGGTGAAGAAAAATAAAAAAAATACTATGAGTCAATTTCCCTCAGTTTACAGTTAGAAATTCTAAGATAGCCTAAAGCTTTTCGATTTCCTCAGCAGACAGACCTGTCATCCTAGATATGGCTTTGCAATCTATATCTTCCGCCTTCATGGCACGGGCAATCTC
The DNA here is from genome assembly GCA_945828095.1 of uncultured Clostridia bacterium. Classification (GTDB taxonomy): domain Bacteria; phylum Bacillota; class Clostridia; order Peptostreptococcales; family Anaerovoracaceae; genus SUG1106. The sequence continues at coordinate 639 of CALZOZ010000122.1, forward strand.
CAGCTTCATTTCCCGACGTCCGGTGGCTTCGCCTTTTGCTATTCCAACTGCTTCACCCTCGGTACGGCCTTGCTCCAGTCCTAATTCCAAGCCTTCCTGCCTTGCCAGCGACATATCTGTGTTATACTGCAGCTGATATTTCAGCCTCGATTCCATCCTCTCATATTCGATTTCGTCCTGAGTAACCTTCCTGTATGCATTTTCAGTCATAGTGAGTCCCTCCGAAGATATGATTTCCTGCACATAGTCCTGCCTGTCTTCATCATTGGCATACTTCAAGTATGCAGCAAGGCTTTCGATTTCCGTCAGTTTCTCTACAGGTTTATCGCCGTCGACCTTGCCGAGCTCCAAAAAGTGAAACTCAAGCCTGTCGCTGAGAAGAAGCCCTGTTTCCCGCTCTCTCACATCGAATATGCTGTGGCAGCAGTCAGTCTCTGAGAACAGGATACCGTTGATAATTGACACTACTATGCTTTTCTTCATCTTATCATATTTGAGTCCATGCTGCAATGAAGAATTGACCAGCCTTCCGCCGTAAAAGAGGATCCTGTCAGGGTATACTCTCAGGTTTCCCGACTGCATTTCGATATCAAGTTCTTCACCCGAGTTTGTTTCTGCTCGGATGTCCATGATCGTTTCCTTTTCATCTTCTCGTTCTGCCGTGTCGATGGGGTTCTTTAGGATAATTGATTTAATGGGATCGTCCTTTCGCTCCAGTATAATGTTCAGTATCTCCATGAGGGCTGCCCTGGACTCATCGGTGTCCCGTCCAAAAACCGCATGAAACACATAGTCGATGGTGAGGGCCATGGAGCGTCTGTGAGTGTTTTTAAATAAATCTTTTGTTCCTTTAACCATAATCTCGTCCGTTCCTTTTCCAGTTTAAATCTGTAATGTTATATAATTCCATGCTCGAGCTAGTCTCACTATACCACACATCAATTTCCAGTTCAAGGCTTAAACGAAAAAATATGTAAATATTGTGAGGGGATTTCTGTGGATTTTCATTCCGCTTATTAGAACACAATACTCCTGCCCGGTGGGAACGCTTTGTTTTTTTGGAATTTCCCACCGACAGGAGTATCTTTACTCACAGTTATATGTCTTTGTATTCCCCTATCTGCATATATAAATCGGTGCTGACTTTTCTCTTGCCTCCCTTGCCAGTGCACGGTCCGCCTTCATCAGCTCAAAGCTTTCTCCCGGCCGCATAAATGGCTCAACGATCTTGGCGACCTGTGGAAACAGCAGCCTTCTGTCTCCAAAAAACTCGATTACAAACAGCTTATGAGGCGGTGTCTTATAGTCGGGTCTTGCAGCAAGAAGCCATGCCCGGGTCACCTCCTGATTTTTCTCAAAGAAGCTTCTGAGAGCTTCCACGATTCCGTACGGATAGCTTTTTAGTGGTGATAGTATCTGTGGTGATGGGTGGTCAGTACGCTTCAGCGTCATTCCTTCCATTTCCCTGTCAATCTCCATAAGCTGCGGTCTACGCAGTACCAGAGCCTTGCCGAACGGATTAAGCACAACTCCTGATACCTCTGCAGGAAGGTCTATGATTATGTGTTTTAAATCATCAAGTGCCATTACACCTATATCATCCCACTCAGTATGTTCTCTTGTCAGCTCATATGGCGATGTAAAGGCAGGCAGCAGTATTTCACCTGCAGAGTTATGTAATGCAGCAACATTCATGGTATCTCCCTGGTATGGAACTAATAGCTTTGCCTCCTTCAGCTGCCTGAAGAACTGCTTTTTGCCCTGCAATGTGGGGTTATCACTGAAGCTTTCCATGGCAGCTGCAAGGTCTAATCCTTCTGTGAAACCATCATACGCTTTCATGTCTTTCACCTTATACTTCACTCTGTGGCCAGTAAAGGCAGTATGCCGGATAGCTTTCCCCTATATATATCCACACACTTTCACCCATATCAATGTGCTTATCAAATACCATATCAGGTATAAACAGCTTAAGTGCAGAACGCTTTATTCCCCTCAATATCAGTCCGTCCTTCACAGGATTGGCTCTGAATTCTTCAATTTTACTGCGAAGATCTGAAATCCCCGTTTCCTTACCAAAATTGTCCGCAAACTCGTCTATGTTGGCATAAACAACATTATCCTGATTTTCAAACCATTCTACTCTCATTTTATTCCTCCGGTTCTCTTATTTTTTAATGTTTAGGAGCGGGGCAGTGCATGACTGCCCCAAAGTATGAAAAGAGTTCATTCGAGCTGCGACCTTTTGAACGTCAATTATATAAATAGGTCATTAAGGAAAATAGAATTAAAAAGGACCGCAGCCCCGCAGGCCATAATCTGACCTACCGGCTGCAGCCCGTTTTTACTGCAACAAAAATATTCGCATGTGCTCACCGACACAAGGAACTTTTAAGCTATTTATGCATGTCTCCTGACTTAGCTATCAACGCTTTACTCACCTTCCCACACCCATCTTCTGTCGCTAAAACAGAGGTGCAGTGGCATACTGAGCAAAGCTCCTTCATTACAGTGGCGGGACCGTGCAGGATTCTAACCTGCTTCCATCTTAGCTCCGGCCCGACTTACTTGATGCCGCCCGGAGAACATAAATGCCTTCATATGAACTTCCATTTCATTCTATCATTTAATCCCAAGTTTTTCAACCCCTGATTTCTATTCTAAAAAAGGATTGCGGGGCAATGTGCTTATTCAGGCAGCACTATCACCCCGCAGGATGAAAAGTCATATTCATATTAAGAAATCTTGTGTTGGCAAATTGGAGACCAAATCAAATTCATGCCAACATTTTTCAAAATACGTAATTACATTTTATGGCTTGGTTTCCAACACATTTCATTTTATCTGCCATTATATATGTCATTTCCCAGTTATGGAAGTTGAATTACAGTACGATTCAGTATGTCGTGTGATATTCTGTAAATCACTCACCTGCTGTGCCATAAAAATGTTGGCATAAAAGCTTTGCAACTATTATTTTGCCAACATCCGCCCATAAACTGTTATCAAGCTGTCTCTTATACACATCTCCGAGCCCACGAGACGTAGAGGAA
>CALZOZ010000123.1 GCA_945828095.1 uncultured Clostridia bacterium
ATTCCTCTACGTCTCGTGGGCTCGGAGATGTGTATAAGAGACAGATAAAGAGCAGAATTCCATCCAAAAAACTGTTTCCCTTAATCACCTCGCGCCGCCATATCGCATAGAATGGTATAGTATGCGGAGGTGAACAGATGGCACTGGATACAAGAGAATTATTCGCAAGACTTATACAATGCGAGGCCGGAGGTGAGGGAACGGCAGGAATGCAGGCAGTGGCTACTGTAATTATGAATCGTGCCACAGTAACCGAGGGAGAGTTTGCAAGGGTAAATAACGGCGGTGATGTGCGTGCGGTAATCACCCAGCCGGGGCATTAGGCCTGAACAGCCGCCACAAATTTTAGAAATTCCAGTGTATTTTAAGCTCCTTCGAGCCTCGTTTTTCTCCGTTTTTTACTTCTACATAATCCACGAATGTCTGCAGCATCTCCACTGTCAGTTCCTCGCATTTCAGATATTTGTCTGCCGTCTGTAGGACCAGTATTTTCAGCTTCTTCTCTCGTTTTTTTCGCAGTTCGGCTGTAGTCTTTTCCAGCTCCAGTGTCCTCTCCAGAGATTCAATCTCCTTTTTCAATACCTTCTGCTTCTGCGAAAAATGCTCTGACATTTCCCTGTAGTCGTCCTTTGAAACGATGCCTTCCACCATATCGCTGTACAATTGCGATTTAGTTTCTATTATTTTCTCAAGAGCATCCTGCTTAGAGTAAAGCTCGTCTTCAAGATTCTGAAGTTCGGGACTTGTCTTTACTTTTACATTCTCTGAAATGACATTTATATCATCCTCGTTTATCCACGCATCGAAAATGGCTTTCAGCTGGCGAAGGATTTCCCGCTTCAGCAGTTCTTCTGATACTGAAACGCCCTTGCAGTTTTTCAGGTTAATCCGATTATGACACCGGTAATACCTGTGTCCGTCTTTAGAGCTGTTATACACCACAGCACCGCTGCAGTATCCGCAGACCAGCTTTCCTGAGAAAAAGTTTCCTTCACCCCGTGTTGTGATCCGTGGATTCCTCGATCGACGGATTCTGGCCCGTTCAAATTCCTCCATAGTAACGATAGGCTCATGGGTGTCCTTCACGATAATCCACTCTTCCCTCGGCAGATTAATGCGGTTATGGTTTTTATAACTGATTGTCCGCCGTTTATTCTGATACAACCCGCCTGTGTAAACCTCGTTATTGAGAATGTGGTTTATGGAGCTGCTCTGCCACAGACTTTCCCCCTTGTACCTTCTTGCCTTACGCAGATTATCCGTTCCCTTGAAGTTTATCCCCTGAACCTCTGTCTTATATTTTGTAGGCGAGGGCACCCCTTCTTCATTCAAGGTTCTTGCAATAACATTTAGGCTCATTCCCTCAATACACATGGTAAAGATTCTTTTTACAATCTTTGCCGAAGGTTCATCAATAATGAGGTGATAAGGGTCATTTGGATCCTTCTTATATCCGTAAACCGGACAGCTTGCAATGTATTTGCCTTCTTTTTTTCTGGTGACATAGGCTCTTCTCATGTTTTCAGACAGGTCCTCAAGATACCACTCATTGACCAGCCCGTTAATCTGACGGCTCTTCTTGTTTCCGGCAAGGGAGGTGTCAGCTCCGTCAAGAAGGCTCACATACCTGATGCCCCATTCCGAAAACTTTTCATTTATGTATGTCTCAACGTGTACCATGTCCCTGGTAAAACGGGACTGATGCTTACACAGAACAATGTCAAATTTTCTTTTCTCTGCATCTTCCAGCAGACGATTGTATTCCGGGCGGCTGGAATCTGCACCGGAGTAATCATCGTCAGAATAGATGTCGTATATTTCCCAGCCCTGCTCGTGGGCATAGTCACGCAGCATGGCCTTCTGTGTCTGTATGCTTCTGCTGTCTTCTTCAGGATTCTTTTTGTTATGGTCCTCATCGGACAGCCTGCAGTATATTGCCACTTTAGGTCTTTCGTACAGATTCATTGCTCTCACCGTTTTCACCTCTGTACTCAAAATACTTCAAAATTATTTCTTATGCAAATGTGCAATTGCCTGTGTTCGCACACCTTTCTCCAGATCTTTCTCCACTAACGATATCAGACCGGCTAAAACAGCCTCTTTTCTTTCTTCAATATCTTCCGTTTTAAATATATTCTCGATTTTTACTTTATTTCTGTCCATACATACCCCCTGATTAAGGTTATGTTTTTACATTAAAAATAAAACAAAATTTGCCGGACGGCCATGTGGTTAGCAGTTCATGGCTCCACGGGAATTCCACCCCTTATTCTTTAAGCTGCTTCCATTGCGTGCGGCGCATCTTACATCTATGCAAAGCATCTATGGCTGCGCTCAGGCTGTGGCTGAGCAGGAGTATCATTATACCCGGTATCAGTCATGGCAGTATCGGCAACCGACCGATTTTACAGCCCGGTGTCTGTCGCTTACCTGAAGTCTGCAAGAGAGACTGCAGGGTCATGGCGCACCGGCTGATGTGCTCGTGATATCGGAAAAGTATCCGGCAAAGGGATATTCAGTTTTCAAGGTACATTAAAAGAACGCTTTTATCTTTTCTCTTACGGTTTTCAGCGAATAGCAGACAGCGGTAATGGAGACATTTTCCCTTTTGGCAATCTCCGCATATGTCAAGCCGTCAAGGAACATGAGAAGTCTTCTCTTATGCACCTCTGACAGACTTTCAAGCTGTCTGAACAGGACTTCGTTTTCTTCTCTCTTAATCAGGATGGTTTCCGGCGTATTTTCATCTCCGAAAAATCTCCGTTCCTCATATGTAAACTTGTCCAGCGATATCTTATGTCTGCGTTCATTCCTGTTTCGATTGCTTTCATCTTTTCTGTCTTTCAGAACAACTGCAGCATATTCATCTTCAACTTCCATCTCTATTGCTTCACCGGTTGCAAAAACATATCTTAGAATCGTAGACATAATACTTTGCTCCTTCATCCCATTGCTTAATGTTGATAAAGAAGTTAATATTACGGGTACTTCGCGATATTCGTTTGCCAAGGTCTATACATATAACGTCCTTTCCAGAAAACAATTAGCTTTCTAATATAAGGACATAAAGGGTCATTTTTTTAAGGTAAAAAATAAAAATTACCAGACCTTTTTTACACACAATGTTAGAGCTCGGCAATTTCAACCATTCAGAGCTCAATTAAATCAACCAATGTA
>CALZOZ010000124.1 GCA_945828095.1 uncultured Clostridia bacterium
AACTGGGTGGTGCAGAATCTGCAGCGCGCCCTCGACACATGGAACGAAAAACTGGCAGAAATCTGGACGCTGCTCCTGCAGTCTCCGGAGGAATTCAAAAACGGGAGAATCTGGACCGTAATACTTGATATACACAGCGCTGTGCAGGCGATAGGAATCGCACTGCTAGTGCTGTTTTTTCTTGTGGGAATCATGAGGACCTTCGGCAGCATAGCTGAAATCAAGAGGCCGGAGCAGGCGGTTCAGCTATTCTTGCGATTTATACTGGCAAAGGGGGCAGTCACTTATGGACTGGAACTGATGCTTGGGATATTTGATATTATGCAGGGGATGATATCCACCATAATGACATCAGCAGGGCTAGGCAGCCAAGGCCAGTCAACTCTGCCAAGTGAAATGATTACGGCAATAGAAGAATGCGGTTTTTTCGAGTCCATTCCTTTATGGGCGGTAACCCTCATAGGAAGCCTTCTCATTACAGTGCTGTCCTTCATAATGATACTCACCGTGTACGGAAGGTTTTTCAAACTGTATCTTTACACCGCAATCGCACCGGTGCCGTTGGCTACCTTTGCAGGAGCACCCACACAGCAGGTGGGAATCAGTTTTCTCAAATCATACACCGGAGTATGTCTTGAAGGGGCGATTATCATTCTTGCCTGCATCATATTCTCACTGTTTGCATCGGCGCCGCCGACCATAAACACATCAGATGCCGTGGTGCCTATGGTCTGGTCATACATAGCAGAGCTGGTTTTCAACATGTTGGTGCTGGTGGGAACCATAAAGATGGCGGATCATGTTGTAAAAGAAATGATGGGTCTGTAAATGTGGAAGGCAGTGCATCGCAGAATATAAAAGAAAAGAAAGGATAATTTACAAATGGAAATAAAAATGAATAAGGAAATCAGAGACTATGCGGAGACCATGTTTTTCGGGCTGTCACTCCGGCAGTTTCTGTTTTCGGCAGCAGGGTGCCTGATATCCATAGGCATCTTTTTTTTACTCAGAAACAGGATAGGAACAGAGGCCGTCACATGGGCATGCATACTGGGCGTGTTCCCCTGCGGGCTTCTGGGCTTTGCGAAGTACAACGGGATGAGTGCGGAAAGGTTTCTTTGGGCGGTTATCAAGTCTCAGGTGATATATCCGAAGAGACTGGTTTTTCGGAGCAGCAATCTGATGCAGGAGCTTTCGGAGGGAGGAAAGAAAGATGCTGAAATCAATTAAAAATACCATGAAGCTGGACCGAGAAAAGGTAAAGATACCGCGCCGGGTACAGGATGCCATTCCGGTAAAGGCGGTATACGAGGACGGAGTTTTTCAGGTGGCAAAGAACAAATACAGCAAGTCATGGAAGTTTACCGACATAAATTACGATGTGCTTTCCGACGAAGAACGCATCGAGACCATCAAGAACTACGGAGCACTTCTCAATTCCTTTGACAGCAGCGCCACCACCAAGATAACCATACACAACCGCCGCATCAGTCAGAAGGACTTCGGTGAGCGCATACTCATCGAGGAAAGAGACGACGGACTCAACCGATTTCGAAGGGAATATAACGAAATGCTTAAGGCGAAGGCAGCAGGCAACAATGCTATCCTTCAGGAGAAATATATAACCGTATCTGTACATAAAAATAGCATTGAGGAGGCGAGAAGCTTCTTTAAGAGAGCGGGAACAGAGCTTTCTACAAGACTGGGAAGGCTGGGGAGCAGATGCCGGGAACTGGACTGCATGGAGCGCCTTCAGATACTGCATAGTTTCTACCGTGTGGGGGAGGAGGATAATTTCAGCTTTGACCTGAAGGACTGCAGGAAAAAGGGACATAGTTTCAAGGACTATATCTGTCCTGACAGTATGGAATTCGCCGTTGACCATTTTCAGATGGGAGAGCGATTCGGAAGATGCCTTTTTCTAAAGGATGTGGCAGCCTATCTTAAGGATACGCTGGTTGCAGAGCTGACAAGCCTGAATCAGAACATGATGCTTTCCATAGATATTCTGCCGGTGCCCATGGCGGAGGCCATAAGAGAAGCGGAAAACAGACTCCTTGGAGTCTCCACCAACATAACCACATGGCAGAGAAAGCAGAATGCCAATAACAATTTTGGGGCGATTGTGCCTTACGACATGGAGCAGCAGCTCAACGACAGCAAGGAATTCCTCGATGACCTGACGATCAGAGACCAGCAGATGATGCTTGCTCTCACAACCATAGTACATACTGCAGACAGCAAGAAACAGCTGGATGCGGATACAGAAACCCTTAAATCGATTATCCAGACACGGCACTGCCAGATGGGAGTGTTGCGTTTTCAGCAGCTGGACGGACTGAACACGGTGCTTCCTGCGGGCCAGAGAAAGATTGATGCACTGAGAACCTTTACCACAGAGTCCATGTCGGCTCTTATGCCTTTTCATGTTCAGGAAATCAGCCACGACCACGGCATTTACTACGGCCAGAATGTAATCAGCAAGAACATGATCGTGGCAGACAGGAGACAGCTCCTGAACGGTAATTCCTTTATTCTAGGCGTCTCCGGCTCGGGAAAGTCTTTTACAGCCAAGAGCGAAATCATAAACTTCGTAATGGCTACGGATGCGGACATTATCATAATTGACCCGGAAAGGGAGTATTCACAGCTGGTGAAGGCATTCGGCGGGGAGGTAATTGAAATATCGGCGACAAGTCCCAACCACATCAACGCCATGGACATGAGCAGTTCCTATGGGGATGGTGACCCGGTGGCTGAAAAATCCCAGTTCCTACAGTCTGTCTGTGAGCAGATTGTCACCGGACACAGATTTGCAAAAGGGCAGCAGTCAATCATAGACCGATGCACAGAGCTTGTATATCAGAGCTACCGCAAGCGTAACTTCGTGGGTGAGCCGCCTACACTTAACGATTTCAGAGAGGAGCTTTTAAGGCAGCCGGAGCAGGAGGCAAGGGACCTGGCGTTAGAGCTTGAAATATTTACCCGGGGTTCCCTTAATACCTTCGCGCAGCAGACTAATGTGGATACTGCAAACCGGCTCATATGTTACGATATCCTTGAACTGGGTGAGCAGATGATGACCATCGGCATGCTTGTGATACTTGACAGTATTCTTAACCGGGTGACCCAAAAC
>CALZOZ010000125.1 GCA_945828095.1 uncultured Clostridia bacterium
AGAGTAGCGCTCTCCGAAGGCGTTGATCGGGGTTCGATTCCCCGATGGGTCACCATACAGCAAAGAAGGATGGGTTTATCCCATCCTTCTTTGCTGTCATGATAAAGTGGGCATCGGGGAATCGAACCCGGGAGGGCACGAGCGTCAGTCCGGAGCTCCTGTGAAGCTTCGGACAGCGAGTGGTCCGCAGGCGACCGAAAGGGGAGCCAAGGAAGAAGCCTGCGAGCGGAGCGAAGCAGGCGGTCAATCCCCGATGGGTCACCACGTCGCAGCGGACTGCGCTGTTTTCAAAACCGGCTTAAAGTGCCGGTTTTTTCATGCGCTCCGTCGCTGCTCCTTCCCCCAGAAAGCTTGCGCTTTCCGGGGACCCCATGGGTTTATCCCATCCTTCTTTGCCGTCATGATAAAGTGGGCATCGGGGAATCGAACCCGGGAGGGCACGAGTTGGAGAAGTATACGGATGCAATAATTTTCTGCATGGCCTTTTATGCAAAATTTTCTTACGAAGCCTGATAAACCTAGAAACTAAAGTCAAAATTGGAAAAAGAAATGCAACCGTATGGAATGAAGACCTCGTTTTGATAGAAAAAAAGACGATTTTTGCTGTTTCCGTACCTTTTTCCATTCAGACCTTAAAATGTTTTTCCTACTTTCATTTTTTTTATGCGGCTTCCGGCGATTCGTGGGAAAAAAATGAATAAAGTGCGTGTATTAAAAAACCTCTTGCGCCCATGGGACGATAATATGATATAATGATAGCTAGCAATGATTAAAACAATTTTGGAACGATTAAGACAGTTAGGAACAAGGCAGAAAATAAAATGACAGAAAATAAATCAATTGACACACAACAGAATCCATTGGGAGTGGAACCGGTTGGCAAACTGCTCAGACAGTTTGCCGTTCCAAGCATCATCGCCATGCTGGTGGGGGCGCTTTACAACATAGTAGACCAGATTTTTATCGGGCAGAGCATAGGAGAATTGGGAAATGCGGCGACAAATGTGGCCTTTCCCCTTTCTACAAGCTGCGTGGCTATAGCTCTGATGTTCGGCATAGGAGCGGCTTCCGCATTTAATCTGACTCTTGGAAGAGGCGACCGTGAAAAAGCTCTCTACTATATAGGGAACGCAGCGGTTCTTTTGTTCAGCGGAGGATTAGTACTTTGCATTATTACCCAGATTTTTCTTACCCCTATGCTTGTGTTTTTCGGTTCACCTGATGATGTATTAGGCTATGCTGAGGAATATGTGAGAATAACGTCCCTGGGTTTTCCTTTCCTGATACTTTCCAATGGAGGAGCACATCTGGTGCGCGCTGACGGCAGTCCGAGATATTCCATGATGTGCAATCTTACTGGAGCAATTGTAAACACCATTCTGGACCCGCTCTTTATCTTCGGATTTAAAATGGGCATGACGGGAGCTGCTATTGCCACAATAACAGGGCAGATTGTATCGGCTGCGATGGTGTTTAATTATCTGAGACATTACAAAACAGGGCAGCTGACAAAAAATCATCTGCAGGTCCGCTGGAAGTTTGCCGGATATATCGTAAGTCTGGGGCTGGCTCATTTCTTCAATCAGCTTGCCATGATGATAGTCCAGATTGTTATGAACAATTCACTGACATACTACGGTGCACTTTCTGCATACGGAGCTTCCATTCCTTTGGCATGTTCCGGCATAATCAACAAAGTGGGATTCATGTTCTTTTCCGTCTGTATCGGAATAGCTCAGGGCATGCAGCCAATCGCAAGCTTTAATTATGGCGCTCAAAAATACGACAGAGTAAGTCGTGTACTGGGTCTGAGCCTTGCGGCGGGAAGCGTTATCTGTTTCTGTGCATTTACATTGTTCCAGCTTTTCCCGAGACAGATCATCAGCCTGTTCGGAGAGGGCAGCGAAATGTATTTTGCCTTTGCGGAAAGGTATTTCCACATATATCTTTTCTTCACATTTATAAATAATGTACAGCCGCTGTCATCAACATTTTTTACATCTATAGGAAAGCCTAAAATAGGTATTTTCCTCGGACTGACCAGACAGATTCTTTTCCTGCTGCCGCTGATAATTATTTTCCCGATGATTATGGGAATAGACGGAATCATGTATGCGGGGCCAATTGCAGACTTTTCAGCTGCCCTTGTTGCCGCGCTCATGCTCATCAGAGAAGTACGAAAAATGAAATCAGAAAACCCCGCTTTGTAAAAAAGCGGGGCTTGTGTTTCTTCAGGAAAGATTGATCTGAAAGGTTTTATTCTATGGGTTTAGGCAGGCTCCAGCGGAAGTGAGCAGCCAGAAGTCGGAGAATAACCACAACAGCAGTGCCTACCAGCATGGCGTTGGCTTCGCCGCAGCTTTCCCACATGAATACGCATGCCAATGCTCCTATAAGAGAGGCACATGCATAGAAATGTTTAACAAAAATATACGGGTGGTCTCCCGCCATGGTGTCGCGGAGTACACCGCCGCCTACACCGGTCACCACGCCTACGAAAACAAGGAGGAAAATTCCGTGTTCACCTGAAACGGATTGGGCTACTTGAATACCTACAACAGTAAAGATACCAAGGCCTATGGAATCCATCAGCAGCATGAGGGTGTTGTAAAAAGCATTATCTTTAAGTACAAAACGCTGCACCGCAGGCAGAAAAACGATAAGGGCCGTAACGATGGCAAAGGCGGCATATATAGGATTTCTGAATGTATTTGGTGGCGTGATGCCAAGTATAAGGTCTCTGATGACTCCGCCGCCGACAGCTGTGGTCAGGCCGAGAATTACCACTCCCAGAATATCCATTTTCTTTTTTAATCCTGTAATTGCTCCCGAAACGGAGAAGGCCACAGTACCTATAAGTTCAAGAAAGAGTACGATATCTCCTGACATATATACCTCCAGATCCTGCAGGGCAAGCGATGCCGCAGGTATTATTCTGCTTTAAATAAAATCAGACGAAATGAGTATAACATTCACATTATCCTTTGTCAAATGGCCGGAAAAATGGGACGGTGTCAAGTTGTTGTGGAGTTTTTTGTTGACATTAATTCCAAAATATAT
>CALZOZ010000126.1 GCA_945828095.1 uncultured Clostridia bacterium
TTATAATCATATATTATAAAGTATATAACCCATTCAGGAGGCGATTTGATGTTAGATGTTATTTTAACACTTTTACCGCTGACATTTCTCATTGCAGCGGCCCTCATAACGAAGAAAATGGCCGAATCTATGATTGCTGCGGCTCTGCTTGCCATGGCCATTCTATATCGAGGCGACTTTCTCAATGGCACCATAGATTCTCTGTACAACGCTCTCTCAAATCCCTCCTATCAATTCGTAATATTTATTCTGGTCGGCTTCGGAGGAATGATTAAGCTCCTGCAGGAGTCCGGCGCACTGTCCGGGTTCAACGATATGGCCTCCAGGCTGGCTTCCGGCCCGAGAAAGCCCCTTCTCCTGGCTATGCTGATGTCCATCATTATGTTTGTGGATGAGTATCTCAGCGTGCTGGCTGTAACCTTTGCTCTTAAAGGCACTACTGACAGGAACGGCATCCCCAGGGAACATCTGGCTTTTCAGGCCAATGCTGTAGGCTGCTGTCTTTGCGTACTCGTACCATTTTCAAGCTGGGTAGCATTTACCATAGGACTGCTCTCCGACTTCGGACTTACCTTCGACGATTACATAAGTTCCATACCCTTTATGTTTTATCCGGTTCTGATGTTTTGTCTGCTTTTCCTACTTGCCCTGGGGATTTTCCCTAAGCTGGGCACGCTGAAGCATTCATACGAAAGGGTTGCCGGCGGAGGTCCCGCACTCCTTGATGAAGAACAGGCAAAATCCCTGGTGGAAATCGAAATGCCTGAGGAGACAAAACAATCCTCGGCGCTCAACGCCATCATTCCCATAGTAACTCTTGTTGCCGGCGTTCTCATATTTGACAACGACCTTATTCACGGCATATTTTTAGCCGTTGCTGCTCAGTTCATTTTATATATTTCCCAAAGGCTGATGAGCATATCGGAGTTCCTTGAACATTTTTTCGACGGAGCAAAATCCATGACCACCCTGGCTATAGTAATCTGTTTCGGATTTATGCTCAGCAAAGCCAATCAGGATCTGGGTCTTTTCGATCTGCTGATCGGTTCTGCAGGCACCTCTGTTCCGGGCTGGATTCTGCCCGCTGCAGCTTTCATATTGGTAGGCTTTACTACATTTGCCACCGGTGGATGCTGGGTAATGCAGATAATCGTAATTCCTATTTTTATTCCGGTTGCAATAGCCTCCGGCGTTCCTGTGAAACTGGTAATCGCAGCTATCATGAGTGCAGTCACTCTTGGCTACAGCTGCTGCTTCTATGCGGATTCCGTATTTATGACTTCGGCAGGCAGCGGAGTGTCCAATATGCGGATAATCAAAACGGCCGCGCCATATGCCATAGGAGTGGCAGTGCTCACTTTGGCAGGATATCTGGCCGCGGGATTATTAATGACATAACACTCAACACAATAATCTATGAAAAAAGAGATGCCTCGCATTTGAAGCATCTCTCTTTGTATCTTCGTTTGAAGTTTTCGAAGTCTGTCTTTTGAAAGTGCCAAGCCCGCTGATTATCTCTTTGAGAACTGGCTTGCTCTTCTTGCTTTCTTTAAGCCGTACTTCTTTCTTTCCTTCATTCTTGGGTCTCTTGTTAAGAAGCCTGCTGCCTTAAGAGGAGCTCTGTAAGCTTCCTTGTCAGCTGCGCAAAGAGCTCTTGAAATACCGTGTCTTAAAGCACCTGCCTGACCTGTGAAGCCGCCGCCTGTTACAGTAGCGATTACGTCAAACTTGCCTTCGCATCCAGCGATTTCGAAAGGTCTCTTTACCTCTCTCTTAACGATTTCCATTCCGAAGTAATCTTCTATGTCTTTCTTGTTAACAGTGATCTTTCCAGTTCCAGGGATTAATCTAACTCTAGCAACTGAACTTTTTCTTCTGCCTGTTCCTTGATACTGCATCTTTGCCATTGTCTATTCCTCCCTTTCCTTAGAATTCCCATGTTTCCGGTTTCTGTGCAGCATGAGCGTGCTCAGGACCTGCATAAACCTTTAACTTCTTGAACATCTGTCTGCCAAGCTTTCCATCAGGAAGCATGCCTTTTACAGCGTGTCTGATGATTTCTTCCGGCTTCTTTGCCTGAAGTTTTTCGAAAGTGATCTCTCTTAATCCACCTGGATATCCAGTGTGTCTCTTGTAGATCTTTTCTTTTCTCTTCTTTCCTGTAACCTCAACCTTTTCAGCGTTGATAACGATTACATAGTCACCACAGTCAACGTGAGGTGTGTAAGTCGGCTTCTTCTTTCCGCGAAGGATTGAAGCAACTTCTGATGCAAGTCTACCTAAAGTCTTGCCTTCTGCATCGATAACGTACCACTTACGTTCTACTTCTGCAGGTTTTGCGATAAATGATTTCATTCTTCTTCCTTTCTACCTACTGGGTTTGGGGCCTGTGCCGGCAAACTGTTTCGGCCTTGTCTACTGGGATTCAGCTGCTTGCGGACAGCAGAATCTGTTTCGATATACTAAAAACTTTTAGTTTCGGGTCCCGGACGGATTCCCATCCTGCGCCCGTCCTGCGCACAAACGTGCGATAATATTATATCTGTCTCTTATACACATCTGACGCTGCCGACGATATGCAGTGT
>CALZOZ010000127.1 GCA_945828095.1 uncultured Clostridia bacterium
TCACCCACACGATAGTTTAGAGAGCACCCACACCCACACGATAATTTAGAGCGCCACCTCAATTACCCGGCTGTTTTTTATATGCACCGGCACATTTGCGGCTGGTTTCATCGGTGACAACGTAATCCAGTGTGTTGCAGATTACCAGTACCGGTTTATCATCGAACTTATGGCCGAAATCGCATGGGTTATAGTCTTCAAACTCTTTAAACCATTCCGGGGTCAGCATTTGACCCTGATGCTCTATGAAACCGTCCTCACGGGCGGTCTTTTTCATTTCTTCCCAGCTTTCATCGCCACCCATGTAATAAACCATAGCATCGTCAGTTCCGGCAGGAGCCACCAGAGCCATTGCCTTAAAATCAAAACCGCCGCTGTTTTCATTTGCCATGGTCATAGCAACTCTGCCGCCCATGCTGCGGGCGTAAAGACCCAGACGGTCGGTATAGATGGAGTGATGGCCGATCATGTAGTTTACGGCACGTAGCATATCTTTCTCCATGGATTTAAGGTCATAGAGGTTGGTTTTATCTGCATCTTTTTTCGGTGCGGTGCGAGGATTGAAGTCCATTCGGACAGCAGCGTATCCCGCCTCAGCAAGTCTGTGGGAAAGTTCCTCGGCGCCGCCGCTGTTTCGTGTGCCTTTGAAGCCGTGTGCAATGGCAACGAGAGGCATTGGACCGTCGTAATCCTTCGGATATACAGCTTCTGTCAGAGTATATGTACCGTCTCCTCTGTTACAGTTTTGTATGGTGCGCCATCCCTTTCTCCGCTTTCACCGGATGGCTGTCTGTGGCAGCCTGATAAGAGGGCAAGCAGTCCAGAGACCATTATTACAGCCAGCAGAAATGACAACGCCCGATGTATGTGTTTTCCTGATAATTTCATGTGATTTTCCACCTATCTGGATTTGAAAATGATTGTGTCTTCTCCAACTATTATAATCGAACTCCAGGGAAGCTGCAAATCTTCTTTGTAACGACTTTTGCCTCCCTGAAAATCAGGCACGGAAAGAGAGTGGATAACGCCTGTAGCCTCGTCAAAAAGCATTTCCGCATCCCAAAGCCTGCCGTGCATGCTGCCCTTTGAAATATCAATGATTTCCTTGTCTCCGATTTCGCTTAACAGCATAATAATCAGCTCCTTTGCTCATAATATTATAAGGTTTACATTAATTTTTACGAAGAGAGGATTTTAAATATGAGTGATGAAAAAGAAAAGGACAAGAGCCAGGGCGAAGCGGCGGATATTATAAAAGAGCTGGGGCTTCTGGCCAGCGGAAGCAATTTTAAAAGCGATGTTCAGTACATCAACATAATCGGAAGCATTGAGGGACATTCGGTGCTGCCTCAGGATACCAAGGCTACAAAGTATGAGCACCTTATTCCTGAACTCATTGCGGTGGAGGAAAACCCGGATATCAAAGGACTTTTGCTGGTGCTTAACACCGTAGGCGGCGATGTGGAAGCAGGACTTGCTTTATCGGAACTGGTAGCTGGGATCTCAAAACCTACGGTTTCCCTTGTGCTTGGCGGAGGTCACAGCATAGGAATTCCTCTGGCGGTTTCGGCGGACTATTCATTCGTGGCAAAGACCGCCACCATGACACTTCATCCAATCAGGACAAGCGGCACTTTGATTACTGCAGAGCCTACCTTTGAATATATGAAAAAGACTCAGGAAAGGGTAGTTGATTTTATTGTGGATCATTCCAATGCGAAAAAGGCGGAAATTGAGGAAAAGATGAATTGTACAGACAACATGGCAAATGATGTGGGAACGCTTTTATTCGGTCCTGAAGCTGTGGAAATGGGACTTATAGACAGTCTGGGGTCGCTGACTGATGCCCTTGGAAAATTGAGAAGCATGATTGGGGAAAAGTAGGCAAGCAGGAAAGTAGGAACGTAGGAAAGTAGGATTTTGGCATGCTTTTTATTCAATTTTTTCTCACCAAACCCGCAAACCGTTGATATTAAAATCAAAATCAGAAAAAGTCTGGTCGGCTGTCAGCAAAAAACACCGTTTCTTTGACAGAAAGCGGTGTTTTTTGATGTTAAAAAGCTGCAGGATTCGGTTTTAACAGAAATTTTTTTCCGACTCCGATGCTATTTATGCGGCTTACAAGGGTTGGTGAGAAAAAAATGCATAATCCGGTGGCAAGGAAAAATTTTAAAGTTAATTATTGTAAAATATAGCTTGACAAATTATGTAAAACAGTGTATTGTTTAAACAAAAAGTAAAATAATTACAATAAAAATTTAACATTAATAATTTTACATTTTTTCAGAAAGTTTCAAGCAGAGAAGCGGAAGGAGGTTCACTTGGAGGGATACATGAACGTTGTGCTGAAGCTCAGCAACCGTCAGCATGCAGAAGACCTGGCACGGAGACTGGTACAGCTCACAGATAGAATCAGAATAACTGATAGTGCAGCAATGGATAAAAAGGGGTGTGACGATAAAATACCATACCTGTCTCTTATACACATCTCCGAGCCCACGAGACGTAGAGGAAT